>CAYRQB010000013.1:0-37984 GCA_964426025.1 uncultured Heliomicrobium sp.
TTACTCATTTTCCCCCTTGACACCGAAACCGTCTTTAGAGATGCGTCTTCGCGGCATTGCGTGAGCCTTTAATTTGCACAATCTTCAATTATCTCGCCAGTTTTTCAATCACTTCGTAAAAGAACTTCATTCCGTCAACGAAAGCCTGTCTGCCAATGCGTTCGTCGTTGCCGTGAAAACCCGAACCGAGTTCTCGCGCCGGAGCGACGAAGGGCGAAAAGCCGTAGCTGTGAACTCCCAAATCGCGAAAGAAATGGCTGTCGGTAAAACCCGCCAGCACCGGATGCGAAATCAGCGCGCCCGGATAACGGCGTTTGACAATCTCCCTGACAGCCGCAACCAGATCGGTGTCAATCGGCGAAGCATTGGCCTCAAAAGCCAGAACGGGTTCGATTCTGATCGAATCGTCTTTGATCACACCGCGCAATTCGGCGATCCAACGGTCCAGCTTTTCGCCCGGAACCAGACGAGTGTCCACTTCGGCGGAAGCCTGCGGCGGAATGACGTTGACCTTGTTGCTGCCGTTGAGAACCGTCACAGTGATGGTGTTGCGAGTCAGCGCTTTCGCTCCGGGATCGCTTTCAAGCTGTCGCAGAAACGCCGGGTCTTTGATCGCTTCGCGAAGATTGGCATATTTGTCCGCAACATCAGTGGGCATCAATGGAGCCACCGCTTTGAAGGACTGTTCGACAATCGGAGTCAACTGAATCGGCGGCGAATAATCCAGCAATCTGTTCAGCGCCCTGAGCAATCGGTTGACGGATGAATTCGGGCGCGGAATCGAAGCGTGGCCGGGTTCGCCCGTCGCCGTCAGTTTCAACCAGGCAGGAGTTTTTTCCGACGGCCCAACGCCAATCGCCAGAACTTTGCCGCCGGGATCAACGAAATTGCTGCCGCCTTCGTTGAACAGAAACTCCGCTTTGCCGATCAGTTCAGGATGATTTTTGGCGAACCAGCCTGCGCCTTGCTGTCCGCCCGCTTCTTCGTCAGCCGTCGCCAGAAAAATGATGTCGCGTTTGAGCGGAATATTCGCGCGTTTGAGCGCCAGCATCGTTACGAACTGCGCCATTCCAACAGATTTCATATCCAGTGCGCCACGACCAAAAATGAAACCGTCCTTGATTTCGCCGCTGAAAGCCGCAACCGACCAGAATTCCGGGCTGTGCGGAACTACGTCCGTGTGGTTGAGCAGAATGATCGGACGTTTGCTGCCATCGCCGGGCAATCGCGCCCACAGCGTTCCGCGTCCGGGAAACGGCTCGAAGATTTTATGCTCGATGCCTTCGCGTTTGCAGATGTCGGCGAAAAAATTCGCCGCGCGAATCTCATTGCCCGGCGGATTGGTCGTGTCAATTTTCAGGTATTGAACGAAAAGCTCAACGGCTTCTTTTTGGACTTCATCCCAGTTGATTGCCGATTGAGCGTTGGCGATTTCAGTTTGCGCCGCGACGCAAAACATTGCGACAAACAAAAGGCTGCAACGCGCAGCCTTGCGGACAAATGTCATAAATTCTCCCGGTTTTTGGTTTGAGGTAATAAAGACGCGAGGCTAGCTCGCAAAAAACTCCTTCACGTCTTCGATCTTTCTGGTAACGCGCGAAGGAGGCAAGCTCTTCAAAAAGTTTTGCCCGTAACCTTTGGTGACGATTCGCGGATCGAGAATCGAAAGCACGCCGCGATCTGTCGCGCTACGGATCAAACGGCCAAAACCTTGTTTCAAAGATATGACCGCAGCCGGAATCGAATAATCCGCGAAGCTGTTGCCGCCTGTGTTGTCAATGTACCGCTGGCGAGCGGCGACCACCGGATCGGTCGGGACGGCGAACGGCAGCTTGTCAATTATCACGCAAGACAGAGCTTCGCCGCGCACGTCAACTCCCTGCCAGAAACTGGCCGTCGCGAACAGAACGGCGTTCGGCGTCTGACGAAAACGATCTAAGATTCCCGTACGCGAGCCTTCGCCCTGCATCAGAACCGGAAATTCGATTCGATATTCGACCAGATCGCGCAGAGCTTTCATCTGGGAATTGCTGGTGCAAAGCACGAAAGCGCGTCCGTTGCTGGCGTTCAGGATTTTGACGATTTCATTCGCGGCGGCTTCGGCAAATCCGGCGTCGCGCGGGTCTGGCATTTTCGGCGGCAGATAAAGCAGAGATTGTTTCCGATAATCGTAATTCGATTCGGCGATCAGTTCGGCGGCGCGGTCAATTCCCAACCGATTCCGCATGAACTTGAACGATCCGGCGGTCGTCAACGTCGCCGAAGTCATGACCACCGACTCAATCTTGAACTGCCTGTCTTTTTCGGCTTCGTCGCTGGCGGCTTCGTTACGGCTGAAAAGCCTGTCGTTCAAAATCCCTGACACGTCAATCGGTGTGGATTGCAGAAAGATTCCGCGTCCGCGACGTTCGCACCAATTGATGAAGGTCTGGTCTTCATTGAGCACTATGAAATCCAGGTCAAACTTCAACTGCTCGACGCGGCGTTGAATGGCTTCCATTTCCGGCGGCGGTTCTTTGACGATGTTCAGTTCGCCGGCCAGACGATCCAGCGATTGACGCAAAGCTTTGAAACGCTCGCCCGCCGGACTCAGACTTTCGTTCCCGTTACGATCCTTGCGGACGAACATTTGCGGGCGCAAAACAAAACGTCCTTCGCCGCTCAGCGTGGTGATCGAAAAAGCCGTCTCGCCGCCGGTGAAATTGAGCCAGAAATTTTCAGCCACTTTGGCCACGCGCGCAGAGGCTTTGGTGATTTCACGCGCCGCATCAACATCTGCGATTGCCAAACGCGAAATGTCGTTGAGCAGATCGTCCACCTGATAATTCGATACGCTGGCTCCGAAATATTGCGATGCGACGTCTTCTATCTGATGAGCTTCGTCGAAAATCACGGCGTTGTAATCCGGCAAAACCTGACCCCATTCTTTGTCGCGCAACGCCAGATCGGCGAAAAACAAATGATGGTTGACGATGATGATTTCGGATTCCAGCGCGCGCTGGCGGGCTTTGGTGATGAAGCAGGCGTCGAACTCAGGACATTTCTGACCGATGCAAATGTCCGAACGAGCGTCAATGTGACGCCAGAAGGAAATGTTTTCAGGCAATTCAGCCAGTTCAGCGCGGTCGCCGGTTTCGCTTTGATAAGCCCATTCTCTGACCAGATCGAAATGCTCCACTTCGCCCAGACCTTCCAGCACAGGTTGAGATTCGGCGCGTTTCAACCGCAACAGGCAAACGTAATTCGACCGGCCTTTCAGATACATCGCCCTGAATTTATTCGGCAGAACTGATTGAAGAAAAGGAATGTCTTTGAAGAAAAGCTGTTCCTGCAGATTCTTGGTGCCGGTTGAAACGATGACTCGGCGACCTGTGGCAATTGCCGGAATCAGATATGCCAGAGTCTTGCCCGTCCCCGTTCCGGCTTCCACCAACAGATGATGCTTTTTCATCAAAGCCTCGGCGACGGCTTCGGCCATCGCCACCTGACCGGGGCGGTATTCGTAATCAGGATGATGGGACGCGAAAAGGCCTTTCGGCCCAAAAATCTCTTCCATTTTCGTTTTGTTCAGCTTTGCAGGATTTGTTTCAGCCTTGAAACCGCAGTCTACCACAGGGCGATTGCAATCAGCGACGGCCAGTCGAACGTAATCTGACTTACCTTTCGCTTTACAAGTTTTTACCATCGCATGCTTGACTTCATTGCCGGTTGAACGCAACCTGACGATGACGCGCGTCGTATTCGAAATGCGGCGATCATCGCTGTCAAACCTAAAACCTTAACGTCAACCCCAATCAGAAGGAGAGCATATGAAGGAGAGAATTCTCGCATTGCGTTATTTGGCCAGTTCGCTGGCAATCAGTCTGGCTTTTGGGCTTGTTTGCTTCGCTCAAACGGCATCAGGCGGATCGCAGGCAGTGGCCGCTCAAAGCGCCGCGTCGGATCACATCGCCATGATGGTCGCCGATTGGACACGCGCTCGCGATTACACCAAAGAATATCTGGACGCCATGCCCGAAGACGGCTACAACTTCAAACCCACGCCGGACATTCGCAGCTTCGCCGAACAGATGCTCCATCTGGCCAACGCCAACTACGCATTTGCCGCGGCGGCCACCGGAGTCGAAAACACCAGCAAGGTGAATCTGGAAAAAACCGATTCGATGAAGACAAAAGCTGCTTGCACAAAAGCCGTCACCGACAGTTACGATTTCATGATCAACGCCGTCAAAGGCGCTGATCCGAAAAAGCTGGGCGAAGCGATCAAACTGTTTGGCCGAGACACCACTCGCGGCGGCGCATTGGCCAAAGCCTTCGAACATCAAACACACCATCGCGGTCAGACGACGATCTATCTGCGCTTGAAAGGGGCAAAACCGCCCGCGGAAAAATTGTTCTAAACCGACTCTTGCAAACACTCTTGCAACAATGACGAGCGAAGGCCAACATGACTTTCGCTCGTCATTTTTCTTTTATGCGAATTACCGAAATCTTCCATTCGATTCAGGGCGAATCGTCCTTCGCCGGATTGCCTTGTGTGTTCGTGCGACTGACGTGGTGCAATCTGCGCTGTTCGTGGTGCGACAGCGAATACACTTTCACTGGCGGAACGGAAATGAGCGTTGACGAAGTGATTGAGCGAGTTCGCGGCTACGATTGCAGGCTGGTCGAAATCACCGGCGGCGAACCTCTGGTGCAAAAACGCGAATGCTGCGAACTGGTCAAAAGGCTTTGCGATGAAGGTTACACCGTGCTGGTTGAAACCGGCGGCGGACTGGATGCCAGCGTGCTGGATTCGCGAGCCGTTAAAATTCTGGACGTCAAATGTCCCGGCAGCGGCGAAGCCGAACGAAATTTCTGGCCGAATCTGGAAAAGCTGAATCCGCGCGATGAAATCAAATTCGTCATCAAAGACCGTGCCGATTTCGATTTCGCGCTGGAAGTGATCAACAAATACAAGCTAAACGAACGCGAGCCTTGCATTTTATTTTCTCCGGTTTGGGAAGCCGTCGAACTGAAGAAACTCGCCGGATGGGTCATTCAATCCGACGTTCACGGGCGAATGCAATTGCAGCTTCACA
Source organism: uncultured Heliomicrobium sp. (assembly GCA_964426025.1). GTDB lineage: Bacteria > Acidobacteriota > Blastocatellia > RBC074 > RBC074 > RBC074. Next base: position 5,082 of record CAYRQB010000013.1, read on the forward strand.
AATACATCTGGGGGCCGGACGTAAAGGGTGTCTGATTTAATGGAGAACAATCAATCTGCAATCCGCAATCCGCAATCCGCAATTATTTTGGTCAGCGGCGGCATGGACAGTTGCGTGACTGCGGCAATCGCCGTCAACGAGTGCGATGAAATTGCCATGTTGCATGTCAGCTACGGTCAGCGAACTGAAAAACGCGAGTTGCAGGCTTTCAACGACATCGCGGATTTTTACGGAATCAAACGAAGACTGGCGACCAGCATCGCTCATCTGGCGCAAATCGGAGGATCGTCGTTGACGGACAAACAAATTGAGGTCAGTCGCGCCGACCTGGAATCGAAAGAGATTCCGACTTCGTATGTTCCTTTTCGCAATGCTCATCTGCTGAGCATCGCTACAAGCTGGGCTGAAGTGATAGGAGCGAATCGAATCTACATCGGAGCAGTCGCCGAAGACAGTTCGGGTTACCCGGATTGCCGACCGGAATTTTACGAAGCTTTCAATCGGGCAATAGAGATTGGAACCAAACCGGAAACCAGCATTCAAATCGTCACACCGGTCATTCACTTGAACAAAGCCCTGATCGTCCGGCGCGGGCTTGAACTCAAAGCGCCGCTCGAATTGAGTTGGTCGTGTTACAAGCGCCAGGACATCGCCTGCGGCGAATGTGACAGTTGCGCGCTCAGGTTGCGCGGTTTCAAACAGGCAGGCGTTCCCGACCCGGCGGTTTATGCAAAAGCGTCGTAACCGAAGATTTCCTCGCTTCGTCAATTGAAATATGATTTTGCGACGGATAAAATCCGGTTCGGTTTTATTCATCAGGTTTCCAAAATTATCATCGAATTCATTTATTGGAATCAGACACACGGCCAGAATTGAGCGGACGTGGAATTCACCGGATGTGAGTCCCGCCTCATAACTTTGACGCAATGTTTACGTCAACCGGCGTTCAATCTTTGCTCAAGATGGCTCTCTCGAAGTTTTGAAGCAGTTTTTAGCATCACACGGAGGACAACAATGAAGATCAAGAATCTTTGGCTGTTAATAGCAAGTTGCGCGCTTTTATCTTCGCTCGCAGTCGGCGCATTTGCTCAGGTTGGCCGCATCGAAGGCGATGTCGTCAAATCAGGAACGGGTGAACCGATTGTTGACGCTCAGGTTGACATCGTTCGCACCGACATCAAAGGCAATTACACAGTCAAAACCAACAAGAAAGGCGAGTTCCTGCACGCTGGCGTTCCTTTCGTCGGAACTTACACATTGCTGGTTTCGGCCAGCGGTTTTGCGCCAACTTTCCTGGTTGGAATACGCCCTGATCGCGAGCGCTTGAAGGTCGAGTTGATGGTCGGCGACGGACGTAAGCTGACTATTGATGACGTGAAGAAAGCCGGCAGCGGCGCTCCTGCCGCAGGCGCCGCTCCAAAAGTGAGCGAAGCCGATGCCAAGAAGGCTAAGGAAGAATACGAGAAAGCGCTGAAGGAACGCGAAGAGGCTGAGAAGTACAACACCTCCATCGGGCAGATCAATACGCTACTTCAGGCCGGTCAGGCCGCGATGGATAAAAAGGATTATAACGGCGCGATCACTTCATTCAGCGAAGCGGTGAAGCTCAATCCGACCATCCATATTTCGCAAGGCAATCTGGGCATTGCGCTGCAAAAACGGGCGGTGGCGAAGTTCAACGCCGGCGAGCGCGATTCGGCCAAAGAAGATTTCGTCAGTTCAATTGACGCGATGGGCAAAGCTCTGGAAGGTTTGGATTTTTGGGAGAAAGACCCGAAACAGAAAAACGATCCGGCGCAGAACAAAAACACCCGCCGCACTTATTACGTGGTCAAAGCCGAATCCGAAGGAATTCTGGGAACCAAGTACTTCGACGGCGCGCAGGCTGAAGCAGCGGTCAAGGACTATAACGCCCTTGTCGAACTGACTGACGATCCTGCCAAGAAGAAGGAGCTTGCTACCAAAGGCGCGAAGGTGTTGTTCGATTCAGGTCAAACCGATTCGGCTATCGCCGCCTATCAGAAGATTTTGGAAACCGATACGGCCAATATCGAAGCCTGGCACGGACTTGGTCTGGCCTATGCCAATGCCGGCAAGTTCAAGGAATCAGCCGACGCTTTGCAGACTTTCGTTGAAAAAGCTCCCGCTGACGATTCTCGCGTCGCAGAGGCCAAAGCGGTAATCGCCGAATTGGTCAGAGGCAATAACCTGCCGCCGCCGAAGTCGCTGGACGATGGCAAGAGAAGAACTCCTGCTAAAAAGAAACCCTAGTTATCTTTGTTACAGCTATCCGGCTATACAAAAAGCAGTCATCAAAACCTTTCTTCAAGGTTTATGTTGACTGCTTTTTTTATTACCGGGAAACTTCCAGGGGTTAACAGACTAAATTGAACTATATATGATATAGCCCATATGCAATCTGGTTGAAAGCTTGCCGCTCTCAGCTCGGGCTTGTGTAAAGTCAAAGACAACGCACAGAGCCTGATCAAAGGCTATACAGTGAAAACCCGCGGTAAATGAAATGGCAAGAGTCAAAGCGGATCACTGAAATCAGATAACGAAGCGCTCGCTGCGGATCAAGTTGGAAAGCTATACAAACATGCAAAACGCGAGTTTGAATATCTAAGCCAAAACCTTGCGCGATGAAATCATCGAAGCCCTGCAACGCGCCATTATCCTGGGAGAGCCACTGGTTGAGCGCGAGTTGGCTGAACAATTCGGAGTCAGTTCCATTCCCGTGCGCGAAGCGTTGCAGGAACTGAAAAACCGCGGACTTGTCAGCAAACGCCCAAACTATTCCTGCTGTGTGATCGAGCTGTCTCAGGAGGAATTGAATCAGATGTTCGACTTCGCCACCCGTCCTGATTCTCACCCAGCGCTGGTGAACTGGCTATATCGTTCGGATTGGCGCGCGTGGTAGCGACGAATTCCCGGAATGATCGGATTTGCAATGGCGTTGATTGGGATGCTGGCGATAACAACGGCTTCACTCTTACTTGAGTTGATTTTATACGGGGATAACAAATGAAAGCGCTGACAACATCTATTGCTATGCTAAGCATCATGCTGACAGTCGTTTCGACTTCAACGACTCAGACACGGAAATCGCAACGCCCGAATATTCTTTTCGCCATCGCAGATGATTGGGCTTACGGTTACGCAGGCGCTTATGGCAACAAGTTCGTCCGAACGTCCGCCTTTGATCGCGTCGCGCGCGAAGGGGTGTTGTTCACGCGCGCTTTCACGCCCAACGCCAAATGCGCGCCATCGCGGGCGATCATCCTTACCGGTCGCAATTCGTGGCAATTGGAAGAAGCCGCGAATCACATTCCATACTTCCCCGCCAAATTCAAAACCTGGGCAGAGGCTTTGCGCGACACTGGTTATTTCACGGGTTTGACAGCGAAAGGTTGGGCGCCGGGCATTGCCAACGACGCCAACGGCAAAGCCAGGCAAATGGCCGGCAAGCCGTTCAATGCACGCAAGCTGACGCCGCCAACCACAGGCATCGAGAACAATGATTACGCCGCAAACTTTGAAGATTTCCTGAACGCCGCGCCCAAAGACCAGCCGTGGAGCTTCTGGTACGGAGCACTGGAACCGCATCGCGGATATGAATACGGTTCAGGCGTGGCGAAAGGCGGAAAGCGAACCAGCGACATTGACCGCGTGCCCGGTTTCTGGCCGGACAACGAAACAGTGCGCAACGACATGCTGGATTACGCGATGGAAATCGAACATTTCGATCAGCACTTGATGCGGATGCTGGAATCACTTGAGAATCGCGGCTTGCTGGACAACACAATCGTCATCGTCACGTCCGATCACGGCATGCCTTTCCCGCGAGCGAAAGGACAAGCTTACGACGTATCGAACCACGTGCCGCTGGCTGTGATGTGGAAAGCCGGAATCAAAAACGCCGGACGCACGGTCAATGATTACGTCAGCTTCGCCGATTTCGCGCCGACGATCATCGAACTCGCCGGATTGAAGCTGACTAAAACCGGCATGCAACCGGCGATTGGCCGCAGCCTGACGGACATTTTGTTTTCCTCGAAAGCCGGACAGATCAATCCGCAGCGCGATCACGTGCTGGTCGGCAAAGAACGTCATGACATCGGACGCCCGAACGATGTCGGTTATCCGATTCGCGGCATTCACAAAAACGATTGGCTGTATGTGCGCAATTACGAAACTGATCGCTGGCCCGCAGGCAATCCTGAAACTGGTTATTTGAATTGCGACGGCGGCGCGACGAAGACCGCAATTTTACAGGCGCGGCGCGATGGCAAGGAAAAACTTCACTGGCAATTGGCTTTCGGCAAACGTCCGGCGGAAGAACTTTATGACGTGAAGCGCGATCCCGATTGCCTGAACAATCTGGCTGACGATCCGAAGTTCAAAACGCAAAAAGCGCGACTCAGAGCGCAGATGGAACGCGAACTGAAAGCGCAGGGCGATCCGCGCATGTTCGGCAAGGGCGACATCTTCGACAAATACGAATATGCGAATTCCGAACAGCTTCATTTTTACGAACGCTTCATGCGCGGCGAGAAGCTGAAAGCAGGTTGGGTCAACGAATCCGATTTTGAAAAAGAAGCGATCAAACAATGATAGTGAAATCGCGAAATCGTCCGGCGCAGGAACAGGATCGAAACTTATGGCTCTGACAGTTCAAACAATAAACCCAAAAATACAATCGCTTCGGCCATCAGCCACGTTGGCGATGAATGAAAAAAGCGCCGAACTGGCGAGAGCGGGACGCACAGTTTACAGGCTGGGCTTCGGGCAATCGCCGTTTCCGATTCCGCCTTCGGTCGTCGCTGCTTTGCAGGCGAATGCTTTTCAAAAGGATTATCTGCCTGTCAAAGGTTTGCCAGCTTTGCGCGCTGCGGTGGCGGAATTTCATCAGCGATTTCATGGCCTGCACGTTTCGGCGACTGACATACTGATCGGGCCTGGTTCAAAGGAGTTGATCTTTCTGGCGCAGATGATCTGTCAGGCTGATTTGCTGTTGCCGTCGCCGAGTTGGGTTTCTTATGAACCGCAAGCTCAATTACTTGGCCTCAGCACGCACTGGCTGCCGACACGCCACGAAGACGGATGGCGTTTGCAACCGTATGAACTGGATAAAGCTTGTCGGGTTGCGACAGAGCGTCCACGATTGTTGGTTCTCAATTATCCGAACAATCCCACGGGGATGTCGTTCGATGCGGCTCAGCTTGAAGCGCTGGCGCAAGTCGCACGTCAACACAAACTGCTGATCATCGCCGATGAAATTTACGGCGAGGTGCATCACACCGGACAACACGTTTCCATCGCGCGTTTTTATCCTGAAGGAACAATTGTCAGCAGCGGTTTGAGCAAATGGTGCGGCGCGGGCGGATGGCGGCTCGGAACGTTTTGTTTTCCGGCGGACTTGCGTTGGTTGTTGGACGCGATGGCTTGCGTCGCCAGCGAAACCTTTTCCGCTGTCGCCGCTCCGATTCAATTCGCCGCAGTCACAGCGTTCGAGCGCGCCGAAGCCATAGAAGATTACGTGCAACAATCGCGGCGAATTTTGCGCGCGTTGGGATTGCGCGTCAGCCGTCAATTGCAGGCTTGCGGAGTTGATACGGCTGAACCGGACGGCGGTTTTTATCTGTTCCCGGATTTCAACGAACACACGCCTGCTTTGCGCGCGCGCGGATTGAAAACCGGCGCGGAATTTTGCGCGCGTCTGCTGGAAGAAACCGGCGTTGCATTGTTGCCGGGTTCGGATTTCGGACGGCCTGCGGATGAATTCACCTGTCGGCTCGCTTATGTTGATTTTGACGGCGAAGCTTGTCTGACGGCGGCGCGGCAAATTCCATTGACGGAAGAACTCGACGAAGCCTTTCTTCGCGCACATTGCCACAAGACTCTGACCGCGATTGATTTGATCGGCGATTGGTTGGGAGGTGCGAGATGAAAGGAATCATTCGATGCCTATGTCTGACTTGGCTCCTTACGCTCGCAGTCAGCGTCAACGCGCAAACGGCGGAAAAGTTCGCTCAAAGCAAAACAGGCATGGCGGCGACGGGTTCGACTTACGCCACACAGGCGGCGGTCAACCTGATGGAAGCGGGGGGCAATGCGATTGATGCGGCGGCGGCGGCCTGGTTTGCGCTGATCGTGACTGACCCTGCGAACACAAGCCTGGGCGGACGCGCTCAGATTCTGCTGCGCCTGGCCAACGGCAAAATGATCGCCATTGACGGCGCGACGGAATCGCCAACAACGGTCAAACCTTTGCGCGACGCGAATGATCTTCGCGCCGGTTATGCGGTTGTGCCAGTGCCGGGCGGTTTGGCGGCGGTCGCGGAAATGACGCGCAAGTTTGGCCGCCTGCCTTTGGCCGAAGTGATGAAACCGGCGATTGGATTGGCCGAATCGGGTTTTGTTGTTCCGCCGCGTCTGGCGGCGAGCTGGCAACAGACGCGAACTGCGCTGGCTCGGAATGACGGCGCGGCGAAAAACTTTCTGAAACCTGACGGCTCTGCGTGGCAGGCTGGCGAAGTTTTTCGTCAACCGCGATTGGCCGAAGTGTTGAAGCAAATTGCAACCAACGGCGTAGCGGTTTTCTATCGCGGAACGATTGCCGACGCGATGGCTCGCGACATTGCGGCTCACGGCGGTTTTGTCCAACAACAGGATTTGCGGCAATACCGCGCTCAGCCGGGCGTAATCGTCAATGCGGATTACCGCGGCTATCAGATTGTTTCCGCCGGAGGTCGAGCATGGGGAAACACATTGTCTGAGATGCTGAACATCCTGAATCACTTCGCGATTGGCAAAACCGCGCCTGACGCGGATGAAATTGAATTGCTTGCGCGCGTGATCGCGCAGGCGATGGATGATCGCCCGCAGGAAATCGGCACGCTGAAACCCAAACCGAACGGTTACCCGTTGCCGCTGCTCTCTTCACCAACGTTTGCCGCCGAACGTGCGGAAATGATTCGCAGGAAATTGTCGCCTGCGAAACAGTTATCTCCACCGGATGACGGTGAGGTTCATGACACGACGCATCTGTCGGTGATGGATGCTGATGGGAATACGGTTTCGCTGACCACTTCGATTGGGCCTTCTTTCGGCGCGCGCGTCGCCACGCCTGAACTCGGGTTCCTTTACGCACACAGTTACCGGATGCGTTCCGATCCGACGCCGCGCTCGCGCGATTTGACAGAGATGACTCCGACGATTGTCTTCAGGCAAAACCAGCCTTTGCTGGCGCTGGGCGGCGCGGGCAGCGAACGCATTCCGACAGCAATTTTGCAGGTTCTGATCAATGTGCTGGATCGCGGATGGCCGCTGGACGAAGCGATGCGCGCGCCGCGTATTTTCTGTTTGAACAACAAGCTGCGATTGCACGAAGCTTTCGCGCCTGAACTGATCGAAACTTTGCGCGCTCGCGGTTTTGAAATTGAGTTGGTTGCGGCAAATGCCGCTCGGCATCAGGGATTGGTTCATGCAGTGCAATACGATCCGAAAAGCAAAACGTATTTCGGCGCGGCGGAACCGGGCGACAGCGGCAACACGGCTTCGCCACGCCGACCAATTACCAGGACGCGAACGCAATAGGGATTTTCCCGATTCGCTCAAACTGAATCCGACTGATCAGCTTTACGATCCGTTCAAGGTTCAAACGGCAACCGGTGACAGTTTGATAAAGACTTCTTCTCTTTACACTGTCGCAGCCGCAAAACTGCGAAACCGCAGCAATACTGATATGAAAAGTAAAATCATAGTTCTGTTGCTTCTTTTGGTCATTACTTGCCGGGCGCCGTTGGGTAAAACCAGTGCGGCGAAGGCGGCGACCAAGCCAAACATATTGCTAATCATATCCGATGATCATGGCTGGCAGGATTACGGGTTCATGGGACACCCGCAAATCAGAACGCCGCATTTGGACAGACTGGCCGCCCAATCGCTGGTTTTTCCGCGCGGCTATGTGCCGACGGCGCTCTGTTCGCCGAGTTTGGCTTCGATCATCACCGGACGCTATCCGCACGAGCATTTGATCACTGGCAACGACCCGCCCCCGCCGCCCGGCGGCAAGCAGGGCGACTGGCGCAATCATCCACAGTTCGTTCAGGCGTGGGATGAGCTTCGCTCCAACATCAAGCGGTTCCCAATGCTTCCAGCTTTGTTGCAACAGCACGGTTACAGAAGTTTTCAAACCGGCAAATGGTGGATGGGAAACTTTGCGACCGCCGGGTTCACCGAAGGCATGACTCATGGCGAGAAGTTGCGCAACGGGCGTCATGGCGACGAAGGATTGAATATCGGGCGCAAGACCATGCAACCGATTTACGATTTCATCGCACAGACGCGCAGCCAGCAACAACCGTTCATGCTTTGGTATGCGCCAATGCTGCCGCATTTTCCTCACGATGCACCGCAACGCTTGATAGACAAATACCTGCGCCAGGCTCCCAACCTCGAAACTGCGCGTTACTGGGCCAGCGTTGAATGGTTCGATGAGACCTGCGGTGAGCTGCTGGATTATCTGGATCGTGAACGGTTGGCTGACAACACAATTGTTATCTACGTGACCGACAACGGCTGGATTCAGGGGCCGCAGAGCGATACGCACAGCTTGCGCTCAAAGCGCACGCCATACGATGCAGGCATTCGCACGCCAATCCTGTTGCGTTGGCCGGGGAAGGTGAAACCGCGAAAGTCTGAATCACTGGCCAGTTCGCTCGACATTCTGCCGACATTATTGGCCGCCACCGATTGCGCCGCACCGCCGGGTTTGCCGGGTTTGAACCTGTTGGACGACAAAGCGGTCAAATCACGCCGAGCATTGTTTGGCGCTATCTTCACGCACGATGCGGTTGATTTGCGACGGCCAGCGGCCAATTTAATGACGCGCTGGGTGATTGATGGAGAATGGAAACTGTTGGCGCCCGTGCCGGGGCAAGCCAACGAAGAGCAGCCGCAACAAGACGAGTTATATCGCATTGCGCGCGATCCAGAAGAACGCATCAATTTAGCCGCCAAAGAAACCGGGCGCGTCGCAGCGTTGCGGCGCAAACTGGATGCGTGGTGGAAACCTCGCTAAATGCCATTGATTGCTGAGCGTAGAAAAGAATGAGTCCGAACCGACGGAACTTGCTTCAAGTCATCGAAACCGCGCCGAATTGATGGATTCCGAACGCGGCCATCTGGCATTGTCAGAGCGTCCGGGCTTTGGTCATAAACACAATTCCCGCATCGTCAAAAAATTATCTCGTCAATTGACCTTTTGAGGAAGGCACCAGAATGAATCGTTATTCAAGATATGTGCTGATTTCGTTGCTGTTGACTGGCTTGTTTGGCACGGCCTGGCTGAAAGACAAGCTGATCTTGCCAGCCCAGGCGCAAAGGCAAGCGGCGTCAATCCCCAATGTCATTTACATCATGGCCGATGATCTAGGCTATGGCGATTTGGGCAGTTATGGCCAGAAGCTGATTCAAACACCGAGCCTTGATCGCATGGCAAAGGAAGGCATGCGCTTCACGCAGATGTACGCGGGGTCAACTGTCTGTGCGCCGTCGCGCGCGGTGCTGATGACGGGCAAACACATGGGACACGTCAGCGTGCGCGGCAATGCTATCAGAGCGAAGATCAACGATCAGGCGCTGCGCAAAGGCGAACGCACCATTGCGCATGTTTTCAAGGACGCGGGTTATCAAACGGCGCTCTTTGGCAAATGGGGACTTGGCGAAATCGGTTCTGACGGGCATCCGAACCGAATGGGATTTGATGAATTCTTCGGGGTGCTCAACCAACATCACGCGCATAATTTTTATCCCTCGTGGTTGATTCATAACTCGGAAAAATATCCGCTGCGCAATGTCGCCGAAGTCGAAGACAAGGAACGCGGCGACGGCTGGGCGCGCGAGAAAGTTGATTACGCGCCCGATGTGATCTTTGAGAAATCGCTGCAATGGCTGGAGCAAAACAAAGACAAGCCGTTCTTTTTGTATCTCTCTTCGACCTTGCCGCACGCGAACAACGAAGCCTCAAGCGCAGTGGGCGACGGGCAGGAAGTTCCCGCCTACGGCATCTACAAAGACAAGCCCTGGCCGAATCCCGACAAAGGACAAGCGGCAATGATTACGCGCCTTGATGCGCAGGTTGGACAGTTACTGGCAAAACTCAAGGCGTTGGGCATTGAAAAAAATACGCTCGTGATTTTTACCTCCGACAACGGCGCGCACGAAGAAGGACGGCAAGACATCAAGCGGTTCAATCCGTCAGGTCCGTTGCGCGGGACGAAACGCGCGTTGTATGAAGGCGGTGTGCGCGTGCCGTTCATTGCGCGCTGGCCGGGCAGGATCAAGGCCGGAACAACAACCGAGCACATTGCCTACTTCGGCGATGTGCTGGCGACCGTCAGCGAATTGACAAAGCAGCCGACACCGAATGGTTTGGATTCGATCAGCTTTGTGCCAACGATACTGGGAACGCCCGCGCCCTCGCGGGCAGGCTCAGGGAGTAAGACCTTGCCATCGAAGGGACGAGAGGCCGCGAATGCCCGCGAGGGTGCGGGCGCTCCCAATGCTCAGCAACAACACAAATACATTTACTTTGAATTTTACGAACAGGGAGGGCGGCAATCGGTGCGCTTTGGCAATTGGAAAGCGATCCGCGAGCCAATGTTTACAGGCAAAGTGCAGCTTTACGATTTGGCCAAAGATATCGGTGAACAAAACAACATCGCCGATGCCAATCCTGAAATCGTCAAACAAGCCATTGCTTACATGAACGAAGCGCACGTAGATGATCCGATGTGGCAGGTGCGCAAACAAACCGCCGATTCCAGCCCGGCAGCGAAAGCTTATGGCTCGCTGAAAACACGATGGGCAAAAGATGTGTCGCAGACTCTGCCGCATCCCGAATATCCGCGCCCGCAACTCGTGCGCGACAAATGGACGAATCTGAACGGCTGGTGGAATTACGGCATCGGCCCGGTTGAAGGCGGCGGCCCCGATTTATGGCCGGGCAAAATTCTGGTGCCGTTCCCGATTGAATCGCAATTGTCGGGCGTACAACTGCGCATCACACCGCAGCAAAAATTATGGTATGGACGGCAGTTTGCAAAGCCTGCGCTCAAGCCCGACGAGCGATTGAAGCTGCATTTCGGCGCAGTGGATTGGCATACGATTGTTTACGTCAACGGCAAGAAAATGGGCGAGCATAAGGGCGGCTACGATCCCTTCAGCTTTGACATTACCGATGCGCTGACGAGCGATGAGCAGCAAACCATCACGCTCAGTGTGTGGGATCCAACGAATCAGGCGCGGCAGCCGAACGGCAAACAGCGGCTCAATCCCGGCGGCATCTTCTACACGCCCGTGACCGGCATCTGGCAAACGGTGTGGCTTGAACCAGTGAGCACCGCGCACATCGAAAGCTTGCACATCGTGCCGAACATTGATGACAAAACCGTAAGTGTGTCGGTGAATGCGCAAGGCAATGCCGAAGCCGTTATCAGTGTGTTGCAGGATGGCAGAGTCGTCGCTGAACAAACAGTTCGTAGTACCGCCTTCAGGCGGAATGACGTGAATAATGGGGCGCTTCCGCCTGAAGGCGGTACTACGAACATCAGTATCCCGAATCCTCGTTTGTGGTCGCCCGAAGACCCATATCTGTACGATCTGAAAGTCACGCTCAGAGTGGCTGGCAAAGTTACTGATGAAGTCAAAAGCTATTTCGGCATGCGCAAAACCTCATTGGTCAAAGATCAATGGGGCATCACGCGGATGGCGCTCAATAACAAACCGTACTTCCAACTCGGCCCGCTTGATCAGGGCTGGTGGCCGGATGGACTTTACACTGCGCCGACCGATGAAGCTTTGAAATACGACATCGAGATCACGAAAAAGCTGGGTATGAATCTGGCACGCAAACATGTCAAAGTCGAACCGGCGCGCTGGTATTACTGGGCGGACAAGCTCGGCCTGCTGGTCTGGCAGGACATGCCGAGCACGACGGGCGGAGTCAGAGTTGCCGACAGCGAAGACCTGAAGTTTGAGCCGGAGGATGCAAAGCAATTCAAGATTGAATTGAAAGCCCTGATTGACAGCCTTGCCAATCATCCTTCGATTATCGTCTGGGTGCCATTCAACGAAGGCTGGGGGCAACACGACACGAACGAAATTCTGCATTGGGTGAAGCAATACGATCCTTCGCGGTTGGTGGATGGGCCAAGCGGCTGGACTGATCGCGGCTACGGTGATCTTTACGACATTCACCGCTATCCGGGGCCGAGCATGTTTCCGCCACAACCCGACCGCGCCACCGTGCTGAGCGAATTTGGCGGGCTTGGACTGATTGCAAAAAATCATCTCTGGATCGAAGACCGCAACTGGGGCTATCAGCAATTCGACACGGCTGAGAAGCTGCAAGCGCGGTACCGCGAACTGATTGATGAATTAAAGCTGCTCATCACCAATGGGCTGTCTGCCGCGATTTACACACAGACGACTGACGTAGAAATCGAAGTGAACGGACTGCTCACCTACGACCGCGAGCTGGTCAAATTCGATCAGCAGGAAATGGTAAAGCTGCATCAGCAATTGTATCCATTGATGACTACGACAGCGAATTTGCCGCGCACGATTCTGCCCGTCAGCGCCGAGACATCACGTGCCTGGACCTACAGCACGACCGAGCCGAGCAGCGACTGGTACAAACCCGACTTTGATGATGCGCCCTGGAAAATCGCTCCCGCGCCGTTTGGCGATCCTGAAGGCGCGAACCATAGAATTGCCACGCCCGTCAAAGGTGACAAGCTCTGGCTGCGACAGAAATTCAATCTTGATGAGGTGAACATCGCCAACCTGCATCTGCACGTGCAGGCCAATGACCGCGTAGTGGTTTACCTCAACGGCGTGCAGGTGCGACAGGAAGGCGGCCATTCGCCGTCCTATCGCTGGAGTTATCTGGGCGCTGAGGCGGCAAAGCTGTTGCGCAAAGGCGCAAACGTGATCGCCGTCAGCGTCGAGAAGCAACGCAATCCAATCTTCGCCGATGTAGGTTTGATTGATCTGAAGCCCGCAGTGAAGCAATAAATGCAGGACATAAAGGACTACAATGAAAATGCTCACGTTTAAAACTATTGCTCGCTGGTTGTGTCTGGCAATGTGTTGTTCGGCTTTGCTCCTCACCAGTTCATCGTCGGTAGTTAATGAGGCGCAAGCGCAAAGGCAATCCAATGCTGCTGCGCGTCCGAACATCATCATCATTATGTCCGACGACATGGGTTGGTCAGACATCGGCTGTTACGGCGGCGAAATCAACACGCCGAACCTCGATGGCTTGGCGAAGAACGGATTGCGCTTCACTCAGTTTTACAATATGGCGCGTTGTTGTCCGACGCGAGCTTCTTTATTGACAGGCTTGTATCCGCATCAGGCGGGCATCGGTCATATGATGGATGACCGCGATCATATTGGCTATCGCGGTGATTTGAATCGTAACTCAGTGACGATTGCTGAGGCATTGCGACCAGCGGGTTATGCAACATACGCCGTAGGCAAATGGCATGTCACGCCGGGTCAAAGCCCCGAAAAACTCGCAAACACGCATAATTGGCCGTTGCAGCGCGGCTTTGATCGTTTCTATGGCACGATTCATGGCGCGGGCAGTTTCTGGGACCCAAGCTCGCTGGTGCGCGATAACAAACTCATCACCGCCTTCAACGATCCCGAATATCGGCCACAACAGTTTTACTACACCGACGCACTCAGCGATCAGGCGACGCGCTTTATCTCCGAACATAAACAACAGAGCAGCGACAAGCCGTTCTTTATGTACCTGACCTACACCGCCGCGCATTGGCCGATGCACGCGCTTGAAAAAGACATTGCCAAATACAAAGGCAAATACGATCAGGGTTATGCCGCGATTCGCAAGGCGCGTTATGAAAAGGCGAAGAAGCTCGGGTTGCTTGACCCTCGGTGGGCGATGTCGCCGCAAGCTGAAGATTGGGACAAGGTTGCGAACAAGGAATGGGAAGCGCGCGGGATGGAAGTTTATGCTGCGATGATTGACAACATGGATCAGGGCATCGGGCGCATCATCGCAGAGCTGAAACGACAGGGGCAATTCGATAACACGCTGATATTCTTCCTGCAGGACAATGGCGGTTGCGCCGAATTGCAGGGGCGTGCAACGACTCAGCGCAATCCCTACCAAACGCGTCCGGGCAAGGCCGTGTATGAGCCGATGACGATCAACGATCAGCAATACAATTCCACGCCGCAACAAACGCGTGACGGACGACCAGTGATGATGGGCACAGGCGCTATGCCGGGGCCGGATGATACTTACATCGCTTATGGTCGCGGCTGGGCAAATGTTTCCAACACGCCTTTCCGCGAATACAAACACTGGACGCACGAAGGCGGCATCTCAACTCCGCTGATTGTGCATTGGCCCAAAGGCATTCCGGCGGCGCGACGCAACAAGCTGGTGCAATCGCCCGGTCATCTGATTGACCTGATGGCGACTGCAGTTGATGTGAGCGGCGCGAAATATCCAACTGAAATCAACGGCAATAAAATCCATCCGATGGAAGGCATCAGTTTGCGACCTGTGATGACGGGCAAATCATTGCAACGCCCGCAACCAATTTTCTGGGAGCACGAAGGCAATCGCGCCGTCCGCGAAGGCAAATGGAAAATTGTCGCCAAAGAAAATCAACCGTGGGAGCTTTACGACATCGAAGCCGACCGCGTTGAAATGAACAATCTGGCGACAAAACATCCCGACAAGTTGAAGGAACTGGCGGCGAAATGGGATGCGTGGGCTGCGCGCGCGAATGTCTTACCGCTCGGAACCTGGCGCGCACGGGCGAGGTAATTGGCTTATGAAAAAAATACTGTGGTTACTTCTGATCGTCTCTTTGTGCTTTGCTGCGCCGCCTATGCGCAAGGCTGAAGCACAACAACACCCGAACATTCTTTTCTGTTTTGCCGATGACTGGGGGCGTTATGCCAGCATTTATGCAATGGTGGAAAAGCAGCCGTCGCTCAATCAAATCGTCAAAACACCCAATATTGACAGGGTCGCGCGCGAAGGCATTCTGTTTCGCAGCGCCTTTGTGAATGCTCCGTCGTGTACGCCCTGCCGCAGCGCATTATTGTCTGGCCGTTACTTTTTCAATACCGGGCGCGGCGCGATTTTGCAGACGGCTGAATGGGATGCGACGATTCCGAGCTACCCGCATTTGCTCCGCGATGCGGGCTATCACATCGGCGAAACTTACAAAGTCTGGAGCCCCGGCACGCCCAACGATGCGCCCTTTGGAGCGGGCAAGCACGCTTATGAAAAAGCTGGCAACCTGCCGAACAACTTCTCTGAAAACATGACGGAGATGCTGAGCAAAGGGGAATCGCTCACCGCCGCGCGCGAGGAAATCTATCGTCAGGTGCGCGACAATTTTGAGGCGTTTCTGTCTGCTCGCAAAGCGGGACAGCCCTGGCATTACTGGTTTGGCCCGACGACCACGCATCGCCGCTGGATCAAAGGCTCAGGCAAAAAGCTCTGGAGTATTGAACCTGATACGCTGAAGGGCAAGCTGCCGCCGTTCCTGCCTGATGTGCCCGAAGTGCGCGAAGACCTCGCGGATTATCTCGGCGAAGTGCAGGCCTTTGATGCTTATGTCGGCATCTTGCTGAAGCGCTTGGAAGCTACGGGCGAAATGGACAACACGTTAATTGTCATCAGCGGCGATCACGGCATGCCGGGCGTGTCCAACGGCAAATGCAACCTCTATGATTTCGGTGCCGGAGTGAGTTTGATGGCGCGCTGGCCGAAAGGAATCAAGGGCAAAGGTCGTGTGGTAAATGATCTGGTGAGCCTGCCCGATTTGGCGCCGACGTTTCTGGAGGCTGCTGGCGTGCCGATCCCGGCGGGCGTCAATGCGCGCAGCCTGATGAATGTGTTTCAGTCCAATAAAAACGGACAGGTTGACGCCAGTCGCACCTGGGTGATCGCCGGGCGTGAACGTCACGTAGCCTTTGCCCGTGACGATTATCTGCCCTATCCACAGCGTTCCTTGCGCACGCCTGATTTTCTGTACATTCGCAACTTCGCGCCGGAACGCTGGCCGCTCGGTGCGCCGTATGAAGTGACTGAAAAAAATACGCCGACCATTGAAGACCTGGAAAGTGAAACCTACGCGGCGTTCCCCGACATGGATGCCAGCCCGACCAAAGCGTGGTTGATCCTGCATCGCAACGACTCTGAGTGGCGACGCTTTTACGACATCGCCTTTGGCAAGCGCCCCGGCGAAGAGCTGTATGATTTGCGCAAAGACCCCGACCAGATGAAAAACGTCGCGGCAGATCCGGCTTATGCCAAAGAGCGAGCCAGATTGGCTGCGCAATTGATGAAGATACTGACCGATGCAGGCGATCCACGCGTGATCGGTGATGGCAAGACATTTGAGCGCTTACCGTTCACTGAACCAAACCTGCAACAACTGCGAAGACGAAGGAATTAGTGGGAATCCTGGGAACGCACGCGCCCCGCGTGCCAAACCTCGCACCACAAATTACTGCGATGGAAAGTCGCGCTCTGGCAATCATAGAATTCAATAAAATGATTTTCCGAAGAGAACCCCAAAGGGGTGACAAGATAATAGCCCAGAGTGAAACCCTGGGTATGGTTGGAAAAGATGCCATGCCCTGTAAGGTTGAAATAATTATCTCGCCCTTACAGGGCTTGGGTTACACCCAGGGTTGCACCCTGGGCTATCATATTCCGCTCCGTTGGAGCTTCAATCAGAACGTCTTTTTCCAGATCCCTAAAGCACGCGGGGGCGCGTGCGTTCCCACGCGTGCGTTCCCAGAAGATTCTTATGAAAAGATGTAGCCTGACAACGCTGGTGATATTCCTGGTTGTGATGATGACTGCGAATGCCTTCGCACAGCCGCAACGTCCCAACATTGTATTTATCTTCGCCGATGATCTGGGCTGGAAGGATGTTGGTTATCAGGGCACTGATTTTTACGAAACGCCCAACCTTGACCGATTGGCGAAAGCGGGCATGGTGTTTACTCAGGCTTATGCCGGCGCGGGCAATTGCGCACCGAGCCGAGCCGTTCTGCTTTCCGGTCAGTACAGTCCGCGCCACAGCGTTTATGCCGTGGGTGACACGAAACGCGGCCCCGTGAATCTGATGCGCATGGAGCCGATTCCCAACAAAAGCGGCCTTGCGCCTGCGCAAGTGACAATGGCCGAAGCATTGAAGGCGGCTGGTTATGTGACCGGCTTGTTTGGCAAATGGCATCTGGATGGCAAAGACGGCGCGTTGCCCAAAGAGCAGGGCTTTGATGTTTATTTCGATTCCCGTCATCCCAATCCCAATCAGCGCCGCAATGAACCCGATGATCCGAAAGGCATCTATTCGCTAACGCGCGCCGCCAGCAAGTTTATTGAAGAAAACAAGAGCCGCCCGTTCTTTGCTTTTGTTTCGCATCACGCGATTCACACCGCTCTGGAAGCGCGTCCCGCATCGCTTGCCAAGTTCAAAGCCAAAGCGCCGGGCGCACAGCATAAAGGCGCGCTGTATGCCGCGTGTCTTTATGATCTGGATGATGGCGTACAGCAATTATTGGATAAGCTCAAAGAACTGGGGCTTGACCAAAACACGCTGGTCGTTTTCACTTCGGACAATGGCGGCACGCAGCAATCTTCGCAGGAGCCGTTGCGCGGCAACAAAGGCGGATATTACGAAGGCGGCATCCGTGAACCGTTCATTGCTTATTGGCCAGGCGTCATCAAAGCAGGCACGCGCTCTGACATTCCGGTGATGAACATTGATCTTTATCCGACGTTTCTTGACGTAGCCGGTGCGCGCGTGCCGCAGGGGAAAACACTCGATGGCGAAAGCCTGCTGCCGATATTCAAAGGCAATAGTCAACTGAAACGACAGGCGCTCTTCTGGCATTTCCCCGGCTATCTTGACGACCCCGTGATTCGCGGGCGTGATTCTGTCTTTCGCACGCGACCGGTCAGCGTGATTCGCAAAGGCGATTGGAAGCTGCATCTTTATCACGAAGAATGGCAGCTTGATGGCGGGCGCGCGAAGCTTGATGTTAATAACGCAGTCGAGCTTTACAACATCGCCGCTGACATTGGCGAGCGCAGTAATCTGGCGAATACGAACAAAGCAAAGCGCGATGAATTGCTTAATGATTTGCTGCGCTGGTTTAAGTCGGTCAACGCACCGCTGCCGACTGAGCGCAATAAGGAATATGCTCCGCCGCCGCAAAAATGATATACGCCGTCAACAGCTCTGGCTGATGATTTGGTTGAAGGAAGTTTGCCCGACTAACTTTGGAGGAACCTGAAAATGAAAGCTTGTTTTTTGCTCGCTCTATCTCTGTTTTCAATTACCGCCGCCGCTCAAACAATCCCATCAGCGGCAGACCAAATCGCCGCGACGGTTCAGGCCGCGCCCGAAGAAATGCGCGCTGGCGCAACGGTGCTCGGTTACGACGCTGACGGCAAATTGACTGAACTGCGCAAAGGGACAAATGAGTTGATTTGCCTGGCCGACGATCCGAAAGACAATCGCTTCAGCGCAGCGTGTTACCACAAAGACCTTGAGCCATACATGGCCAGAGGACGAGAACTGGCTGCGCAGGGAATCTCCGGCGGCGACCGCAACGAAAAATATCGTTGGAGGGAAGTCAAAGAAGGAAAGCTGAAGATGCCCAAAGAACCGCGCATGCTGTACGTGCTTTCCGGCAAAGGTTTCGACGCAACCACCGGCAAGGTCATCGAAGGAACTGTGCGCTGGGTGATTTATGTTCCTTTTGCAACGGCGGAATCGCTGGGACTATCCACCAAATCCAAACGCGGCGAACCCTGGTTGATGGATGCAGGAACGCCTGGCGCTCACATCATGATAACTCCTAAAAGTAACTAGAAGTTTTTGGGATGTTCGGGATAAAACTCAGGCTCGGATTCACCGATAAATTTTCAGCGTAATCCTTGCAAGGAACAAGCTATGAAGAAAAGAACCTTCCTGAAGCTCTCTTCCGCCGGAATTACCGGTGCAATGCTCACCGCCTGTCAATCCTCGACTGCTCCGCCAACGACGACTGGCACGCCCGCCGCCGAAGCTGAAAAGCTCAGGAACTGGGCGGGCAATCTGGAATACAGCACCGCCAAAGTCGCCTACCCCGAAACGGTTGAGCAGGTGCAAGCGGCAGTAAAACAGGCTGATAAATTGCGTGCGCTTG
Source organism: uncultured Heliomicrobium sp. (assembly GCA_964426025.1). Taxonomy (GTDB): domain Bacteria; phylum Acidobacteriota; class Blastocatellia; order RBC074; family RBC074; genus RBC074. The sequence continues at coordinate 24,351 of CAYRQB010000013.1, forward strand.
GCACACAGCATTGCTTCAACCGCATCGCCGATTCGCCGCATCAATTAGTGTCGGCGAAGAAGCTGAACAAAATCCTGGCGCTCGATGCAGACAACAAAACGGTCACAGTAGAGGCGGGCGTGCGTTATGGAACGCTCGGTGAATACCTGCAGGAAAAAGGTTTCGCGCTGCATAACCTGGCATCGCTGCCGCATATTTCGGTGGCGGGATCAATCGCTACGGCAACACATGGTTCAGGCGTGAAAAATGGCAATCTGGCAACGGCTGTTTCCGGCCTTGAATTTGTTACCGCAGCGGGCGAGGCTGTAAATCTTTCGCGCGCCAAGGATGGCGAGCAATTCCTTGGCGCGGTCGTCCATCTTGGCGGCCTTGGCGTAATCACGAAAGTCACGCTCGACATTCAACCGACGTTTCAGGTGAAGCAGGACGTGTATGAAAACCTGCCGTTTGCTGAACTCGAAAAAAACTTTGAGGCGATTATGTCCGGCGGCTACAGCGTCAGCCTGTTCACCGACTGGCAGAAAAACGTCATCAGTGAAGTCTGGGTGAAAAGCGTCGTCAAGCCGGGCAGGGAAACGAAAGCCCCGCCGGAGTTGTTTGGCGCGAAGCTGGCGACGCGCAACCTGCATCCGATCCGCGAAATTGACGCGATCAATTGCACCGATCAGATGGGCGTGCCAGGCCCGTGGCACGAGCGGTTGCCGCATTTCAAAATGAATTTCACCCCAAGCAGCGGCAAGGAACTGCAATCCGAATATTTCATTCCGATGAGCAACGCCGTGGCCGCGCTCAAGGCCATTAACAGCTTCGGCGACAAAGCGGGCGACAAATGGATTCAGGATTTGTTCATCTCGGAAGTCCGCACTATTGCCGCCGATAATTTGTGGATGAGCACGGCGTACAAACGTCCGAGTGTGGCGATTCATTTTACCTGGAAGCAACATACCGAAGCTGTGATGAAGTTGTTGCCACTGGTCGAAGAGCAGCTTGCCGCTTACGGCGCGCGCCCGCATTGGGGCAAGCTGTTTACGATTCCGGCGGCGCAATTAAAAGCGCGCTATGAACGCTACAACGACTTTCAGCAATTGCTCCGGCAATACGATCCAAACAGCAAATTCCGCAATGAATTTGTGGAGCAGAATTTTTCAGCGTAAGACAAAAGCATGACTAACAATGCGCTGACAATTTCCCTGCGGATGGCAGTGGTGATGGAAATATTGTTGCCGCTGGTGGAAACAAGGGGCTGATTCTGATTTGTATGTTCGTCGGCTTATGTCTGAGCATCCAGGCGAACAATGCGTCGGCAAATACTCAGCAACGGGAGCTTAGTTGAAAAGGATGAAAAATTACGATGAAAGATAACTCCCCGGGCAAAGGCGTTTGGGAAGAGCGATGGCATCCGTTGCGCGAAGAGTGGGTGTTGATCGCGGCTCATCGCCAGAATCGTCCGTGGAGCGGCGAAACCGTTCAACCTGCGGAAAAGCCCGTCCCGGCTTATGCGGAAGATTGTTATTTGTGTCCTGGCAACGCGCGCGTCAGCGGCAAGGTCAATCCGAAATACACGGACGTTTATGTTTTCGACAACGATCATCCATGTGTTGGCGACAATGCGCCGTCAAATTTGCCGACGCCTTCCGGCATTTATCGCAATCGTCCCGCTGCAGGAATCGCGCGCGTGGTTTGTTACACGCCGCGACACGATCTGACGCTGGCCGAACTCGACGTTCGCGAAGTTGAAAACCTGCTGGCGGCCTGGCAGCAACAATACCTTGATCTGGGCAATCGGCCTGAAATCAATCACGTGTTGTTTTTTGAAAACAAGGGCGAAGTCGTAGGCGTTTCGAACCCGCATCCGCATTGTCAGATATACGCCACCAACTTCGTCTTCAAAACGATTGAAACCGAAGCGCGCGTTTCGCAGCAATACCTGACCGATCACGGGCGACCGATCTTTCAGGAAATCATCGCTGCGGAACAACAGGATGGCACGCGAATCATCTTTGAAAATGAAACAGCCATCGTCTTCGTGCCTTACTTTGCGCGTTATGCTTACGAAGTTTTCGTTGCGCCCAAAAAAACTAATCCGAGTCTGGCCGCGCTGAACGACGCCGAAATCAACGATCTGGCCGCAGCCTTGAGCGACACGCTGATTCGTTTCGACAATCTGTGGCAAACGTCTTTTCCATACGTGATGGCTCTGCATCAATCGCCGACCGACGGCGGCGATCACAGAGGTTTCCATTTCCACGTTGAGTTTCATCCGCCGCTGCGAAAACCGAATCTGTTGAAATACCTGGCCGGACCGGAAATCGGCGGCGGCAATTTTCTGAGCGACACTTCGCCGGAAGAAAAAGCCACCGAATTGCGCGCGCAATCAACCGTTCATTTCAAACAAACCGCCAAGGGATAGATTTTCAATCTTCACCAAACAAACCCGATGTACAAATTCTTTGCCGGATCAAGTCACAATCTGAACGACACTGCTGACTTCCTGACTCTGCTGGAAAACCTGCCGGACGAATTACAGGAATTCTTTACCGCCGGACGCGATGTCGTTGTCACGCGCTCTCCTGGCAGGCTTGATCTGATGGGAGGAATTGCGGATTACTCTGGCTCACTGGTTTTGCAATGGCCGATTGCCGCGTCAACTCATGCGGCATTGCAACTGCGTGATGACGACCAACTAAACATCGTCAGCCTGAGCGACGATTCCACGCTTGCGCATCGTTCCATCAATTTTAAGCTGGCGGATTTCGGCTCAACGACTGACCCGATCGCCTACGAAACTGCGCGCGAGAAATTCGCCGCTGATTCCTACGTCCACTGGGCTGCCTATGTCGCCGGAGCTTTTCTGGTTTTGATGCGTGAACGCGACATCAATTTTTCGCAAGGCGCGAACATTCTGATTCACTCCAACGTGCCTGAAGGCAAAGGCGTCAGCTCTTCGGCTGCGCTTGAAGTCGCGACAATGCAAGCCATCGCCGCGGCGCACAAAATTCCGCTCGCGCCGACGGAACTGGCGTTTCTCTGTCAAAAAGCAGAGAACCTGATTGCGGGCGCGCCGTGCGGCGTGATGGATCAGATGACTTCGGCTTGTGGCGAATCCGGTCAACTACTCGCGCTGCTTTGCCAGCCGGGACAGTTGCTGGAACCTGTGAAGTTGCCCGACGAACTGGCTGTCTGGGGAATTGATTCAGGAATCCGCCACGCCGTCAGCGGCGCAGATTACGGCTCTGTGCGCACTGCTGCGTTTATGGGTTATCGCATCATCGCCTATGTCGCCGGGTTGAAATGCCGGGAAACCGAAATTGCCGGACGCGTGCGAGTGGACGACGCGCGATGGAATGGTTACCTGGCCAATCTGACTCCGACTGAATTTGCCGAATCGTTTGCCAAACACCTGCCCGAACAAATGTCAGGCGCTGAGTTTTTGTCGCGTTACGGCGGAATCACCGATGCCGTCACGACGGTTCATCCGGAGCGGACTTATAGGGTTTTGCAGGCAACCAGGCATCCGATTGAAGAAAACGCGAGAGTTCGCCGTTTCGCTGCAATCCTGCAAAATCAGTTTGAAGAACTCGAGGCCAACCAGTTGGGCGAGTTGATGTATCAATCTCACGACAGTTACTCTGCTTGCGGACTTGGATCGGACGGCACTGATGAAATCGTACGGCTCGTTCGCGACGCGGGTCCGAAGTCTGGCTTGTTCGGCGCAAAAATCACGGGCGGCGGCAGTGGCGGCACGGTTGCCGTGCTCGGTCGCAGCGATGCCGAAGCGGTCGTTCATCATATAGCCGATCAATACGCCAAACAGACAGGCCGCGAAGCGATCATCATTTCCGGTTCGTCGCCGGGCACTGTGGCATTTGGCCATCTAAGATTGAAAAAGGAGTCGGAACCTTAATGGCAATTCTGGTTACAGGAGGCGCAGGTTACATCGGCAGCGTGATGGTCGAATTGCTTCGCGAAAAAGGAGAGCAGGTTGTCGTGATTGACAATCTGTTTCGCGGGCATCGAGCGGCAATTGACGCCAGCGTGCCGTTTTATCAGGGACGCGTCGGCGACCGCGCGCTGGTCGAACGCATCTGCGTCGAACACCAGATCGAAGCCTGCATTCATTTTGCCGCTTTGGCTTATGTCGGCGAATCGGTCAAAGAGCCGAAACTGTATTTTGAAAACAACGTCGAACAGGGCATCGCCTTGCTCGACGCTTTGTTGAACGCGGGCGTACGGAGCTTCGTCTTTTCATCCACCTGTGCAACTTACGGCGAGCCGCAATACCTGCCGATTGACGAACAGCATACGCAATCGCCGACCAATCCTTACGGCTGGTCAAAGTTGATGATGGAAAAAGTATTGGCCACTTACGACGATGCGTATGGATTGAAATTCGTCGCGCTGCGATATTTCAATGCGGCGGGCGCAATCACTCAGCGCGGCGAAGACCATACGACTGAAACTCACATCATCCCCAACGTGCTGCATGCCGCAATGGGCAAACTGCCCTGCGTGTCAATCTTTGGTGGCGATTACCCCACGCCTGACGGAACAGCCATACGCGATTACATTCACGTCGCCGATCTGGGGTCGGCGCATTTGCTGGCGCTTGAACATCTGCGGAAAGGCGGAGCTTCCGATTGCGTCAATCTTGGAACCGGCCATGGATTTTCTGTGATGGAAGTCGTCGAAACCGCGCGACGGGTCACGGGCAAACAAATCGAAGTGAAAATAGAACCGCGTCGTCCCGGCGATCCTTCGCGACTGGTTGCCAACGCCGATAAAGCGCGCGAAACGCTGGGTTGGCAACCGCGTTTGAACAACCTGGAAACCATCATTCAAACCGCCTGGGATTGGCATCAATCGCACCCGAATGGTTATTAAGCTTTCTTGACTGGCTCGGATGGCTGGCTTACTTTCCTTTTGATTGATTGCTTCATCCAATCACCGCTTATCCGAATTTTACCGATTGCTCCGAAGAGCTTTCCTGAACACGCTGTTCTTCAATGAAGACAAAAGCTGCGAAAACAATCTTTGTTCTGCTGACGACATTCGCGTTTTTCGCTTTCTCTCGCTCCGATCACTTCCCTGTTCTGGCCACGCAGGAAATTTCTTATGACCGCGACATTCGCCCGATTTTCGTCGCGCGCTGCATTCAATGTCACGGCGAAAAGAAACAGAGCGGCGGATTGCGACTGGATGCGAAAGCGTTTGCGATGCGCGGCGGTCAAAGCGGCGCGACAATTTCACCCGGCAAGGCGGAAAGCAGTTTGCTGTATCAACGACTGGTCGCCGTTGAAGGCGAACAAATGCCGCCCGTTGGCGAACGTCTGAACGCCGAGCAAATCGAATTGATAAAAGCATGGATTGACGCAGGCGCAATCTGGCCTGACGCCAAAGCAACAAACGACACGGTGAACGAAGCATCAAAGCATTGGGCCTGGCAACCGATCAGAAGACCGGTCGTTCCTGAAATCCTCAATCCCAAAGCCGCAAACCGAAATCAGATAATCCGCAATCCCATTGACGCCTACATCATTGCGCGCCTGGCTCAATCCGGCTTGGAAATGTCGCCCGAAGCCGATCGTCGCACGTTGATTCGCCGTTTGTATTTCGATCTGATCGGATTGCCGCCTACGCCTGAGCGCGTGCGGCAATTCATCGCCGACCGCGATCCGCGCGCTTACGAAAAGCTGGTGGATGAATTGCTCAGCAGCCCGCGTTACGGCGAACGTTGGGCGCGGCATTGGCTTGACGTGGTTCATTACGGCGACACGCATGGTTACGACAAAGACAAACCGCGCCCGAACGCCTGGCCTTATCGCGATTACGTCATTCGCTCGCTGAACGAAGACAAACCTTACGCGCGCTTTGTCGCCGAACAAATTGCCGGCGACGTGCTTTATCCGGGCACTCGCGACGGTTATCAGGCGATGGGTTTCATCGCCGCAGGGCCGTGGGATTTCATCGGCCACGCCGAACTTCCCGAATCGAAAATTGACGGCAAAATCGCCCGTCACCTCGACCGCGATGACATGGTTGCCAACACGATTGGCACGTTCAACAGCGTCACGGTTCATTGCGCTCAATGCCACAACCACAAATTCGATCCGATCTCTCAGGAAGATTACTATTCGTTGCAATCCGTCTTTGCCGCGCTTGATCGAGCCGACAAGAAATACTTCGTCGGCGATGCGGCGATGACCGCGCGCTTCAATCAACTGGATGGCCGCCAGCGCGATCTGGCCGAGCGCAAACGAGTGATCGAGCGCGACGCCGCCAAAGGTGCAGGCGAACCAATCACAAAGCTGGACGCCCAAATCGCCGAAGCGTCAAAGAAGCAGGACAACGCCAGCCTGCTGGCCGAATTGAGAAGCAAGCGCGCTGAACTGGTTGACGCGGCGATGAATCCCGACAAACGCAGTGAGCGCGATGACGTCGCCGCCGAACTGTCGCAACTGAACGCAGAGCTTGCCAAATTTCCCAAGCCGGAAATCGTTTATGCCGGAACGGTTCATTACGGAACCGGAACTTTCACCGGCACGGGAACAAACGGCGGAAAGCCCCGCCCGATTTACCTGCTGGCCCGCGGGCAAGTGACGACTCCCGGACGCGAAGTGACGCCGGGCGCGCTTTCGATGCTGACATTTCAACCCGCTCGATTCGCTCTGCCAAAAGATGCGACGGAAGGCGAGCGCAGAGCCGCGCTTGCCAAATGGATAACCGATACAAACAATCCGCTGACCTGGCGCAGCATTGTCAATCGCGTCTGGCAATATCATTTCGGCGCGGGAATCGTCGCCACGCCAAACGATTTCGGGTTGAACGGCGCCAGGCCATCGCATCCTGAATTGCTGGATTGGCTGGCGGCTGAATTTCGCGACAGCGGCGGCTCACTCAAAAAGCTCCACAAGCTCATCGTCACCAGCGCGACCTACAAACAAACCAGTAACCCGCAATCCGTAATCCGCAAACCGCAATCGAACGAATTGCTATGGCGGCAGAATCGTCGCAAGCTGGAAGCCGAAGCCGTGCGCGACGCAGTGTTGTCAGTCAGCGGCAAACTCGATCTGACGATGGGCGGACAGGGTTGGCAGGATTTTGTGATCGAACGACCGGAACATTCGCCGCATTACGAATACGGTCTGGCCGATCCCGAAGACGCGCGAACCTGGCGACGTTCGATTTATCGTTTCATAGTTCGTTCGCAAACTCAGCCGTGGATGACCGCGCTGGATTGCGCCGATCCTTCGATGCGCGTGGAAAAACGCAACGAAAGCATCTCGCCGTTACAGGCGCTGGCGTTGCTCAATAACGGTTTTATGATTTCGCAATCGCGACATTTCGCCGAACGTTTGGAGCGCGAGTTTCCGAACAACCTTGCCAGACAAATCGAAGGCGCTCATTGGCTGGCTTTCGGTCGCGCTCCCGGCGCTGCCGAACGACGAAAGTACATCGCCTTCGCCAGAAACTACGGATTGCCGAATCTGTGCCGAACCCTGCTGAACCTCAATGAATTCACTTTCGCCGATTGAACCGGGAACGCACAGAACCGAATCATCCAGTACCGAACCGATGAAATACCTTTTCCTTTCGCATTCATCATCCATCTTGATCATCTTCTCTCTTCTTTTCTGTATGTCTTGGTGCGCTTTCGGGCAAACACCCAAGCGAGTTTCCGTCAATCTGCTCAATGAAAAAATCACGCTTGACGGCGCGATGAATGAAGCTGTCTGGTCGCGCGCCACTTCGCTTGGCGAAATATTGCAACGCGAACCCAAGCCTGGAATCTCAGCCACTGAACGCACCGAAGTCAAAATGTTCGCCGACAAAAATCATTTATACATCGGCGTCATCTGTCACGATTCCGAACCGGATAAAGTCGTCGGGACGCAAATGGCTCGCGACGCCGAGTTGGAAGTTGACGACAGCATCGCCATTCTGCTGGACACATTTCACGACCGTCGAAATGCTTTTTACTTTGCCACCAATCCCGCCGGAGCATTGATTGACGGCCTGATCATCGAAAATCAAAGAAACATCAATCTCAACTGGAACGGCATCTGGAACGTACGAACCAAACGCACGCAGCAGGGTTGGAGCGCGGAATTCGAGATTCCATTCAAAACTCTCAGCTTCAATCCGGGACAGGATGATTGGGGCTTCAACTTTTCGCGCGTCATCATTCGCAAAATCGAAGAAGATCGCTGGGCTTCGCCGCGTCTGGATGTCGAATTCACGCAGGTTTCCGAAGCCGGTGAAATTACGGGCTTCGCCGGAATGGAACAGGGGCGCGGACTGGACGTTCGTCCGTTCGCGTTGGGTCGTTGGATTCGCGACGATCGGGGCAACAGCCATTTCGAAGGCGACGCCGGTGGCGACATCTTTTACAACATCACGCCGGGATTGCGTCTGACTTCGACCATCAACACGGACTTCGCGGAAACCGAAGCCGACAACAGACAAATCAATCTGACGCGCTTCCCGCTCTTCTTTCCTGAGAAACGAGCTTTCTTTTTGGAGAATGCAGGCGTCTTCGATTTCGCTCGAACGGTTGTTCGAGGTGAAGAGATGATTCCGTTTTTCAGTCGTCGCGTTGGTCTGCTGGAAGGTCGCGAAGTGCCGATTCTGGCCGGATCGAAATTGACAGGCAAAGCAGGGCGTTTCGACATAGGCGCGCTGGCCGTTCGCACGCGCGAAACGCAGTTCACATCAGCGAAGAATTATTTCGTCGGACGCATCAAGCGCAATTTCCTGAAGCAATCTTTTTTCGGCGGCATTTACACCGAAGGCGATCCGGTCAATCGCGAATCCGGTCGCACCATCGGCGCAGACATTCGATTGGCGACGGCCAATTTCATGGGCGGCAAACGCAATTTCGCCGTTGATGCTTTTGCGGTCAAAACCGCTCGCGCCGGTTTGACCGGCGACGACACTTCGTTTGGCGTGATTGCCAGTTACCCGAACGACCGTTGGTGGGGATACGCCGAATACCGCCACGTCGGAAAAGATTTCAGTCCCGCGCTCGGCTTTATCCAAAGAAAGGCGATTGACAAATTCAACGTGCGAGCCGAATTCAATCCGCGCCCGAAGGATTTCCTGAACGTTCGCCAGATGTTCAACGAATTCGCTTTTACTCTTTACCGCCGCAACGATTTCGACAAGGTGGAAAGCTGGCGGCTGTTCACCGCCCCCGTCAATTGGGAATTCAATTCAGGCGACCGCGTGGAATTCAATTGGGTTCCGACCTTCGAACGATTGTTCGCTCCGTTTGAAATCGCCGACAAAGTCAATTTGCCAGCGGGCGATTACAATTTCACGCGTTATCGTGCCGAATTTGAAACCGCTCCCAAACGTCCGTGGGAAGCCGCCGTCACATGGTGGTTCGGCAGTTACTGGTCCGGGCACGCAGACGAAATCGAAGCTGAGTTGTTGTTCAAATTCGCGCCGCACTTTCAGGCGGGCGTTTCGGCGGAACAAACTTTTGGCCGATTGCCGCAGGGGAATTTCGTCGCGCGAGTTTGGGCGTTGCGTCTGGATTACGCATTCTCGCCGTTTTTCAACGTCGCCAACTTTCTGCAATATGACAACGAATCGCGCAATCTGGGTTTGCAAAGCCGCCTGCGCTGGATCATCAAACCAGGCAACGATCTGTTTCTGGTTTTCAATCAGGGCTGGGAGCAGGAGGAATTTCGCGGCATCAAGTTTCGCGCCGCCGGGACGCGCGTCACAGGCAAGATTCAATATACATTTCGGTTTTAGACGGTTTTGACTTTGCAGATTGACGCCAAAGAAGTGAAAATCCGTATCCAGGCTCCGGCTTGCATCGTCATAAAGTCATCATTCAAATAGCATCCAAATTTGCCGGAGAGTTCATCTATAGAATTCAAGAAAATGTTTTTCCCGCGGATGACGCGAATTAACGCAGATACTTTGGAAAAGGCTATTCAATAGCCTTAATCTGACCAACAAGATAGCTGGTTCTCAAACCGGTAAAAAATCCTTTTCATTCGCGTAATCGGCGTGATTCGCGGGAAGCTATTTTCTTAAAAGCTATAGGTTGGATAAATTCATGAAAATCATACGGATTCAGCGAATCCCTGAGGCAGTCAAAATATCCCGCGTCTGGAAACTGGCGCTTATCTTGGTTTCCGGCGTATTCGCATTGAATCTGGCAGGAAGCGCCAGAGAAAACAGTCAAACCCAATCGAAAGCTCAGGCCGCGATCAAACAGTATTGCCTGATGTGCCACAGCGGAACGGCTGCGAAGGCGGGCGTCAATCTAGCGCGAATGATCGAACAGGATTCGGTCGCCGAAGATTTTCAACAATGGGAAAAAGTGGCGGACGCGCTGGAACAAAAAACCATGCCCCCCAAAGCCATGCCTCAACCCAGCGACGAAGAGCGCGCCGAAACCGTTAGGTGGATTCGATCATCGCTTAGCGATTACGCCAAAAAACACGACGGCGATCCGGGAACGGTCACCATTCGTCGGTTGACCAGCGGCGAATACGCATACGCAATCAAAGACCTGACCGGTCTTGAACTGAATGTCGGCATTGATTCTTCCAGCGATTCGGTCGGCGGCGAAGGCTTCACGAATTTCGGCGACGTGCAATTTATGCAAGACGCCAACCTGGAACGTTATCTGAGCGCGGCCAGGCTGGTAGCCAATCACGCCGTCATAGGCTCTGGCCCGCTGGAATTCTTCACCGATCCGGGCAAAACAGGTTTTGAGTTTTCCGCCGTCGCTCGCATCCGCGAAATTTACGCGGCCAACGGCATCCGCACGGTTTCGGGCGAAGGCGGGCGTCCGTTCGGACTGGAAAAATATGGCAAGGCGCTTTACGCCGCGTGGCACTTCAAACATCGAGCGGCGATGGGCGAAGCGGGCGTGACGTTGAAAGAACTGGCCGCCCGCGAAAAAATTCCGCCGCGATTCGCCGAACATGTCTGGCAGGTGATGAACAAAACCGGATTGGGCTATCCGACTTCTGAAATCGTCGCTCGCTGGCAAAAACTGCCTGCTCCGAATTCCGCCGAAGCCAAAAACATTCGCTCTGCCTGCGAGGACATTCAGAAATTCATCGTCACCTGGCCAAGCTGGTTGTTCGCTCGCGGCGACGTTGCCGCAGGCGGAGCCGGGGATGAAAGCCCGCTGGAATTCAGCGACCGAACGCTGAACGTCAAATCGCCGCATCGTTTTGTTTACGTTCGCGGCGGTGGACGACCGGGAACGCCAACTTCAGGAACGGCGAAAATTTACTTCAACGTCGCTCCGGTCAATCCGGCGATGGGCGAAAAACCCGTTGTCATCTGGCGAAACCTGACAATCGGTTTCCGGCCTTTTGTGCCCCGCACACAAACGACCAACACCAACGAATCAGTCGTCGTTCTGGCATCGGACATGGAAGCCGCTGCCAATTTGCGGCGTGGAATTTTGCCCCCTGGCGAACGACATACTTTGCGTTCGCTGGTCGGCGCTGAAACCGCCTCGCGGCTGAATTTCGGCAAAAGCCCCGATGGAACGATCATCGGCGCCGATGATTTCGCATCGGAAGGTTCAGTGATGTTTGAAGTGCCGATGCCTGAAAAACCATCGCTGCTGAATTTGCAGGTTGACGCTGAAATCGGAGGCAACCGTGAACAGGTCGTCCGCGTTATGATTTCAGATCGCGCCGACGGCCAAACGCGCGGCCAGCCGACGCGCGCTTTGATCGGCGATATGAACAGCGCCGGTTTCAAAGCTTTCAAAGCGGGCGTGCTGGAATACGCTTCGTTGCTGCCGCCGAACACACACGGCGAACCTACGCCAGCCGACAAAGACCCTGTGCCCGATCCGTTCGACAACACTTACAACGTCCCCGAACACGACGAATTCGTTCAGAAGATCAAATACATACGCGACGACAAATTCGTCGTCGAAAACATGCTCGACGCGCCGACGCGCCGACGGCTGGATCAAGCCTGGAACGATCTTTACGCTTCGTTTGAATATCACGACAACTATTTGCGACTGCTGGCCAAACATTACGGTTACGATTTGAAAGGCAAAGGCATCGCGCAGATGGACAAGGCGGCGATTGAAGCTTTGCCAGTCGAAATGCGCAAATACGTCGTGCCGCTTCGGCGCGAATTTGATGCGGTCAATGCTGCTCAACTGGCTGCGCGTCCCGGTCACGTCAAAGATTGTCTGGAATTCGCCAGTCGAGCCTGGCGACGTCCTTTGACTGAAAAAGAAAAACTCGACCTGCGAGCTTTTTATGAAAAGACCTTCGCCGTCGAACAGGATCATCGCAAAGCCGTTCGAGCCTTGATCGCGCGCATTCTGGTTGCGCCGCAATTTCTTTATCGAGTCGAGATGGCTCTGGGAACGCCCGCGCCCTCGCGGGCTGGTCTGGTAAGTAGCGCAATTCAAGGAAACTCTTTTCCTAGAAATACTGCCCGCGAGGGCGCGGGCGTTCCCATCCCTCTGACAAATTGGGAAATGGCCAGCCGCTTGAGCTTCTTTCTGTGGGCTTCGATTCCCGACAATGAATTACGCCGAGCGGCTGCGGCTGGCGAATTGACAGACACCGCCGGAATTGCGCGACAGGTCAAACGAATGCTGGCCGATCCGAAAGCGCGAAGACTTTCGACGGAATTCTTCGGCCAATGGCTGGGCTTCTATCATTTCGATGAATACAAGGGCGTTGACACTTCGCGTTTCAACGAATTCACCGACGACGTGCGCGAAGCTATGTACGACGAAGCCGTCTCCTTCTTCGAGCACATCATCCGCAAAGATCGCCCGATACGTGAGATTCTGACCGCTGATTACACTTTCCTGAATCGCGATCTGGCGAAGTTTTACGGCGTGAGAAAAGAAATCAAAGCAAAGGATGAATCCGAACTGGTCGAAGGCGCGAACGCTTTCAATCGCGGCGGATTGTTGCGGTTGGGAGCCGTGCTGACTGTAACTTCGGCTCCGCTCAGAACCAGCCCGGTCAAGCGCGGCGATTGGATATTACGCCGGATTCTGGGAACGCCAACGCCGCCGCCGCCAGCCGATGCCGGTTCGCTTCCCGCTGACGACAAACTCTTCGGCGGTTTATCGCTGAAAGCCAAACTGGAACAGCACAAACGCAATGTCGCCTGCGCCAATTGCCACACGCGAATTGACCCGCTGGGGTTTTCGCTGGAACATTACGACGCGACCGGACGATGGCGCGATAAATATCCTGATGGCAATCCTATTGAAGATTCTGCCGCGCTGACCGACAAAACCGAAATCACCGGAATTGATGGATTGCTGAAATACCTGCAATCAAAAGATTCGCTGGTTCGCAAAACGCTTTCGCGCAAACTGGTCGGTTACGCGCTTGGTCGCACAGTTCTGGCCTCCGATGAAATGCTGATCGAGCGAATGGTGAATGCTGATGACGATGCCAGCTTCGCGCGACTGGCAACGGAAATTGCGACTAGCAAACAGTTCCGCAATCGAAGTGGGCGCGACAAGAATCAGTCAGCGCCTTCGTCAACCAGGATCGCCTTCAACGCTGCAATAAAGAATCAAGGAATCAAACGATGAATAAATCGAAACAAACTTCACGACGGAATTTTTTGCGCGGCGCGGGTGTCGCGCTCGCTTTGCCCTG
>CAYRQB010000014.1:0-23305 GCA_964426025.1 uncultured Heliomicrobium sp.
TTTGAGGTGGTTTCCAATTCCAATATGTCCGCAAATATACCTGCAAAGCAAAACTGGCATCATTAAGATGCCCGTAACTATATGAATCTGAAAGTCGGAACGGCGGGATTCGAACCCACGGCCTCTTGCACCCCAAGCAATCGCGGCGAATTGTGGGACAAAAATGGGACAAAACTTTCTCTTATTTTTTATTTGATCTCGGACCACAAGCTGGTCGCAGAGGCTGTAAACGGTTGAATTTAGCATAGCTTGTGTTATCTGATGTCAGTGATTGTTAAATCCAATGGTGGGTCGAGTCCCCCCTTCGGCATCAACTGACTTTCCATACAAACCATCTCTTGAGCCTTTTCCCTGAGATCATCTTTTTCAGGGATTGAAAGAACTCGTTTGTAAACGCACTTCACCACCATCACTACATCGCTCAAGCCTATTTCCCACAGCCCGCTATAGGACACGACACTTTCAACGCAAACACTCTGAACAAGTCCTGGGGGATTAACTCCTAATCGGAATGTTTTCGATCAATGCTCTGCATCAAAGCGGCACTTCAGATTTCATTGCTCAATCCTCCGTCAGATGAATTTGCAAAACGATTTTGGTTGAGATGGCCGTCAGGCGGAGAGTAAGCGCAGGATGAAAAACTGGCAGATGTTGTAAATATTCACTCACGGCAGGAATTTAATCCGGTTGCCAATCAGTAAGACAATTTTGCTATAATCCGCTCCGACGCAAAGTAGCAACCTTATACCCCGCATCCGAATTGAAAGAGCATCCAGAAAGATTTTGCATATGGATAACTTCGCTCACCAACAAAGCGAATTGCTCGAGCATTATCGTCGCTCCCGTCAGCGCGCGATTCTGATTGCCGTGGCGGCCTGCTTTCTGGCGTTTGGCGTGATCACAGGGTTTGTTCTGTCGCAACAATCCAAACGAGCTATTGCCATAGACAAGGAAGTCAATTCCGAATTGGCTTCGGCATTCGTCGAAATTGCGCGACAGGTAGAACCGTCGGTCGTCAATATCTCTACCGTGATCAAACCCAAAAAATCCAGGCGCGATTTGGACCTTCTGCCGGTTCCTCGTCCGTCGTTCGATTCGGCTTTGCCGTTCAGCGACTCCGAGCCGGTGCGACGCGGAAACGGGTCGGGAGTTATTGTCGATCCACAGGGTTACATTTTGACCAACCGCCACGTCGTCGAAGGCGCTGATCGAATCAAGGTGCGTTTTTTTGATGGGACTGAACTTCCCGCGCGCATCATCGGCAGCGACCGCGAAGTGGATTTGGCGGTGATCAAGGTTGAATCGAATGCGCCATTGGTTGCGGCCAAAATTGGCGATTCGGAAAAGATGCGAGTCGGGGATTGGGTGCTGGCAATCGGCTCTCCTTTTGGCTTGGATCAAACCGTGACTGCCGGAATCATCAGCGCCAGAGAACGCGATTCGTCCCAACTATACAAACAGGTTGGTTTTCAATACTTTCTGCAAACCGACGCGGCCATCAATCGCGGAAATTCGGGCGGCCCGCTGATCAATCTTTCAGGCGAAGTCGTGGGAATCAATTCGGCCATTGCCACCAGCACTGGTGATTACAATGGAATCTGCTTTGCGCTCCCCACCTCTGAAGCTATTGCGGTTTACAGGCAACTGGTCAAGAATGGCTTCGTCGTTCGCGGCTTTCTTGGCGCAATGACCGATCGAGTGACTCCTCAAATCGCCAAAGTTTATGGAATGTCCGTCGCTCGCGGAGCAATAGTCAGCAACATCAGCGAAACGATGCAAGTGGGCGGGAAAGTAGTTGAAAGCCCGGCGGCAAAAGCCGGATTGAAACTCAACGACATCATTCTGGAATTCAGAGGCGAACGAATAAAAGACGACGGAGACCTGGTCAGGCGAGTCGCTTCCAGTCCAGTTGGAACATCCGCCCCGATCAAGATTTTACGCGACGGCCAGGAAATGACCCTTTCGGTAGTCATCAGCCAGCGACCTGGGCAGGAATTTCTGAGCCGCGCGGATATTGAAAAAACAAGCGATGGTGAAGATTCGCCGCGCCAGAACATTGGAATCAGGGTTGAATCGCTGACTCCGATGCGCATTCTGGAAAAAGAGCTTGGCGACATCAGCGGAATCTTGGTGCAACGCATCGAAGCCGGCAGCATTTCCGACGACGCAGGCTTAAAAGCGAACGACGTAATTGAAATGATAAATCGTCAACCGGTAAAAACTGCCAGCGACTTCAAAGAGACGATCACCAGCCTTAACTCTGGTGACCCGATTGTTTTGCAGGTTTATCGGCAAAAGCTTTCTCCGACACCGCGAATTTTTATCTCGTTCAACAAACCGTAGTGAAGTAGTGAATTTTGGAAGTAGTGAATTTTGATTGTCCAAAAATCAACCTGGTTCAGCATTCTCGAACGTATTGCTGCCTTGTTGTCCCAACAACCTAACCATTGCCCCGGAGGTGAATGTGATGCTCTCACGCATAAACGCACGCATCCTCACATGTGTGCTTGTTGCAACTCTTTTAATTCCCGCGTTTGTTACACAAACCCAAGCTAAGAGTAAAAAAGGCAAAGCCACCGCTTCGCAATCGAAAGGCAAGAAATCCAAACAGGCCAAATCCCGCAACCGTTCTTCAAGCCGCAAAGTTACAAAACGCGGCAAACGCAGTCGTAGCAGAACTGCCAGAAGAAACGCCGAGCAGGTTTACAGACCTATTGAACCTTCGACAGTCGTTCCAGACCGTATTGAGGTTATGGAATACGGCGCGACCAATTCGTCCGATCTGTCGCGTTTGTTGAATCCGCCGCTCCCGCGTTCTCTGGCAGACGCTAACACAGCGGCGAACAGCACGATCACTCCTTCGCGCCGAATCAATATTGATTCGATGCGAGTGATTCAAATTCAACAGGCGCTGACCAGCCGCGGTTTCTATGATGGCGAAACAACGGGCGTTTATGATCAGTCCACAATTGAGGCAATGCGGCGATTTCAAGCCAGCCATAAAATTGCCGCGACTGGATATCCAACCGCTCATGCCCTGAAACGACTGGGATTGGGGAAATGGTAGTCAAATAAATGTCGTAACTTCCAAGCCGAGTCAGCGCCCAGCGACAAACTGACTCGGCTTCTTCATTTCCACCTCTCAGACTTTACTTGATTTGCCATTGCGCAAACTTGATAATCCCTCTCGGTCGCAATCGCCGACCATTTTTTAGCCAGCGGTTCAACAATAACAATACAAGTCGTAGTCTCTGACTCGCGGAAATTTTTCCGCTGATTGAGCAAATCGTTTTAGCTTTGCCGACACCGCAGGCGTTAGTCCAACTGTGCTGCGCATGCTTCTGAAAAGCGTGCGCAGCAACCGAAAACTCCCTATTGTCCTGATGCGCAACAAATGGCAACCATCTCCGGACGATTTCAACCTCTTTCTTCGCTGGCTCGATCAGGATATGGAGAAGGCCGCGCAACGCTATGAATGCGTGCGCAACAATCTGATCACCATCCTCACCCGCCGAGGGTGTCATCTGGCGGAAGAACTGGCTGACGAAACTTTCAATCGCGTGATGCGCCGATTGCCTGAAATGATTGACACCTACGTCGGCGAACCTTCGCGATACATAATCGTCGTCGCGCGCAATTTGCACCTTGAATACGTTCGGGAAATGGAACGCCAGGAGCCTTTACCCGAACACGATCACACCAGTTTATCCGCCGAACAGGCTGACGATTCAAAAGAAGAGGAAGCCGATTGCCTGGATCAATGCCTGAAACAGCTTTCAACACAGCAACGCAGATTGGTTGTGGATTATTACGTTGGCGACAAACGCGAAAAAATTGATCACCGCAAAGCCATGGCCGATGAAATGGGAATCGGCCTCAATGCACTGCGAATACGCGCGCACCGCATCAGAGCCACGCTGGAAGAATGCTTGAAACAATGTTTGCGATAAATTCCACTCTGGCGAAACACTTTATCATCTTGCCCCTTATCAAACCGGCAGAACATTGATAACCAAGAAAGGGGCTGGGTATGTAAATGAAAGAAGAATTGAAAGTACCTGACACACAGTTACGCAGTTATTTGCTGGGTGGCCTTTCATCCGATGAAGAACAGCGTATCGAAGAACGGTTGCTGGCTGATAACGAATTCATTGAACAGATGCTGATCGTCGAAGAAGATTTGATTGACGATTATTCGAATGGCCGATTGGATCCCTCACAACAAAAGAGTTACGAAAAACTCTTTTTATCCACAGATGAAGGCCGCCAGAGACTGAAAATCTCTCAAGTCTTGAACAAACACCTGAAGACATTCAAACAGGAAGAAGAATCCCAACTAACAATAGCGGAAAGATTCAGAATGGCGCTGGCGAATTTCTTTTCGCCCCCGGTTTTGACAGCCGTTGCGGCATTGTTGGTGGTCGGTGTGGGCGGATTCGGTTGGTGGATGTTCTTTCAATCGAACCTTAGCTCAGGCGTCAACGCGCTGAAAGACGCTTATCGTCAAGAGCGCCCGCTCGAAGCTCGCATCACTGGATTCCCCTACGCACAATTTCCCGGCGCGTCCAAATCCTCACCACAAGTCAATTCCGCCAGGCTGAATGCCGCCGACAAAGCTTTCAGGGAATTGGCCGGAAAAGAACAAACTCCCAATTCCCTGCACGCGCAGGGCAAATACTACCTGACCAAAAAGAATTTCGGCGAAGCGATCAAAAAGCTGGAAGCCGGTTCGATGGCTGCTCCAACAAATGTGGCTCTGCACGTTGATCTGGCGGTTGCATTCCTGGAAAGAGGCAAAGCATTCCGTTCAGTTTCGCAAACGGACAAGGCTTCGGCTGATTTCAACGCTTGCCGTCATCATCTGCAAGAGGCTTTGAAGCTCGACTCTTCATCGCCCGAAGCGCGATTCAATCTGGCGCTGCTCTATCACACTCAACAATCGTGGAAAGAAGCGGAGGAAAGCTGGCGGCGGTATTTGGACATTGATTCCAATTCCAACTGGGCTAAGGAAGCGAGCCGGTTTCTGAACGAAGCCATTGAAGCTCAAAAGCAATAAATGTAATTTTGCGTCACAGCGCTGGCTGCCATTTCGGGTGATGGCCTTCGGTTAATGCTTTTGGATAGCCCTGTGTGTCGGCTACGACAACTCGGCTGCCGTCGTCGTAAACCAGAAAGTTGCCATCCCCGGACCAGCCGGTCGGGACGCTGACCATCATATCAATTGAAAGCTGAAGCTGAGGGCCGCCGAAGGCTTCGATTAGATAAAGCCTGCCGGAACACAAACCAATTTCCGAGCAATACTGCATTGGATTGAAAACAACGTAACGACCATCAGACGACCAGGCAGCTTCCATCACGCGTCGCCCGCCTTCGGTTTCGACCGATTCTTCAAAACCGCTGAGTTCATAAAGATGCGTTATCTGCATTCGCGCGCCAGTTTCTACGTTGGAAATGAAAAGCTCTTCGCCCGTGCCGACCACGTCTTTGAAAAGAACCCATCTGGCATCCGGCGAAACGGACATTTCGCCAACCACGCGAATGACCGGCGAGCGATACTTAATCAACGCGTTGTAATCATCAATCGCCAGTTCACGGGCTTCGCGTTTGCCAATTGTTACGGCGTAAAGACGCGGCAAAGTATTTGCGTCGTAAGCGTTGACCAGAATTGTCTTGCCATCTCGAGCCATCTCTATTCGGTCAATCGTCACGCCTGGCGGAGCCGCCAGTTCGCCCGCGTTTGCTATGTTGCTGTTGGCGATCATGATTTCGAAGAACTGAGAACCAACCGCGTAATAGATACGACTGCCGTCCGGTGACCAAACGAAATCCTGAATCGTCTGGCTTTCCGGCGCGACGGCCAGCACACGCCCGTCAGCGCCGTCGCTGCGAATCGCCCACAAATCGCCTTCTTTCAGGTAGGCGATAAATGGTTTCGGTTTCGGAGTGGGAGCAGGCGTAGGCGAAGAAACAGTTTTATTTTCAGTCGCAGGTTTGGATTTGCAAGACAGAAAGCAGCAGAGGCTAAGACCGACGGCTAGAATAAATAATGGACGGCTGTAAGGCTTCATCAAGTCAGAAAGTTGCAATTGCAAAATCGTCAGTAGGCGGACATCTTGGCCGAGTGCGAGTGAAAGTTCAAGTCACAATTTTTTGTCGGTTTGGCGTTTGTCTGATTTTGAAGCCATCGTGTAAACTGGCGTCGCTGTCATTGAGCCGGGCTTTTCTCGGCTAAGTCGAAAACCTCAAACTAAGCGAGATGAACCTCATGAAAGAATTTTCTGTTTTTGGTCGTGGAGCTTTGATTGTTTTCAGCGCCTGTCTGGCACTGGCTTGCTCGAAATTGTCAGCTTCGACGGATCAACCCAATTCAACCGCGGCGGCGCAAGCCAATATTGCTGCTGCTGCGCCTTCGCCAACTCAAAACCCTGAAGACAAAATGCCTCGTCTTCGCGCCGAAGAAACCAAGAAACTGGTTGACGAAGGCAACGCCGTCATCATTGATGTGCGCGGCACTGAGGCATATAAGACCACACACATCAAAGGCTCGATTGATTACCCGTTGTCGAAACTTGAAAACAAGGACTTCAATGGACTGCCGAAAGACAAGCGGATCATCGCCTACTGTACCTGACCGGCTGAACATACAAGCGCCCGTGCGGCGTTTTTACTGGAACAAGCCGGTTACAAAGGTGCAGGCGCATTGCTCGGCGGTATGAACGCCTGGGAAGCTGCCGGTTATGAATTGGCCAAAGCGCCGCCGCCACCCCCGGCGCCGCCCAAAAAGAACTGATTTATCCACTGGATAATTGTGCTTTCAACCGATAAAGGCTTTGCGGCAATAACTGCTGTAAAGCCTTCTTTGTTACTGCTCGCTCTGCAGGAAAAAATCAATTCCCTTGAATCATCGTATGGCTACTCCACTGACTCGAGTCGAAATCGTTCAAAACCGCTTCACAGAATATCTGGCGAATGCCGTGGCTTCTGAAAAGAAACTTTCGCCAACCGATCCGATGAAGCCGAACGGCAAACTGACGGTCAAACAGGCTCTGGAAATTTTTGAGGATCAGGTGACCAGCCGTCTGCTGGATGTCGCCGCTCGCGAATTGAAAAAGCGCAACGAAGGTTTTTACACCATCAGCAGCGCCGGTCACGAAAACAACGCAATCGTCGGCGCACTGTTGCGATTGGACGATCCCTGCTTTTTGCATTACCGATCAGGCGGATTGATGGCCGCACGTTCTCGCAAACTGCCGGAAGTGGACACGATCTTCGACACGCTGTTGTCGTTCTGCGCTTCAAAGGACGATCCGATTTCTCAAGGTCGCCACAAAGTCTGGGGCAGTCGTCCGCTGTGGATTCCGCCGCAAACCAGCACTATCGCCTCGCATTTGCCCAAAGCTTCAGGGCTGGCCTTTTCGCTACGAATGGCCAGAAGGGCCGGAAAGGCAGAAGACCTCAGCGATGATTCGATTGTGCTTTGCTCTTTCGGCGACGCATCGGCCAACCACGCGACGGCGCTGGCCGGCATCAACGCCGCGCGGTACACCGTCAGGCGAGGCGGTTCCGCGCCGATTCTGTTCCTGTGCGAAGACAACGGCATAGGCATTTCCGTTTCAACTCCTCCAAACTGGATTCACGATTCGTTCAGCAATCAACCACACTTGCATTACTTTGAAGCCAAAGGCGAGATGGACGAAGTTTTCGACGTTTGCGACGAAGCAATCAGGACTTGCAGAAGATTGCGGCAGCCAGTCTTTTTGCACCTGCACACCACGCGATTGTGGGGACACGCCGGAACCGATGTCGAAACTACGTATCGAACCTTGCAGGAAATCGAAGCTGAAGAATCAAAAGACCCGCTGACGGTCAATGCCGGTTATTTGATTTCCACAGGCGCGGCGACACCAGCAGAATTGCGAACCATCGTCGCCGGTGTTCAGGCTCGTATTGATGAAACGATGGACAAAGCGGTCAAACATCCGAAGCTGGAAACCGTCGCCGAAGTCATCACGCCGCTTGCTCCATACGATGAAAAGGCGATTCGCGCGACGGCGAAGGTTCAGGCCTCGGCGGAAGCTCGCGCCAAATTGTTCGACAACGCTTTGCCTGAACAAACCAAAACCGCGACCAAACGAACGATGGGAGCGCACATCAATTCCGCGCTGGCCGACGAAATGCTGCGCTTTCCTGAAATCATCGCCTTCGGCGAAGACGTAGGCAAAAAAGGCGGCGTGTATTACGTCACCGCCGGTTTGCAGAAGAAGTTCGGACTTGGTCGGGTCTTCGATACGTTGCTGGACGAAACGACTATTCTCGGCACGGCGCAGGGAGCGGCGATGACAGGATTGCTGCCGATTCCAGAAATCCAGTACCTGGCTTACATACACAACGCGCTGGATCAAATTCGCGGCGAAGCCTGCTCGCTGCAATTCTTTTCGTCCGGACAATTTTCAAACCCGATGGTCGTGCGCGTTCAGGGATTGGCTTATCAGAAAGGCTTCGGCGGGCATTTCCACAACGACAATTCGATTGGCGCGCTACGCGACATTCCGGGCTTACTGCTGGCTACGCCTTCGCGCGGAGACGACGCAGCGCGGATGTTGCGCGGACTGGTGGCGACGGCAAAGGTGAGCGGCAGAGTCGCCGTCTTCCTTGAACCAATCGCGCTTTATCACGAAAAAGATTTGCACGCGGACGGCGACAATCTGTGGCTGACCGATTACCCATCGCCGGGCGGTGAAGATTCAATGCTGCTGCCGGGCGAAGTCGGTGTTTACAACGCGAAAGCCAGTGATGTGTTGATCGTCAGTTATGCCAATGGTCTGCGGCTGAGTTTGCGCGCTGCCAAAAAGCTGAAAGACGAACACGGCATCAACGCTCGCGTGCTGGATTTGCGATGGCTGAACCCGCTGCCGATGGAAGCCGTCAGACGCCACGCCGACGAATGCCAGCGCCTGGTCATCGCCGATGAATGCCGCGCAACCGGCGGCGGCATAGCCGAAGCAATTATCGCTTCATTGGCCGAAGACGGTTTTGAAGGCAAGATGAATTCGATCCGCGCGGTTGATTCTTACGTCCCGCTGGGAGCCGCGGCCAACCTGGTTCTGATTTCCGAACAGCAAATCATCGAAACGGTCAGCCGCGACTGAGTCTGGATTTCACCGCTGACAGGCGGGTTATTTGTAGTAAATCTCTATTTCAGGGCGGCCACCAAGCTGAGTGTTGTCTTTGTCACTATCAAATAGTACGTCGCCGTTTGTCGCCTTGACTACGATCCTGTTGATCTTCCCATCCCGTTTCGAATGGCTATACCTGCCTGATGTAGCTCTGCCCAGGCATTCGTCATTTCCCGGACACTGAACGGTCAATGAACCGCCCTTGACGATGATTGGCGGATCATCCTGATTTGTGATTGAAGCCTTTGGGTTTCCGGTCAGGGCAAAAACTCCTAGCGCAAGCGCGCAGATGCAAACTGTGGCAATGATAAAGAGACGCAAGTTACGCATGTTTAACTCCTTTGAGGTAAGTTGGGGTTTGACGTTTCGGCCAATGCCAAACGCGTTTTTTCGGTGTCAGAGAAATTCATTACTTCGTGAAAATGACAAAGCCTGAGGGCTGTAAAGCTGAATTTGTGGATGAATCAAGCTTGATCCATTACTGAGATGAACTGTTCAAATCCGAAAGCTGTTTCTTCATTCGCGCGATGTCAGGCCTGTTCGAATAATGATTGAAGTCGGTTGCGCCCCAGATTTGTTCCAAACTCGCCAGAGATTCAGCGGACTGAGCGGCCAGCGAAACGGCATTCTGCCTGTTTCCCGCTTTCAAGCTGGCGATGGCGGCGATCAATAATGCTCGCCAAGCCAGATTTTTCTGGCCACTGCGAGCGAAAAATTCCTGCGCCTGCAAGGCGGTATTCAAAGCGTTATCTGAATCGTTGGCCAATAACTGGCTTTCAGCCAGATTGAGTTGAGCGGCGGCAAACTGACCCGGATCGGAAAGTTGCCGGATCATTTCAACAGCTTCGGAACATTGTGCCCGACCAGCCGAAGGATTTCCTCCAAATGCCTGAGCCAGACAAAGCCAGCGTTTGGCCGTGATTGTTGAGGCCGTTGATTGCCCTGACTTAAAGTTCAAAACCTCTTTGGCGATGGCTTCGGCTTCGGAAAATCGCTCCTGAATAAGCGCCTTTTCTGCGTTCGACAGCCTGATCAGAATTACCAGTTCGGGGTAACCGCCCGTCGGTCTGTCGGCAATTCCTTTGGCCTCGTCCAATGCCGACTGCGCTTCAGTAAAGCGACCTAAACGCAAAAAAGTATTGCCCAGATTGAGCAGACTGTAAGCCATGCTGCGTTGAACTCCCAGATTTTTGTAAATCTTGTGGGCTTCCTGCAGATGAATGATAGCTTGCGGATAATCGCCTTTGAGCGAATGAACCGAGCTTAACTCAGTATGAGCGGCAGCGATCAGAGATTGATCATTACGCTGTCTGGCAAGCTGCAATAATTCATTGCTGGATTTGAGAGCGGTTTCGTATTCGCCTTTCTTTCGATTCAGTCGAACCTGCAAGCTCAACCCCTGAAAAGCTTCCGTTTGGTATCCGCCCTGCTGATAAAAAGCCAGCGCGGGTTCAAGATAACGCGCCGCTTCGTCAGCCTTGTTTTGCTGAACGTACAAACTGGCCAGAGACAATTGCGCGCGAGCTTCGTTTCTATGCGCTTTGTTGATCTGCGATGCGTCGAGAGCCTGCAAAAAATGCTTTTCCGCTTCGGCGTACTTGCCCGTGGCCAGGAAAGTATTCCCAAGATCAACCAGACCGCGCGCGCTCATGGTTTCCATTCGGTTATTGCGCGCCAGTTCGACGGCTTCGCGCGCGTAATTCGTCGCGCGCTCGGTTTCGCCAACGTCTGCGGAAACGCTGCTCAATTGCAAAAGGGTTTTGATCTCCTGCGATTTGTTCTCGCTGGCTTTGGCCAACATCAACGCTCGTTCCAGATGCTGTCTGGCGTCAGACATCTTGTTCAGCGCGTTGAACAATGCTCCGCGCTGGAAGGCGACTTCGGCGCGGCCTTCCAGATTTCCGACAGCCTGATAAATCGCCTCAGCCTTGTCGAATGAAGCCAGGCCGTTCGTCTGATCGCGTTGAATCCCATACAGGATTCCCAGACGCAAAAAAGAAGTTGCGTATTGCGGGTTCAATGTCACCGCCTGTTGATAATTGGCGATGGCCTTATTCAAATCCTGATTTTTTTCATAGGCTCGCGCCAGATCAACCAGCGCGTAGGCTTTTTCCTTGTCCGAAGCTTCATCAACTATTTTCTGATAATGTTCAACCGATTTGGCAAAGTTATTTGTTGCTGTGGCGATGATGGCGTCCAGATAAAGTATGTCGAGTTCAGACAATGACGAACGATCAGCAGCGCTGACTCGCAAAAGTTCGTCTTTGGCTCTTTCGATGAAATCCAGTTCGACGTAGGCTTCGGCCAGCAGCGCGTGAGCCAGCACGTAGGTATCATCGGCGGCAACAGCCTGTTCAAGCGCCTTGCTGGCCTGATAATAAGCTCCATCGCGCAAAGCATTCGAACCGATTTCTAACCAGCGCTTCGCCTCAGGCGAGGGCTGATGCGCGGCAGGTCGCCACGGTCTGATTATCAGCAACCCAACAATCAATAACAGCAGACCGCCCCCGACAAAATATACGATCCGATTTCGCGGCTGATTCAGGCCTTGAACAATCAAGTTAATTGATCTGGTGAAATTCAACGGTTGGCTTTTGCCTGAAACGCTATGATCTGACCGCTCCGATTCCACAGAAACGCTATGTTTTGATGGCTCCGATTCCACCGGGTCAATTTGTTTCAGTACCTTGGTTTGTCCGGCTTCGCCTTCCAGCAAATCCTTGACGGAGTCCAAATCATCAATCAAATCCTGCGCCGCCTGGTAGCGCTTGTCCAATTGCTTGGCCAGTAGCCTTAGAGTAATCAGTTCCAACCGACTTGGCACATTCGGATTGAATCTTGAAGGCGGAACGGGAGACAGTTTCAGCACGTTGGCAGCGCTTTCCAGCGCACTGGCTCCTCGAAAGGGCGAATGTCCGGTAATCGCTTCGTACAAAATCGCCCCGAGTGAAAACAGATCGCTGCGCCCGTCAACATCCAAACCTTGCGCCTGTTCTGGAGACGAATAACCTGGCGTTCCGATTATCATCCCTCGCTGGCTATGCACTGCCACGGCTGTTTTCGCCTCCGGTTCTGACAACAACGCGCGTTCATCCGTAACGTGTTTGGCCAAACCGAAATCAAGAACCTTCACCTGCCCTTTCAAATCAAGCATGATGTTTGAAGGTTTGATGTCGCGATGAACGACTCCCGCGCTGTGAGCTTCTCCCAGGGCGAGAGCGACCTCAGTCACAATTTCAACAGCGCGGAGCAGGCTCATTTCCCCTTTGCGCATGAACTCGCTCAACGATTGGCCTTTCACCAGTTCCATGACCAGAAAAGGGCGCCCGGTTTCCGTTTCGCCGTAATCAAACAGCGTGGCGATGTTCGGATGGCTCAATTCAGAAATGGTGCGGGCTTCGCGCAAAAAGCGCGCGCGTTCGTCGCTTTCATTGCTGGACAAAGTCGGGAATTTGATTGCGACACGACGGCCAAGCAATGTGTCCGTCGCCAGATAAACTTCGCCCATTCCGCCTTCGCCAAGACGCTCATTGATCCTGTAATGAGAAACCGTCTGACCAATCATATTTTCTGCTCAACAACTAACGCGCTCGAACTGTTCATCCGTGCAAGATTACTTGTTTCTCTCCACCGCCAAACGCAATGAGGCAAGGGTCACTTCGCTGTAATCTGTTTCAGCTTTGGCAACCGCAGGCAGTCTCTATTTCGCAATAATGTCGGGCGACTGAAGGAGTAACCCTGAATTCTTCAAAACAGGCTGCTATCAACATCGCTGTCTACTTTACCTTTCCAATACTGTAATGTGTGCGCCTGACCGGAGCAAGGTGTAAATTGCGAACTTCATTATGACAATTGGATTTTATCCCTTCTTAAAATCCGGCTTTGATATACACGATCAAATATTTCACAAAAACAAGCAAACATCCGCAGTCTGGCTCTGTTTTTACAAATCCATTCTTCGTTCACACGTTGTTAAACGTAGAAGATAATTATGATGTTTCTGCGTACCAGACCTCGTCTACATCAGGTTTTATGTCGTTACTGAAATCAGTCGGAACATTCTTGCAGTGATAGTCGAATTTCTGAACATCAGAACATTTCAGTCCAAACCAGTATTCATACGCGACAAAGTGCAGGGGAATTCATGAAACATAAACGAAAAAAACAACGATCATCAGGTTCAAAAAATGATGCGAGGCAGACAAAAAAGATTAAACGTCTGATTCGTCCAAAGGTCTTGAAGGAGAAAGAACCATTGACTTGGTCGCCTGGAACCGGCACGGACGTTTGGAAGATGTTCTGCGCCTGCATTACTGGCGACCTGAAAATCGTCAAGCGGCTGATCAAAAAAGACCCGGCGCTGGCGCGTTGCAATTACGGGTATCGAACGCCGATTTACTTCGCCGTGCGGGAAAATCAAATCGAAGTTGTTCGCTTTCTGCTCGATCACGGCGCTGACCCGCTCGGCTTTGCATTCAACGACAGCTTACTGGATATTTGCCGCGACCGCGGTTACGCAGAGATGGGAAAACTCCTGGAAGACAATTATGCCGCGACCAAAGGCGCTTCGCCCAAAGGCGAAGCCGTTGCCGAAGCCATTCGCGCGCACGATTTGCCGAAAGTAAAAAGCCTGCTCGACGCCGCGCCGGAATTGCTGCACGCCGGAGACGGCACTTCAAATCAGCCGATTCACTGGGCGGTGATGACGCGGCAGCTTGACATGATTGACGAACTACTGGCGCGCGGGGCTGACATTAACGCGAAGCGTCAGGATGGCGCGCGACCGATTCAGCTTTATAACGGCGATTACCACTTTCGCGGATGGCGCGACGTGCCGCAGGATTGGCCGGTGACGCCAGCGCAAGTCCTGACCCATTTGCGCGAACGCGGCGCTTACGTGGACATTTGCACGGCGGCCAGCACCGGCGATCTGGAACGGGTGCGCGAACTGCTTGATCAAGACCCGCAGCTTGCCAACCGCCTTTCGGAATATCCAGGTTATTACATCGGTGCGGGCGCGCCATTGAAAAACGCCAGCGCGCGCGGGCACATCGAAATCGTCAAGCTGCTGTTGGAACGCGGCGCCGATCCGAATCAGCCCGAAGAAGGAATCGCGCCGCACGGTCACGCGCTTTATTCAGCGGTCGCCAACGGTCATCGCGAAATCGCCAAACTGCTGTTGGAACACGGAGCTTATCCGAATCCAGAAGTCGAAAGTTCAGCCGACGCGTTGAGCCGCGCGATTTCAAATTCCGACCAACCGATGATTGATTTGCTTTGTTCGTACGGAGCCGCTCGCGCGGTTCATATGATGGCGTATTACGGCGATGTGCAAACGGCGGCGGCTGTTTTCGCGATCAATCCGAAAATGGCCGACGACCCCGAAGCTCTGTCGAATGCGGCGGGAGAAGGACAGGAAGCTTTTGTGCGATTGCTGCTTCGTTATCAACCAGACCTGCCCAAACGAGTTCAATTCCCTGGATGGTCAGTCGGCGCGAAGACGCGCGAATTGAACGAACTACTTTTCCAACATGGGTTGAACCCAAGCCAGCCCGATTGGCTGCGCGCGACTCCGCTTCATCATTTCGCCAGAAAGGGAGACGTGGAAAAGGCCGAGTTGTTCATCGAACACGGAGCTGATTTGAATGCGCGCGAGGAGGAATTTTGTTCAACGCCTCTTGGCTGGGCAGCCAAACACGGACAGAAGGATATGGTCGAACTGCTGCTGAAACACGGCGCAAAACCCGACCTGCCAGATCAACCGGATTTGGCCTGGGCGACGCCGCTTCAATGGGCTATCCGGCGAGGCCATTCGGAAATCGCCGAGATGCTGAAAAATCACGGAGCAAACTGACAACAGCAGAATCCATTCAATCAGATTCCGAGTATTCGCTTTCTTCGGGCGCGTCCGTGTAGCTTTCAAAATCCAGCCTGTAACCATCAGGGTCTGTCACTGAAGTCACCCACATCCCATTGCCCACGAATGGCCGGGAAGCCTGAATTCCCCGCGCTTTCAATTCGCGGTAAATCGCCAGCGCGTCCGCGCAGATGAAGCAGATCGAAACGCCAACGCCCAACTTTTCCGCAGGCGCGTTGGCGTGATGGCCGTCAGTCCAAAATTCCTGCAACATCAAAGAGGCTTCGCCCAATTGCAACCAGCACCACCTGAGCTTCCCTTCTGGCGTCCATTCGATTTTCTTTTCGAAGCCCAGCCCATCTACGTAAAAACGCAGAGACCTTTCAATGTTGGTTACTCCAAAAAACGGCACAGCCTGTTTGACGTTCGCTTCAGCCTTCATTTCCGGTTTCATAGTTTACTCCCTCCTTCAGCTATAGCTTTTCGCCCAGGGCGGAGCAATTGAATATTCCACACCCTGCGGCTGAGTGTTGGTTTGTAATGACCTATCCAAATTCAGCTTCGTTTTTCTTCGTGGCGCTTCGTATGCATTCGTGGGAAAAACGGTTCCCTGAAATATGGGGTTGGCGGGCCAGACGCCCGCGCTCCCATCAGAAGTTAATGAAATGCCCAGCCAGGCCGTGAGCTGCTTCTTTCACCGCCTCGCTCAATGTTGGATGAGCGTGGACGTTACGCGCGATTTCTTCCGGAGTTAGTTCGGCGTACCTGGCCAAAGTAAGTTCGGGTAACAGCTCAGTAACATCCGGTCCGATTAAATGCCCGCCTAACATTTCGCCGTACTTTTTGTCGCTGATCAGCTTAACAAAGCCTGTAGCATCGCCCAGGCCGTGAGCTTTGCCGTTGGCGGTGAACGGAAATTTAGCTACGTTGACATCGTAACCTAATTCGCGCGCCTGTTTTTCCGTGTAACCAAAACTGGCGATTTGCGGCTGGCAATAAGTAGCTCGCGGCATCATTTCGTATTCCAGCTTGATGGTATGTTCGCCTTTGATATTTTCCGCCGCAATGACGCCCATTGATTCGGCTACGTGAGCCAGCATCAGTTTGGCGGTAACGTCCCCGATTGCGTAAATGTGCGGGACGCTGGTTTGCATCTTTTCGTTGATGTCAATCGCGCCTCGATCGGTCAATTTAACGCCGGTCTTTTCCAGTCCGTAACCTTCCGTGCGAGGTTTGAATCCGATGGCTTGCAAAACCTTCTCGGCTTCCAGCACTTCCTGTTTGCCGTCCTTGTCGCTGACGGTGACTCGAACGTTCTTGCCTTTGTCTTCGATCTTTTCAACGCGGGTCGAGGTCAGCAACTTGATTCCGGCTTTCTTGTATTGACGCGCAAGTTCGGCGCTGACTTCTTCGTCTTCCAGCGGAACGACGCGATCGAGGAATTCGACTATGGTCACGTCCACGCCGTAATTGTTCATGACGTAAGCGAATTCGACGCCGATGGCTCCGGCTCCGGCGATGATCACGCTCTTCGGTAGCTTGTCTTCCATGATCTGCTCTTCGTAAGTAACTACGCGTTCTGATAACGAAGAACCTGGAATCAATCGCGTAGTCGAACCGGCGGCGATGATGCAGTTTTTGAATTTGACGCTTTCCTTGCTGCCGTTGTTCAGCGCGACGCTGATGGTATTGGCATCGGTGAATGTAGCCCAGCCGTCATATTCGTCAATCTTGTTTTTCTTCATCAGAAAGTGAACGCCTTTGACGCGGCCATCGGCGACCTTGCGGCTGCGGCGGAAAGCTTCGCCGTAATCGAAAGTTACTTTGCCTTCGATTTTGATGCCGAAAGTTTTGGCTTCGTGGTTGATGATGTGTGCCAGTTCGGCGTTACGCAACAAAGCTTTTGAAGGAATGCAGCCGACGTTCAGACAAACGCCGCCCCAGTATTGTTTTTCGATGATTGCGGTTTTCAGTCCAAGTTGGCTGGCGCGAATGGCGGCGACATAACCGCCCGGTCCTGCGCCCAACACAACAACATCATATTCTTTTACCATAAGTTTCCTTTGTAAGTTTGATACCTCAAGATAAAGAGCGGAGTTAACCTCGCGCAAAGCCGCAAAAACGCAAAGCTGGAAAAGAGGCTTATTAGGAGTTGAAGTTCTATTCGTTCTGCCCTTCTCGGCGACTTTGCGGCTCTGCGTGAAACCAAAGTTTCACTGTTTAACGTTTCGCGGTGGACGATTCTGTTTTGCCCATCACGTGTTTTTCAATCCAGGCGAATTCACGTTTGATCTTGTCCAGTTGATAACTGGGGACAAGCAGGCCGTGTCCTTGATCTGGATAAACGACCAATTGAGTCGTCACGCCCAAACGTTTCAACGTGCGATATGTTTCCTGCGATTGACCGAGCGGAACGCGCTCGTCCTTTTCGCCGTGAAAGATCAAGGTTGGAGTTTTCGCATTGGTTAAATAACCAAGCGGCGATTGTTCGTCAAACATCTTGCGCGCTTCCCACGGAGTTCCGCCGTGCAATCGTTCGCGCTGATAAACAATGTCCGCCGTTCCCCAATACGAAACCGCGTTCGACAATCCGGCCCCGTACGCAGCGCATTTGAAACGGTTCGTATGGCCGATGATCCAACCGGACATATAACCGCCGTAACTCCAACCGGCGACGGCCAGACGGTTTTCATCCGCCACTCCGGTTTTGGTCAGATGATCAACGCCGCTCAGTATGTCTTCGTAATCCACTTTACCGACCAGCTTGGCATTCGATTGAGCGAACCTGGCGCCGTAATTCGACGAACCGCGAAAGTTCGGCATAAACACCGCGTAACCATTGGCAGCGTAAATTTGCGGAAACGCGCTCCACGAAGCGTTGAAGCTTTTTGTGTAAGCTCCTTCGGGTCCGCCGTGAATGTATGTCAGCAGCGGGACGCGTTTGCCGGTTTGATAACCGACCGGATACACCAGCACGCCTTCGATGTCAGTTCCGTCATTCGATTTCCATTTGATCGTTTCTACCTGACCGAGCGCGAATTCATTCGCTTGCGGATTCAATTGAGTCAGAAAAACCGGAACCATGATCCGCGCCGCCAGCAGAGCAATTTCCGAAGGCACGCGCGGGTTTTCGTGGACGAAGGCGATGTTCATTCCATCCATCGTCACTGAAAAGCTGGTGTTGACGCCGTCGCTGCGAGTCATCGCCACAGGTTGTTGGTCGGCGATGCTCATCGTATAAATCTGCTGATTGACTCCCAATCCGGCATTGAAGATGAACCTCTGGCTGTCGAAAACCCAACGATGATTGCGGATGTAACCGTCGAATTCTTTCGCCAGCACGCGGGCTTCGCCGCCGCTGGCAGGAATGATGTGAATGCGATCGGGTCCGGTGGTCGAATCGCCGTCGGCATGAGCCAGATATGAAATCCATCGGCCATCGGGCGAAAAATGCGGATCGCTTTCGGCTCCGTTGCCTTTGGTCAATTGCATCGCAGACGCCGAATCAATTGTCGCCGACTGCCAATTGACCGGAACGGTGAAAACTTCCGTCGTTGGATTGTCCATCAACTTTGGCGTCGAACGTGCGGTGAAAACAATCTGCTGACT
Organism: uncultured Heliomicrobium sp.; assembly: GCA_964426025.1. GTDB lineage: Bacteria > Acidobacteriota > Blastocatellia > RBC074 > RBC074 > RBC074. The sequence continues at coordinate 18,643 of CAYRQB010000014.1, forward strand.
GTTCCAGGCCCAATTCAGCGCGGAAATATGCAGTCGGCCTTTGGTCAATTGTTTGATCTGTCCGGTTGCAACTTCGACCAGCCACAATTGCGCGTAACGGAAATTTTCGTCGGCAACGACTGGCGGTTTTGTTTTTGGCTTTTCCTGGGCTTCTTCGGCAATGAACGCAATGTAACGGCCATCGGGCGACCATTCAAAATCCGTCACAGCGGCTTTGTGCAAACTGAGCGGGACAGGTTCTCCACCCAGCAGGTTGAGCAAATAGATTTGCGCTCCCGCATCGCCGCCACGCTCTGACAAAAAAGCCAGCCGTCGCAGATCAGGCGACCAGCGCGGATGATCGTCGCGTTTGGGATTGGAAGTCAGACGAACGGTTTCGCGCGCGTCGTTGACCAGCCAGATGTCCGAATTGAATTTGTCGTTTTCGCGATCCCAACTGCTTACGACGAAAGCTATGCGGCGACCATCCAAGGCAATCTGAGCATCGCTGGCACGGTTGAGCGCGACAATATCTTCCGGCGTCATAGGGCGTTTGTTCTGAGCCGAAACCGTCACGCCGAAAACCAACAGCAGACTCAAAACACGAATTAAAGGGTGAATCATTCTCTTCTCCAAAGTGATAATCACAGCGAATTGGCAGTTCAGGCGATAGCGCCTCGAACCTGATTGTCCGGTCATCGTAAAGACGAGAAAGAATACGAGACAAACGGAAATAACGAAACCTGACGGGTTTCGCCGAGAGATTATTCGGCAAATCCGGTCATTCTTTTTGCGACGCGCTTTGGTCTTATTTTGAAAATCTCAACGCATAATCGGACGCGCGCTGGCAGGGTTTCAGCTCAATGGTTTGATTGGCGGCTTCGGCTTCCCTGCGAAGCTTCGCGCGTTCGGCGATGTTCCAGGCCAGCGGGTTGGGCGGTTTGTCGGACGATTCAGTTTCCGGAATCAGTCGAGCCACCAGCAGATATTTGCCCGGAGCTAAATTTGCGAAAGCGAAAGAGCCGTCGTCATCGGCTTTGGTTTCCGCAAAGCGCAGGATTTCATCCTTCGCTTCCGGTTCGGCGGGCAGCAAATGAACTCGCAACCGGGCGGGCAGTTTTCCGTTGGCGGGGGCGACAACTTTGCCTTTCAAAGCGGCTGCGCCTTCGGCAATGGAGATTGTCAAACCGCTGAGCTTCTCTCCGGCTTTGAGATTGACGCCGTTGTTTCCGGCGTTGCGTGCGGCGGCGGGATTAGCCGGAGCCGATGTCAATGTAATCGCTTTGACGAACCAATGTTCGTCCGGCAATTGAGCTTCGATGAAATGACGCCCGGCGCTTAAACCGAAAAGCGAGAAAGCTCCTTTTTCATCGGGCGAGGCGGTTCCGGGATTTCCCCAGAATGACATTTTGAACGGCGCTTTGCTTTTCGGATCGTCTGACTTCGGCGTCAAAACGATTTCATCCGGATAAGATTCGCGCCCGGCTTCGCATTTCTGCCCGTTCATTTTTTCCAAAGTCACAACGCCGCTGATCGAAGCCGTCGGCGTCAAAGCCAGGTCAATGCCCGTGACATCGCGTCCGTTGATTGTGACGCGTCGAGGAGCGGAAGCCATCCCGCTCAAGTCGTTCATGTTCGTGCGGGTCGCGACTGCTTCGTAATCGCCGTTCGGCAATCCGTAAAAAGCATAACTGTTCGCTTCGCCCGTCGGCATCACAACCGTCGTGGCCAGTATTGAATCCGTCCCGGGTTTGGTCAGAGTAATAACTGTGGTGGCCATTGCTATAACGCCGTGTTCGCCGCTTGGGGTGCCGCTGACTTTGCCGCTGATGGCAAAACCTCGCTCGCTGCGATAACGAATGTCTATGCCGTTGGCTTCATCGCCGCTGCGGACGCTGACTTCCTGTGCAGTGTCACGCGTGGACGAGGACGGATAATAGATTTTCATTCGTCCCGAAAACGGAGTCGGTCGCGGTGAAAAGCCGAATGCTCCGCTGCCTACGCTGACGATGTACGAACCGGGAGCCAAACCGTAAATTCGATAAACGCCTCGGTCATCGGTCTGGCGATTCATAACCAATTCATTGACACCGGCTTCGCCGCTGATTGGCCGACCGTTTTCGTCGCGAACGCGGGTGGTTTCAACCGGAATGCCGATCACAGGTTCGCCGAATGAATTTGTCACACGGCCTGTGATGACGCCGCCGCGAATCATTCTGATGGTGACGTTTTCTCCGACTCGAACAAATCTTGAGCCGGTCGCGACTGACTGTTCCGCCGTCCCATCCGGCATTTGAATGTAACCGGGAGCATACGCTGTAACCTTGTAAGCCACTGGGTCAAGCCCGTCGGCCAGAAAAGCGCCGTTTTCATCAGTGACGATTTGCACGCGCCCGCTCATAATTTTTTTGAATCCGCCGATTCCGGCGATGTTGACTTTGGCGTGTGGAATCGGTTGCCCGTCATCGGCAATTACCCTGCCGGTGATGGTTCCGGTCTGTCGTTGAGCAAAGGCAATATTCGTCCATCCGACAATCAGCATTGATAAAGTGACCGCGACGATCAGATTCCTGGGGAACAAAAAGCCTCCGGCATCCACGCCATTCCCCGCGTCTCCGCGTCCGCGCGTCTTTGTGTCTTTTTTCATTTCTCCTCCTTCTTCGACAAATCCAACACCAGAACAGCTTCCTGCCTGCCACTGTTGGCAACGCTGACGACCTGTTCGATTCTGGGGAGTTTCGACGATTCGCCGGTGAATCGCATTTCGCTCAGGATGAGTTTGTAAGTTCCCTGCGACAAACCTTCGATCAAAAACTGTCCGCGACCGTCAACTTCGGCCATGCTTCCGCCGAATTCATTTTCTGCCGCTCCCTGTCGAACCGCGCGAACTCCGAGCCGCGTGTTGGACGGCAATGTTCCGCCGCGAATCTCGATTCTGCCGGCGATGCTGGCCGAACCGTAAGTGAAGACAATTCGCACGCCCGTGATGCGGTCTCCGGCGTTCAACTGAATCTCTTTCACTTCGACGCCGTTCTGTTCAACGCGCAACAATGTGAATCCTTTTTCGGCCATAAACAGATTGGCCATCAAACGGACTTTGCCCGGAGGGATACCACCAAGCTTGAACGAGCCGTTCGCTCCTATCTGACCGGTTCCGCCAAAGATGTTCGAGACCATTCTCTGTCCGCCACTTTCCGCCGGAAGAGCCATAACCTGAACCTTCGACAGCTTCTCGTAAAGTTTCGGGTCATTCGATCCTTCGATAAACGCAGTCCCGTTGATGCTTGCGCCGCGATTCATTCTGATTTCAAGACCGATCACATCGCTTTCGCCGATCTCAAACTCCAGCGGTTCGGCGTAATTTTCCGTTTGATCCAAACCGACGACGAAAGCCTGATAACTGTTCGGGGTCAAACCTTCCAGCCGGAATTCTCCCTGTGAATTCGTCGCCGCGTTGCCGAATCCGAAACTGCCTCCGCCGCCTTTCATCACGCCGTAACCGATCATCACTCCGGCCACAGGTTTGCCGTTTTCGGCTTCGATAACGCGTCCGGTTGCGACATAACCTTTGCTCTTGCTGGCACGAGCCAGGCGAATGTCTATGTTTTCGGCTTCATCGCCGTGGGAAATTTCGATGATTTTCGCCTGTGATTCTTCGACGGCTTCCGGGTGAAAAGTCAGTTTGTAAGTCGCTCCGCCGCCGCCACCCATTCTCAGCGAGACTTCTTCCGAAGACGGCCCAGCGGCGACGATGTATCGCCCGGCATCCAAACCGTAGATGCGATAAACGCCGCGATCGTCAGTCTGCCATTGACTGAAATCAGGAAAGCCGGACGATTGTCGTTTGCCATTTTCATCCAGCTTGTAAGCCCTGACGGTTTCGGCAACCACCGGACGACCGTCAGGATCAGTCACACGCCCGTTCAACACGCCTCCGCGCGTCATTGAAAAATTGAGGCTTTCAATCGTTTCGCCCTCGGCCAGATTGACGGTCTTGCCGGGAGTGAAAGGGTTTCTTTCGCCTTCGATGACGTATGCCGGAGCATAAGCGGAAACTCGGTAACTGCCCGGCGGAACATTGGTCAACCTGTACCATCCATTGGCATCGGTTGTCGCGGTCGTCGCCGGAGCGGATTGCAGCATATCGTTGACCATATTGTTGCCGCCGGGTTTGAGCATGACTTCGACTCCCTGCGCCGGCTGGTCTCCGATTGTGATTCGCCCGGCGATTGTTCCCGGCGGCTTGCTCTGCGCCGCAACCTGGGCAGACGCAGAATCGCTCAAAGCGAACAGGGCCAGTAATGGTAATAAGAATCTGATGGCTGTTTTCATATGGCTACCTCCTGATTTATACGCACGACATTGATTGTTGGCGAACTGTCTGACTGATTGTTCGTTCGTATTTACCGATAAACTCTGTTGCGAGTTCCAAAGATTAAAGACTGACTGCCGAGTTTTTTCTTGTAGGCATATCCAACCGATTCGTGTAGTATTTCAACCAACCTCGAAACGGGCTTGAGACCCTCGGAAGAAAAAACAATATAAAGATCAACCTATACAACCTTCAAGCCTAACCCAGACCTTTTCATCTCTGTTTTTCACTGCGCATCATGAAGATGCAGGGTGAAACGTTCCTTTAATCCCGACGGATATGGCTTACAGGCTTATCTGAAAACAGCCCGAC
>CAYRQB010000014.1:23405-37753 GCA_964426025.1 uncultured Heliomicrobium sp.
GCGATGCTGGCAATACATTGTCAGTTTGTGTGGCAATCAGTCGGGCACGGCGTATAGGAGTAGTTCATGTCTTGCACCCTTAAACGTTTGTCATTGGTTGTAGCTTTACTTTTCGTAACCGCGTTTGTTCTTGTCACAATCAGCAAAGTCAAAGTGGCCAACGCCGCTGTCTCAATCAACAACCTGAACCCGTTTGGAGTTTTCTTCCAAACTTCCGGAGTCGCTCCGTCCGGCGCGCCCGGCGGAGGATTTGAAGTCGAAGGCAATCTGGAAGCGAATTTCCCGACCGCCAACACTTCCGATTGGACTCCGCGCGGAATCGGTTCGGGAATCGGCGTTCTGTCGGCAGCAGGCGTTCCGGTCAATTCCGCAAAAACCTTTCATTCAATAGATGTCTACAAAAACGACACCGACAACGTTTTCAACAGCGGAATGAAAGCCAACGACAATCCGGGCAATTGGAAATGGGGAACGGCGAAAGCTCCGGCAACTGACGACATCAACCACGGGCTTCTGCACATTTCAAACGACGGAACCGGCGATTTGTGGATCACAGTCGCCGCCGACCGCGCCGACAGCGATGGCGACAGCTTCCTGGATTTTGAATTCCTGCAAAACACATTGACCCTGAACAACAACGGAACTTTCACATCTGCCGGGCCGGATGGCGGTCGCACAATCGGCGATCTGCTGTTGACGATCAAATTCTTCGACAACCGTAGACAAGCGGACATTTTCATACATCGTTGGCAAAAGGTTGGCGGTTCTTTCGATTGGGTTGAACTGACTCTTTCGACCAGATCGGTTTTCGTCGCGGCCAATAACCGCAACACGACACCGGTTTCATTCGGAGCTTTCGGTTCGACGACTTATCCGATCAACACTTTTGGCGAAGCGGCGGTCAACATTCATGAGTTGATAGAAAAATACGGCTCCTGTCTTGATCTGAAAACAGTCATCATCAAATCCAAAGCTTCAGAATTGCCGAACGCCGCATTGAGGGATTTCCTCGACCCGATTCAGTTGAATATGACCACGCTGCCGACCGTCGCGGTCAATTCGCCGACAGTTTGTCAGGGCAGTTCGGCTCAGGTGACTGCGACCGTCACCAATGGCAAAGCGCCTTTCAAATACAGTTGGACTGGGCCGAACGGATTCACGGCGACGACGCAATCGTTCACGGTCACGACGCCGGGAACTTATTCCGTGACAGTGACGGATTTGAACAACTGCAAAACGAATCCGGTTTCGGGCGTGGTGACGATCAATCCGGCGGCGACCGTCAACGCCGGAACGGATCAATCGCTTTGCGCGGCGAATCCTGTCGCTCAACTTGCAGGTGCAATCGGCGGATCGGCGACATCAGCCAATTGGAGCGGCGGCGCTGGCGCTTTCTCGCCGAACGCGAACGCCCTGAATGCGACGTATACGCCGACGGCGGCGGAAATCAGCGCCGGATTAGTTGCGTTGACCTTGACCACAAACAATCCTGACGGGCCGTGTCCATCGGTCAGCGATCAGGTCATCATCAGATTCAGCCGAGCCGCAACCGCCAACGCCGGAGACGACAGAACCGTTTGCGCTTCCAATCCGTCGGTCAGACTTTCAGGTTCAATCGGCGGCAGCGCAACCAGCGGAATCTGGAGCGGCGGCAGTGGAACTTTCAATCCGAACGCCAACACACTCAATGCCACTTACACGCCTTCGGCTGCGGAAATCGCCGCCGGAACCGTCACATTGGTTTTGACAACCAACGATCCTTCAGGAGCCTGAGTCGCAGCCAGCGACAGAATGACCATCACCATCGGAGCCGCCGCGACAGTCAACGCCGGAGCCGACGTTTCGATTTGCGGCAGCAACCCGGTTGTTCAATTGAACGGCACGATCGGCGGTTCGGCCACGGGCGCGAGTTGGAGCGGCGGAGCCGGAACGTTTTCGCCGAACGCCAATGCGCTGAATGCCACTTACACGCCGACGGCTGGCGAAATCGCCGCTGGCAGTGTGACGCTGGCTTTGACGGCTGCCAGCGCCTGCGGCTCAATCAACGACACTGTGAAAATCACTTTTTCTCCGAGCGCATCGGCCAACGCCGGAACCGATCAAACCGTTTGCAGTTCCAACCCTATCGTACAACTTGCCGGTTCAATCGGCGGGGCTTCGAGCGGCGCGTGGAGCGGCGGCGCGGGAACTTTCACGCCGAACGCAAATACATTGAACGCCACTTACACGCCGACGGCTGCTGAAATCGCCGCCGGAAGCATTACGCTGACTTTGAATGCCTCTGGCGGAGGTTGCGGAACGGCCAGCGATCAAATGATTATCACGATCAGCGCCGCAGCGACTGTCAACGCAGGAGCCGATCAATCCGTCTGCGCCGTCAACCCGCAACTTCAACTTGCCGGTTCAATCGGCGGCAGCGCGACCGGCGCAAGCTGGAGCGGAGGCAGCGGAACTTTCAGCCCGAACGCCAACGCGCTCAATGCGACGTACACGCCGTCGGCGGCTGAAATCAGCGCCGGAACTGTGACATTGATTCTGACGACAAACGATCCTGCGGGGCCGTGCGGAGCCGCCAGCGACAGCGTCACTTTCGCCATTAGTTCCGCGCCTTCAACCACGATCACCATGCCGGAAGCCGTCTGCGCCGAAACCGCAGGCTATTTCGCTTCGGTTCCGAACGCAGGCTCGGGAGCGACTTACAACTGGACAATCAACAACGGCACGATCAACACAGGACAAGGAACTCCGTCAATCAGTTGGACGCCCGGCAATTCCGGAACGACTGCATTGTCGGTGACTGTGGCAATGTCGGGCGGTTGCAGTTCGACCGGATCGGCGCAAATCGCCATCAACGAATCGGTCGCGGTCAACGCCGGAAGCGATCAAACGAAATGTTTGACCAGCGGTTCGCCGACTGTTTTCACCATCGCGGGTTCGGTTTCCGGCGGAACTCCGCAATGGAACGTGGTCGGCACGACTGGTTCGGCGACGGCGGCAATTGCCAATCCGAACCTGATTGCCACCACCGTCAGCGTCAGCGGAATCGGAACCGTGACCTTGCGATTGAGCGCCAGCGGAGCGCAGCAAACCTGCGGAAGCTCGACCGATGATGTCGTGCTGACCGTCAATCAATGCTCGCCGCCGGTCGGCCCTGGCATTGCCTTCCCGGCCACAGCCGAAACCAGCGATCAAAAAGCCGGATCGGTGTTGATATACAACGTCTACACTTCCAATGCGACTTCGCCGCAAACTCAGAACACGCGAATCAGCCTGACCAACATTCATCAGCAGAACACCATTGCTGTGCATATGTTCTTCATTGACGGGGCGAGTTGTTCGGTAGCCGACAGCTTCATCTGCCTGACCAGAAATCAGACGGCCAGCTTCTTCGTTTCGGATTACGATCCGGGCACAACCGGTTTTCTGGTGGCAGTGGCGGTTGATCTGACAACGGGCTGTCCGACTCCGTTCAATTATCTGATCGGCGACGAGTACGTGAAATTTTCCAGCGGCCATCAAGCCAATTTGCAGGCCGAATCCGTCGCGGCGATTCCGACAGGGCCGTTCACCTGCAATGAAACTTCGCCAATCGCCACGATTGATTTCAACGGCATCAGCTACAACCGATTGCCGCGAGCCTTGGCGTTGGATGATTTGCCCAGCCGAGCCGACGGCAATGACACAATGCTGATAGTCAATCGCATCGGAGGCAATCTGGGAATTGGAACTTCATCGCTGGGTGCGATTTTCGGTTTGCTGTACAACGATCAGGAAAACGGCTACAGCTTTTCCTTCAATGCCGGTTGCCAGATCGTCACTTCGCTGTCCAGCAACTTCCCGCGAACAGTGCCGCGATTGGATCAAATCGTTCCTGCCGGTCGAAGCGGATGGATGAAGTTGTGGATTTCCGGCGACAGCGGCAACAAAGGAATTCTGGGAGCTGCCATCAACGCCAATCCGAATACGGCGGTTTCGGCTATGGCTTATAACCAGGGACGCAATCTGCACAAACTGACTTTCGACACGACAAACAGTTTCGTCATTCCAGTCTTCCCTCCTCCTTGCCGGTAAAAAAGTGAAGGGCAAGTTGATCAACTTGCCCTTCACTTTTGCCAATTCACTTGTTTGCTGATTTTCCACGCAATATTTGCCCGGCTTTTGCGCCCGTGTGTTTGTCGCTTTCGATCACTATCTGACCATTCACTATGACGAAGTTTATGCCAACCGGATACTGTTTCGGCTGCTGGAAAGTCGCGCGATCGGCGACGGTCTTTTCGTCGAAGATCACCACATCCGCAGCCATTCCCGGTCGAAGCAATCCGCGATCCCACAACCGGAAAGTTCCCGCCGGCAACGAAGTCATTTTGCGAACGGCTTCTTCCAAGCTGAGCAGTTTCTTTTCGCGCGTGTACATTCCCAAAGCCCGCACGTTGTTGCCATAACCTCGCGGATGCGGACGACTGTCGCTTTCGGGATTATGGACGCCGCTGTCGGAAGCGACCATTACGAAAGGCTGTTTGAAAATTCGATCAACATCCACGTCCGCCATGCTGTGGTAAATCATCTGCGCGCCGCCCGCCAGGAGCATCGTCATCATCTGTTCGATCTCTTCAGCTATGCCGGTTTTGCCGCGCACAGATTTGGTGATTTCAGTAATGCTTTTGCCATTGAAAGAGGTGTCCGGTCTGTAATTGGCAACGACCGCGAATGAGTAATTCGTGCGACCGCTCTTGCGCATTTCGGCGATCATTTCGCGTTTGATGCGAGTTCGCGTCGCCGCGTCATTCAAACGTTCGGTCGTTTTTTCCTGACCGCCCTCGAATATCCACGACGGGAAACGAATACCAAGATTTGTGCTGCTGGCGGTGTAAAGATATTGATCAACCGTCACCTGTTCACCCGCAGCGCGAGCGTCTTCGACCAGCTTGATCGTTCGGCTGCTGGCTCCCCAATTGTTTTTGCCGACGATTTTGAAGTGCGAAATTTCCACAGGACAATTTGCCTTCTCGCCGATCTCAATGGATTCGCGGATGGACTTTTCGACGAACTCGCCTTCGTCGCGCATGTGAGTGGCGTATACGCCGCCGAACTGCGCCGAAGCTTTGGCCATCTCGACAATCTCATCCGTTTTGCCGTAAGTGCCTGGGATGTATTCCAGCCCGGTAGAAAAGCCAACCGCTCCATCGCGCATCGCCTGTGAAACCAGATCACGCATTCGCTGCAATTCTTCAGGCGTCGGCGGACGGTCGAAATCACCGTTCATCCCCGCGCGGCGAACCGTGTTGTGACCGATCAGCGAAGCGACGTTGATCGAAACTCCAATCTGTTCCAGTTGCGAAAACCATTCGCCGAGATTCAGCTTCGAGCCACCGCAATTGCCAGTGACGACGGAAGTCACTCCCATCCGCAAAAAGTTTTCCGCCGCCGGAAATTCCGCGATACCACTTTCGACGTGCGTGTGGACGTCAATGAAACCCGGCGCGACGATCAAACCTTTGGCGTCAATCACCCGAGCCGCGCGTTTCAGATCGAGTTTGCCGATTTCGGCAATACGTCCGTCCTTGATGGCGATGTCCGACACGAACCACGGATTGCCCGTTCCATCAACGATGCGGCCTCCGACGATCATTAGATCAAAATCAGCAGCCGAAGCCCCATTGCTGTGAAAAAGCGGCACGGGCAATACGGCAAACAACGATGCCGCCAAAAAACAAAACAACGATGCTTTTTTTGTCATAGATCATCCTCAAGAAATTTCGGCGGGCGAACAGATAGTGATTCCCGGATAACGTTTGAAGTCGTCTTTGTTGAAAGTAAGTAAGTGAGTAATTGCGTGAACATGCATGGAAGCAACCAACCGCGCATCGTGAATGACAACTCCCTGAACTTCATGAGCCTCTACCAAACGTCGCCATTCCTGATGAGTAGCCGCGCTGTCAGGAAGCAATTCACAATAACGTTCAATCAACTTTACTTTCTGTAGCGCCTTTGCAGACGAAAGCCCATAACCGCCACGAGCGGTCGCCGGGCGTGTGCAAACCACCCAGAATTCGGCCAGAACCTGCGTGGTGTAATGGAGAGTTTCTTTGCTGGCGATTAGCTTTTGGATCGCGTTAAAACAAGCCGGTCGCTCCGGATCGGTCTTGGAAACAAGGCGGAGGAAAACATTGGTGTCAATCAAGTAAGGCATTTGGCAGGTATCGCATTAACTTTCAGGAAAATAAATGTCTTCACGTGAAAAATCGCGTGGAAGCGGTGGCACATCTTCGGCAAAGTCATTGAGCGCAGTAACGACATCCTCCGGCCTTGCAGCATCTTTCTGCTTTCCGCCGCCATTCACGCCAAGCAACTGCTTCAGATATGCGTCAACTGACATCCCGCTTGCCGCCGCTTGAGTTGATAATACTTGGGCAGTTTCCACAGAAATTTCTTCAAATATTGCTGACATAATTTTCCCTCCTCAAAAACACACAGGTTATACATCGCCTTTGATTCGACAGGCAATTCGCTTTATGGATTTTTCCGGCCTCTGAAGCTATGATGCCGCGCGTCTGGCAGTAACACATCTTTCAATTCGTTTCACACAGTTCGTCCAATCAACTTTAGCGGAGGCAGTTATGAAGAAGTTCTCGACCTCTCTTCTGACAGCGTTGTTCGTAATCGCTCTAGCGTTGACCGCCTCAGCGCAGAAGCGAATGACGATCGAAGATTCGTTGGCGATTAAAAATGTCGGTTCGCCTCAGATTTCGCCTGATGGCAATCGCATCGCTTACACCGTCAGCGAATGGGACAAAAAAGAAAATCGCCGCGTCACGCATATTTATACGGTTGCGACCGGCGGCGGCAATTCGATCAAATTGACCAACGGCGAAAAAGGAGAAAGTGCGCCGCAATGGTCATCTGACGGAGCGCGCATTGCCTTTCTGGCCGACCGGGATAAAGGCAATCAGATTTGGATCATCCATGCCGACGGCGGCGAAGCCGTCAAATTGACCGATGAAGAAAACGGCGTGCAATCGTTCCGCTGGTCGCCTGACGGCAAACAAATCGCTTTCGTCACTCGCGACGTTCCCAAAGACAAGGAAGCCCGCGAGAAAAAGAAGAAAGACAAATTCGACACGATCACGGTTGATCACGATTTGCGTTATTCGCATCTGTGGACGATCAACGTCGAATCAAAAGAAAAGAAACGGCTGACCGAAGGCGAATTTTCAGTGCAATCGCCTCAGTGGTCGCCGGACGGAAAATGGATCGCCTATTCGTCGTCAAAAGCCGGAGCGCAGGAAAGCATCTTCACAGATATTTCCAACGACCGCGACAGCGACATCTTCGTCATCGCTTCAACCGGCGGCGCTCCGCGCAAACTGACGACCAATCCGGCGCCCGACGCCAATCCGCAATGGTCGCCCGATGGAAAATGGATCGCTTACGTCGCCAGCAACGATTCGTGGGCGTCGAAATCGGATGTGATGTTAATCAACGCCGATGGAGGCACGCCGAAAAACTTAACTGCCAGCTTTATCGAATCCGCTGGCGGCGGATTGACCTGGTCGGCGGATGGCAGGACGCTTTACTTCGGCAGCGGCCTCGGTGTCAACACTCACGTTTATTCGGTTCCAACCGCGGGCGGCAATGTCGCTCAACTCACCGAAGGCAATCGCAATTTCGGCCAGTTCGACATTTCGGTTGACGGAAAGAAAATCGCTTACACCGTCAATGACAGCCGGACTTCCGATGACATATGGATTGCTTCGATTGGGCAAAAAGACGCCAGGCAATTGACCAACGCCAATCCGCAATTGAAGGATTTCGCCATTGCCGAAACCGAACTCATCAAATGGAAAGGGCCGGACAATTTCGACATCGAAGGCCTGCTCGTCAAACCGCTCGGTTACGAAGCCGGAAAGAAATATCCGCTGATCCTGCAAATTCACGGCGGGCCGTATGGTCGGTTCAGCAATACTTTCAACAGCCGCAATCAGATTTGGGCGGCCAACGGTTACGCAGTGCTGATGCCCAATCCGCGAGGTTCGACCGGTTACGGCAACAAATTCACCGTCGCCAATCTGGGCGATTGGGGCGGCAAAGATTTTCAGGACATTATGGCCGGAGTTGACGCAGTCATCGCCAGAGGCATCGCCGACGCAGACAAATGCGTGGTGATGGGAGGCAGTTACGGCGGCTTCATGACTTTCTGGACTGTGTCGCAAACCGACCGTTTCAAAGCCGCCATCGGTCACGCGGCCATCAGCGATTGGTACAGCTTCCACGGCCAGAGCGATATTCCCGGTTTGATGGAATACGGATTCAAAGGCTCGCCGTGGGATGTGCCGGAAAATTATCGCCGCTGGTCGCCGATGACATACGTCGGCAAAGTCAAAACTCCGCTGATGATCACTCACGGCGAACGCGACTTGCGCGTCAACATTCAACAGGGCGAACAGTATTACCGCGCGCTGAAAAAACGCGGAGTCGAAGTCGTCTTTTACCGTTACCCGCGCGAAGGCCACGGCATACAGGAACCGAATCACGTCATTGACCTGACTCAAAAACAGTTGGAATGGTTCGATTCGCATCTTGGCATCAAACGCGAAAAACCCGCCGAGGTGAAAGCCGCCAGCGCGGGCAACAAATAACCCTTTCCCTCCCACAAAGCCACACGAAGTTTCACGAAGACAAACCTCCTTCGTGTTTCCTTCGTGTGACTTCGTGGGCGAAAACAATCTCATGAACTCAAACAATCTGAAGCGTGAATTGCTGGCTGAATTTCTGGGGACTTTCGTTTTGCTTGCTTTCGGCGCGGGCGTCGTTGCTCAAGTCGTGTTGAGCAAGCAGGAAAATGGGACCTATCTTTCGATCAACATCGCCTGGGGCTTTGCCGTGACGATGGGAATTTACGTCGCGGGCGGAGTGACCGGAGCGCATTTGAATCCGGCGGTGACGCTGGCTCTGGCCGTCCGCCGAGCGCTGGCCTGGTCAAAAGTTCTGCCTTACTGCCTGGCTCAAATCGCCGGAGCTTTCTGCGGAGCGGCAACCGTTTTCGTCGTTTACCGCGAAGCCTTCTTCGCTTTCGACGGAGGCATTCGTCAAATGAACACGGCTGGAATCTTCGCGACTTACCCGCAACCGTATCTTTCGACCTCCGGCGCGCTGATAGATCAAATTGTTGGCACAGCCCTGTTGATGCTGGTGATTTCCGCCGTCGGAGATTTGCGAAACAATCAAACCGGCAATGTCGCTCCGATTGTCGTAGGCTTTCTGGTCATGGCGATTGGAATGTGTTTTGGCTTCAACGCCGGATATGCCATCAACCCCGCTCGCGATTTCGGACCGCGATTGTTCACGGCTTTGGCCGGTTGGGGAGGCGAAGTCTTCCGCGCCAACAATTACTATTATTGGGTTCCGATTGTCGGACCGCTGATCGGTGGGCCGCTTGGAGCATTGGTTTACGATTGGTTCATCGGCAAAAATTTTCCTACGGAACAAAAATAAAATGCAGTACGGGAAGCATAAGCGACTCGAGTTTTCTGAAAGCGCGTTTCAGGCAAGACTCAGGTCGCTTACGCCCGTACTGCATCAACAGTTTTCATCAGCCGTTCTACTCGCCTTGCGTCCACCGTGTTCTGCCACTTCCCTTCCACTTTGAAATACGAACCGATGATGAAGCCGTCCGCCTTCGGCCAGAACTCGGCGATGTTTTTATCGTCCACGCCTGATCCCAGAATCACTGGCAATCGGCAATGAGCTTTTGCTTCTTCGACATCGGCGAGTTTTGGCGGATCGCCGGTCACGCCTCCTGTGATGATCACTGCATCGCCGCGCATGAACTCTACGGTTTCGGCCATCGCTCCCAAACTGATGTCGGCGGTGATGGCGTGCGATGAGTGTTTCTTTTTCACGTCAGCCCAGACTTGCACGCGGTCGGCTCCGATCATTTTTCGATAGCGCAACAGCTTCGCCGCCGAAGATTCGATCAAACCTTCGTCGGCCAGGTGAGCGAAGACGAAACTTTCAGCGCGAATGAAATCCAGGTCGGCGGCGCAAGCGACAGCCATTGCTTCGATGTTCGCTCCGGCCAGAATCTGAATGCCGACCGGCAATCGGCTTTCGGCTTTGACAGCTTGACCAACCAGAGTCATCGCCGCGACGATTTCCGGCCCGACTTCGCCGCTCAGATAAGGCACGTCGTGCATATTTTCGATGGCAATGCCCTCAACTCCGCCTTCGCGGTAAATGGCGGCTTCGCGCACGGCCTGGGCGATGATTTCACTGACGCTTTGGCAATTGGCCGGCGTGCCCGGCAAAGCTCCAACGTGAATCATTCCGATAATCGGTTTTGGACTGGTGAACAATGTCGTCTGCATCAGGTTTCACTCCGGACTGATTGTTTTCTTTGCACTCTGCAAAGGTCTATACTTCGTATCGTTCAATAGGCGTTTGGCAGTAGGCGTTACATTTGAACAAACCGGTTGGCGAAACATAGCATCAAAGGCCGCCGAGCGAACAATGACAGGAAAATGGTTCGCAGCGGGAGAAGAAGTAATGATCAGTTTAATCAAACATCCAAAACGAAGCCGTGGTTTGACCATCGCAGCCGTTGCGTCCGTGCTGGCGCATATCGTTCTGGTGACGGTTCTCTACTATTCGCCTGTCGTTGGCATAGCCTTGAAATTGCGCGGAGTCGAGTTTGTCGAAGACGAATACGATCGCGGAATTCTGATCACTTTTTCCCGCAAACTGAAATATCCTCCGGGCTACATTGGCTTCCGCACGCCCGAAAAAATCAAAACGCTGGAAGAAATCAAACAGGAAGAAGAACGCATAGCCAAACGCGAAGCCGCTCGCCGCAAACGCGTAGAAGCGCGTCTGGCCAAACAACGCGAAGAAGACGCCAAGCGCGAAGCCGAAGAAAAAGCCAAAGCCGAAGAGTTGGCCAAAGCCGAAGCAACGCCCAAACCTACAGCCGACGGTTACGGCAGTTTCGGTAAGATCAACACTGCTCCGATCAAGGATCAGGTTCAGCGACTTTACGACGCGAAGAAAGAAGGCAAGCTGGTTTTGCCCGAAGGCAGGTTGAAAGTGGGCGTGACCGGCAACGTCAATCCAGACGGATCGCTCAGCGATTACAAGATCAGCATTTCATCAGGAATCAAGGAGATTGACGATTCGGCGCTGGCGATTTTGGCCGCCGTCAGTGAAAGCAAGGCGATGGGACCGCTGGCTCAATTGACTTCGCTGAGCATGGTTCTGGATATTGACCAGAACGCCCAATTGATCGTCACAGGCTTCACCGCCAACGAACAGGACGCCATCAACATCACCAACCTTGCTCAAGCGGCGCTGCTGGTCGCGCGCTTCAAAAAATCCAGCGATCAGGGAGCGATGCTCCTGCTCAACAACCTGAAAGTCACGCGCAACGGCCAACGCATTCAAGCCATCATCAGCATGCCGCGCGAGAAAGCGACAGAATCTTTGGCAAAGACGATGGAAAAAGGTCAGGGCTGATCACCTGCCGATTTCAATCTGCTGTTTCAGAGCGACGGCGTCACGATTCTGCGGATCAATTTCCAATGCCTGTTTGCAATGAGCCAGTGCCCGCACGCGGTCGGAGCGCGAAAGAAACAGTCGTCCCAAAGCCACATGAGCTTCAGCCAATCGCGGATTCCACGAAACAGCGGCCTGCAATGAACGCAGAGCGTTTTCGATTTCGCCTCGACGCTGATAAACGACGCCGCGCAAATAATAAGCCTCGGCATTCGACGTATCCGCCGCCAGTATTCCCTGCAATTCGTTCATCGCTTCGGTTTCATTGCCTGCGATTATCAATTGACGAACGCGGTCGAGCGATTGTTGGCGGGAAATTTGCTGAGGCGTCGGGCGATTCGGCTCTGCCTGTTGCTGGCGCAGGAATCTGACCAGTGCCACTCCGTTCAAATCTTCCTTCATTCTGGCCAACACCGGAACCTTGTCAGGCGCGACAGCCCATCTGGCATAAGAGGTCAGATGTCGTTTGGCTTCGTTATCGGCCTGAGCGGCTTCTTCTGTTTTGCCGGTTGCAGCCAGACATTTTGACAGCACGAACCAAGCTTCGCCGTCGCGCGGACTGATCTTCGTGACGGCTCGCAAATGAGCTACAGCCTCTTCAAAGTTTTGATTGCGCCACAACGCGTAACCAAGGTTGAAGCGATAGGCCGCGACGTTCGGATTATTCGCCGCAGAGCGTTGCAGGTAAGTCAGCGCGCGCGCTACGTCGCCTTTGGCCAACAAGGCTGCCCCGGCATTATTGAGGACTTCATAAAGCGGCGCGATGGCGGCCAGCGATTCCATAGCCGCGACAGCTTCGTCGTAGCTGCCGGCTTTGAACGCGGCCAATCCCAGGTAGAACAACCCCTCTTCGTATCGCGGGTCGTCCTTCGTCAATTGCTTGAACAACTTCACGGCTTCCTCAAATTCAGTCTGCCCGTAATTTAGATAGCCAAGCTCGAAGATGGCCTGCGCGTAATGACCGGGGGTTCCGGCGCTGTCGAATTCCTGAATCGCGCGCTTCAAAAACGATTCGCGCAATCTCACATCCTGAGTCTGAATGCCTTTGACGTAACTTTCGTTGGCCCTGGGCGGAACCTTGGTCGCGCGGCGAACCAGTTGATCTTTTGTGTACGGCAACGACGGATTGCGTTCGTAAAGAATGTGCCAGGCCAATTGTCCCTGCATTTGCTGCATGTCTGCCAGCGGTCCGCTGAAATTGAAAACCTTGTTGCCGACCAATCGCCCGGCTTGAGTTTCAACCAGCCGGGCTGAGATGGCGACGGTGATGTTGTCTTTGTCGCCGCCGATGTCGAATTCACCGATCACTGCCAGATTTGCTTTGGCGGCTTCGGCAACGCGAATCATCGCCGCGCGAGTCAGCAAATCACTGGGGTCGAGCCGCGCCTGCCCAAAAGCCAGTTCGCGCTCTTCGGCGCTGACAACGGTCAAACCGGGAACGTCCAGCAAATCAATCAGCAGTATCGAAAAGCTCTCGCGTATCCAGTTGTACTGCGCCAGTTGCGAGCGATTCTCGAACGGCATGACAATTACTACATCAGCCGCAGAAGCTTTGGCCGCCGCCCCGACACAAACCAGAAGGCAGATGAAGGTTTGAAGAAATTTGAAACGGAAATTATTCAACATTGCGGGAATCATAGTTTGCACAAAGCGCGAAGGCAAAAACCGAAACTCGCGCACAGTAAGCGAGGCTTCTTCCAATCACAGAGGGATGTTTCCGTGCTTGCGCGGCGGATTCGAATCGCGTTTGTTTTCCAGCAGCTTCAAAGCGCGAATCAGTTTTCGCCGCGTGTGTTTCGGCTCGATCACTTCGTCAATGAAACCGCGTTCGGCTGCGACATAAGGCGAAGCGAATTTGTCCTGATACTCTTCGATCTTCTCTTTGCGGGCGGCGGCTGGGTCTTTCGCGCCGGACAATTCGCGGCGATACAAAATTCCGACAGCGCCTTCGGCTCCCATCACTGCAATTTCGGCGGTCGGATAAGCGAAGTTGACGTCGGTGCGAATGTGTTTCGATCCCATCACGCAATAAGCTCCGCCGTACGCCTTACGCGTGACGACTGTGATTTTCGGCACGGTCGCTTCGGCGTAAGCGTACAGCAGCTTCGCTCCGTGGCGAATGATGCCGCCGTATTCCTGACTGACTCCGGGCAGAAATCCCGGCACGTCTTCAAAGGTGATAATCGGAATGTTGAAACAGTCGCAGAAACGAACGAAGCGAGCGCCTTTGACTGAAGCGTCAATGTCCAGCACTCCGGCCAGAAAGTTCGGCTGATTCGCCACAATGCCGACCGGCTGGCCGTTCAATCGCGCAAAGCCAATGACAATGTTGCGCGCGAAATGCTCCTGAATCTCGAAGAAGTATTCATTGTCCACGACCTTCGAGATGATCTGCCGAATGTCGTAAGGCTTGTTCGATTCGGGCGGAACAATCGTGTTCAACGATTCGTCCGCGCGATCAATCGGATCGTCGCAGGCAACACGCGGCGGGTCGTCCATGTTGTTCGATGGAATGAACGACAACAATTCGCGAATCAATCGCAAACAATCTTCTTCGTTTTCGGCGGCGAAATGTGCCACGCCGCTGGTCGAATTGTGAGTCATCGCTCCGCCCAATTGTTCTTTGGTGACGTCTTCGTGAGTGACGGTTTTGATGACATCAGGTCCGGTGATGAACATATAGCTGGTGTCTTTGACCATCACCGTGAAGTCGGTGATGGCGGGCGAATAAACCGCTCCGCCAGCGCACGGCCCCATGATCGCGGAAATCTGCGGCACTACGCCCGAAGCCAGCGTGTTGCGCA
>CAYRQB010000015.1:0-37693 GCA_964426025.1 uncultured Heliomicrobium sp.
TTTTCGGATTATGGCCCGCCTGGAAAGCCGCACGCCTCGATCCGATAGTCGCGCTGAGGTATGAGTAAAACCAAGACGCGAGCTTCATTGACCGGCACGCGAGGGCGCGTGCGTTCCCAGCAGTCCGACGATTGCGTTCATCCAGTCAATCAAATGTTCTGTCGCTTCTTCGCGGTTGAGTTCGTTCAGCGTTTCGTGACGGGCTTGCGTGAAGATGCGGTAACTGACTTTTTCCATTCCAATCGAGCGGTAATATTCGGCCAGCGCGGTCGAACCTCTGCCTTCTCCGTTGACCTGATCGCGCGAACCTGAAAACAGATAGATCGGCAGTTGTTTGGGAATTCGCGCGCGAAATTCAGGCCTGGCCGCTTCGGTGATGGCTTCCAGCATGTCCAGCCAAAGCTGGTTCGAGCAAAGAAAACCGCACATCGGATCGGCGATGTATTTGTCCACTTCGTTTTCGTCGCGCGAAAGCCAGTCGAAGGAAGTTCGGTTGGGTTTGAACGCCTTGTTGAACGCGTCAAAGGAAAGGCTGTTGATCAAATCGCTTTTTCCGCGTTTGCCCAATCGCCAGCGCTCGATTCTGGCGATCAATTTGCCGACGTGAACCAGCGGGCTGACCAGGCCGTTTGCGCCGGATAAGGCAATGGCGTCGAAGGCGTCTCTGACGGCCAGATGCTGAGCGATCAATGAACCCATGCTGTGGCCAAGCAGAAACAGCATATGCCCGGCATATTCGCGTCGCTCTTGTTGGACGATCTCTTCGATGTCTTTCAGGATTCGCGGCCAGCCATCAGCGTCGGCGAGATGACCAACATCTTCAAGCTGCTCGGCAGTTTTGCCATGACCGCGATGGTCGTTGGCGAAAACCACGTAACCATTTTCGGTCAGAGATTCGGCCAATCTTTCGTAACGTCCGGCGTGTTCGGCCAATCCGTGAGCGATATGAACGACTGCTTTGCCAATGCCGACATCCGGCAGCCAGCGATAAACGAACAGCTTTGCGCCGTCATCGGCTGTGAAGGTGAAATGACTTTCTCTCATCCGCTTGAATCGTCTCCTGCTTTTTCCCGCAAAAATCCAATCGCGATGCAGTATTGGCCAATGTAATAAGTTGCCCAGATCAGATATTTGCTCATCGGCACGGGCGTTTTGAATCGTCCGGCGGCAATCATCGAATCGGAAAGCAGAAAAAGAATCGCGCCGATCCAGACATATGGTTTTGAAAATCCGGCGAAGATTGTTGACACCGCCATGACCGTAATCGCGCAAACGTAAACCATCACAGGCCCGGCCATCTCTCCCAAATCCGGCGACAGCCAGTTCGACAGCAACAAACTGTAAATCAAAACCGCCGCGGCCAGCGCCAGTTGTTTGCCGTCGGGTCTGAGCGGGCGAGGCCAGTTCCGCACGAACAGCAAAATATAAATCAGATGCGCTATCAGAAAGGAAACCAGTCCCTGAATGAAATAACTTCCGGCCAGATCAAGAAAGACATCGCCCAGAGAAGAGAATCCCAGCGCCGCGCACAGAAGCAAATTGTCGCGGTCGCGCAACCATTCCAGGCCTTTCGGACGCGCGGATGATTCGCCCAGAATTCTGTAAGCCAGCACGGCCAGCGGAGCAATGCTCAATGCTTTGATGACGATGCTGCCGGGATAAGGCTGTGCGCTTTTCGTCGCCAGATAAACCAGGCCGCAAACGATTGACAGCAGCAACAGCCATCGGTCTACGGTTTTGAAATTGCGCAGACGGCCAAAGGTCAGAGCAACAGTGTTCATCCTTAAACACCTCAAAGATGCGGATGACCGCCAAACCGCCCGATCATCGAATTTGATTAAACTGCTTTGCCGATTGTGCGAAGGGTTAAAGCGGCGGGATGATAACAGCGGGTTCAGGCAATTGCGAGAGTTGCACAAGTGAGGGGCAAAACTTCCGTCCACGAAATCACACGAAGAAAGCACGAAGGAAAGGAATAGAGAATTGATGTTCTTCGTGAAATTTCGTGTGATTTCGCGGGATAAACTTTTCCTGGAATCTGTCGGCAGTGATTCAGGAATGATTCAATCCAGGGCTTACACAGGGTCACTGACTTAACGCAAAGACGCCAGGTGGCAAAGGCGCAAAAGAATTTTGGTTGTGGCAACTTGAATCATCTACTCGCTAAAACCGACTTTGCGTCTTCGAATCTTTGCGACCTTGCGTTGATATTCTTCTTTCTGCGTGAGTCCTAAATCATTTCTTTCTGGTGTACAAACCGTCGAAGGCCGTTGACCAGGTTTTGCCGCCGTCCTGCGATTGTTCCCAGTGCTGGCGGACGCGGTCATTGTCAATCGGATGCCAGGTGATTCTTTGCAGAGTTTTCTTGCCGTCTTTGCCGGCGGTTTCGCCCGCCAATTGCATCGCGCCGTTGTTGAAGCCACCATACAATTCCAAAACATTGCCGCCGCTGTCCACCCAGGTCTGTTGCCATTTGCCTTTGGCGGAATCGTAGATGTTGAAACTCTTGCCGGACACTCCTCCATTGCCAGCCCAGTTTTCCAGCAGCACGCAATTGCCGAGAATCGGTTGGATCGAATTTGTTCCGGCTTGTTTTCCGCTGACTGTCACGTCCCACTCGCCGATCCAGAAATCGAACTGACGATGTTCGGGCAATGAACACGGCTTCGGCGGTTTCTGCGGCTGAGCCGGATTGTTCTGAGATTGACCTGAAGCCGATTGAATCAGAAAAGCCGCCGCCAGCGCGACGAAAAAAGCCGAGTTCAAAATATGTCGAAGTTTCATTTCTATCCTCCTGTGATTGTTTGGATTTTCTTTTGGCGTATGTGACCAGCTTGACCGCAGCAAGCCGAAATGTCTTCAACGGATTGTAAAAAGAAGTAAAAGTTGGCGAGTGGTTGATTAACGCAAATCCAGTTTGATGTCGGCGATGATTTCCAAAGCGTCGTTGGCTGCCGCGACTCGCAGATTCGTCAGCGAGTAATTTAGCTTCTGTCTGTTGGTAACATACATATTCCCGCCCGCGTCAATATCCATCTTGCGAGGAATCATAATTTCGCGGTTGAGCAGCGAAGGCAGTTCGACGCGGCTGAGCCATCGGTCGGCCTGAACAATTTCAGTGCGATTGATGCCGACTTCGCGACCGGCTACGTCCAGAGAGAATCGGACGTTGATCGGCAAGGCCGAACCGGGCGAAGCGCGAAAAATCACTTTGCCGTTTTCGCTGACGAATTGAAGCGGAATCAGTTGATCAATAATGGTGAAGTTAGTGCGCGGCGACAATCCGTATGGCACGCCGAATTCGCGGCCTTTGACGCGAGCGTCAATCACGCCTTGCCCGCTCAATCGAACGTTGACGTTTCCGTCGGCGATGCTTTCGATTCTCAGTTCGCTGACATCGGCCTGGCCGTCGCCGTTTTCGATGTCGGTGTAATTCAATATCGAAACGACGGCTTTGATTTCGTTGGCGCGGACGCGTCCCTGTTTCAGTTTGAAATTGAGATCGGGATTTTGCTGTGCGGCGATTTGCGAAAGCAGCAAACTGATCACGTTGCGGCTGACGCGCAATCTTACGTCTCCCGCGCCAATCAAACCGGAACTGAGTTGCGCGATTTCCGATTCCAACGCGGCGGCGTCGGAGCCAGGCGAACCGTTGCCGACAGCGGTCGAGTTGTAAACCGGCTGTGTCGGATTGATTTGCAAAGCCATCAATGCGCGTTTGTCCAGCATCAACAGCGAAGTCAGAGTCAATCGCAACGGCGCGCGATAAGCCGGAGTCGAAATGTCCATCGGTATCTGGCCTTCGCCGCTGGGAGCAATGCTGAACTGGCTGGCGGGAATTTCCATCGCTTCGTTCAATTGCAACGGCAAATCCAGCGATGGCAGTTCGTCGTTCCAGGTTTCGGGTTTCAACCATTCGCCGAACATGGTTTTGACCAGCAAACCGGAAATGCCGCCGTTCAACAGTTTCACTTCCGTGACCTGAATCGGCATTCGCATCATGCCGTCTTTGATTTCTCCGCTGGCCATTCTGCCGGACAACATCAATTTGACAGATTTGTATTGCAGGCCGATTTTGATCAGCGCCGCGCCGGTTGTCAGGCCGGTTTCAATCGAATTGACCTGCACCTGATTGCCGTTGGCCAATGTGATTTCCAAACCGATGAATTGTTTGGCGGCTTCGGCAATCGCGCGTTCGCCCAGAATGACGACGGCGTCGGCATTGCGGAACGAATCGTTGGCTTTCAATTCGTTGCGAAGCTTTTGCAATTCAGCCAGACGCAAACTGTCATTCGATGGTCGCGGTTGAGCGTTCGCGACGGCAAGGCAACAGGCCAGCGCCAGCAGCAATGCCATCAAACTTGTTTTCCGAATGATTGCTTTGTTCATAACGAAATGCCGAAAGGGTACGGGGATTATAACCGCAACTGCTACTCAGCCGCGATTGGGTTGTGTTAAAGTCCCCTTGCTTTTTCCGCTTCACGTAGTCTGCAACGAATAAACAACCAAGACAGGGTGCATAAGATTTTTGCCGAGCCAGTCAGTCCGCGCGTCAGCAATCGGGCTGCCTGCGCGTAAGCAGTCTGGCCGTATGACAATCAACGTGCAATCACGCGCGCTCCTGTCTGACATCACCAACCAAGAGAGAAAGATGACCGGATTATCAAAACTTGATCTGGCAGTAATCATCGTTTACCTGACAGGCATCACTGCTTTCGGACTATACGTTTCCCGACGTGTAAAAGACACCGAAGGTTTTTTCATGGGCAACCGACGCTTCGGCAAAGCCCTGATGGTTTCGCAAGCCCTGACCACAGGCACTCGCGCCGATTACGCGATTGGCGTGGCCGGAGCTTCATACGACATAGGCATGGCCGGAATCTGGTATCAGTGGATGTATATTTTCTCGACGCCGTTTTTCTGGCTGTTGTCGCCGATTTTCCGTCGAACTCGATACACGACGACGGCGGATTTTTTTGAAGAACGTTTCAGCCGTCCGCTCGGGTTCGCCTATTCGCTGTTTGCGCTTTACCTGTTCATTCTGTGGCAGGGAACGATCATCAAAGGCGCCGCGCTGACCATCGCCGGAATCACAGGGTTGTCCGAAACCATGATCATTTGGGGAGTGACGGCGCTGTTCGTTTTGTTCGGCGTCGCCGGAGGGCTGATCGCCACCGTCAACACGGACTTCATACAGGGAATCTTCATCATCATCCTGTCGTTTCTGCTGATTCCTTTCGGCCTGGAAGCCGTCGGCGGATTTTCGGGGCTTCACGCCAAATTGCCGCCGGAGATGTTTTCGCTGATCGGGTTGAAGGAACTGACGCTGTTCAAGGTTTCGATGCTGGTGATTTCCGGTTTGGTCGGCATCGTCGCTCAACCGCATCACATGGCCGTGGCGGGCAGCGGCAAAAGCGAAATGAATTGCCGGGTCGGATGGTGTTACGGCAATTTCATCAAACGGCTATGCACGATTGGCTGGGCGTTGGCCGGAGTGATTGCCGCAGCGATGTTCGCTCAGGGTTCGATTGGCAAACGCGAACTGGTTTTCGGCGCGATGATCAAACAACTGTTGCCGTCGGGTTTGATCGGTTTGATGATCGCGGCGATTTTGGCGACGGTCATCGCTTCGTGCGCGGCGTTTATGATCGCCGGTTCGGCCTTGTTCACGCGCAACATCTACAAAAAATTCCTGAAGCCCGAAGCAGTGGATTCGCATTACCTGCTGGTTGGCCGAATTGTTTCGGCGGCGTTGACGGTCGGCAGTTTGCTGATGGCTTTGTATCTGAAATCGGTGATTGACGCGACGGTTCATTTCGTCACGATCGTCGCTTTCGTCGGCATTCCGATGTGGGTTGGAATCATCTGGTCGCGAGCCAACAGCAAAGGAACCTGGGCAAGTTTGATCGCCAGTTCGGCGGTTTTCGGATGGATGGGCGTCGTCAACAAAATCAGCGACGGCAGAGAACTGCTTTATCCGATGCTGGCGGGATTCGTGGCAATGATTGTCGTCAGTTGGATGACCGCGCCGGAATCTGCCGATCGTTTGCAGAGGTTTTACGCGTTGATGCACACGCCGGTCGGCGAAGAAGAAAATATGGAGCGAGCCGGTTTGAAAGTTACGCTCGATTGATTGGCGGGCAGGGATGGCACGCGCTCCCTTTTATCAAGGATTGATTCAATGACGGAAGAAAACAAAATTGAAATGCAGACGGTTTCGGCCAACGTTCCGCCGATTCCGCGTTCGCAAATGGAAGAAGACGGCCACGCGTTGTTGATAGTTGATCTGTTGCGATTGCCTTCGCGATTCAGCTACAAACGTTACAGGCTGGATGTCATAGGTTTTTTGCTGGCGTGGTTGTGGGTAGTTCTGCTGTTGTTATTGGGCTGGTGGATTGCCAGAATCGGAGCGTGAATGAAAGTAAGAGGTCGTATTCGTGGTAGCGAAGTCGTTGACCTGATGATTGACGACGGGCGAATCAGCCGGATCAGTCCGGCTGAACTTTCGCAAGCATGTAATTTGGGCGATGAAAGTTTGCGATTGGCCGCCGGATTTGTTGATCTGCAAATCAACGGTTACGGCGGAATTGATTTCAATGACACAGGCACGACGACCGATCAAATTGCCGATGTCACGCGCAGGTTGTGGCGAACCGGCGTCACGTCATTTTGTCCGACTGTCATCACCGAATCTGCCGAACACATTTCGCAATGTCTGACCAATCTGGTTCGTGCCGCCGATCAATGGCCGGAAGTTGCCGAAGCTTTTGCAGGAATACATTTGGAAGGGCCGTTCATTTCGCCTGAAGACGGACCGCGCGGCGCTCATCCGCGCCAGCACGTTTGTCCGCCTGACTGGGATCAGTTTCGGCGATGGCAGGATGTGGCCGAAGGGCGGATTCGCATTCTGACTTTGTCGCCGGAATGGCCTGAAAGTTTAGACCTCATCGAACGCGTAGCGGAATCAGGTGTCATCGTCGCCATCGGCCACACTTCCGCCAGACCCGATCAAATAGCCGACGCCGTCAGCGCCGGAGCTAAGATGTCAACGCATCTGGGCAACGGTTCGCACGCCAAAATTGACCGCCATCCGAATTACATCTGGGAACAATTGGCCAACGACGATTTGTGGGCGAGCTTCATCGTTGACGGTCATCATTTGCCGCCTGCGGTGGTCAAATGCTTTTTGCGCGGCAAAGGCTTTGCGCGCAGCGTGCTGGTGACCGACGCCATCGCCGCCGCCGGTTGTCCGCCTGGAAAATACAAACTCGGCAATGTCGAAGTCGAAGTTCTGGAAAGCGGTCGAGTCAATTTGCCCGGCACGCCTTACTTGGCCGGTTCGGCGTCGGAGATGGACGACGCGATTGGCAAGACCGTCAGGTTTTCCGATGCGACGCTTGGCGACGCCTTGCTGATGGCTTCGGCGAATCCGGCTGAACTTATTGGCCTGACGGATCGCGGCAAGCTGGAAACCGGTCAGCGGGCTGATGTGATTTTGTTTGACTGGGACGAAGCGACGGCGAAGCTTTCAATCGCGACCACCATCGTCAATGGTGAAATCGTTTATTACAAACCATGAAAGTGCATTCAGGCTTTAGTCTGTTCAAGTTACGCGACGCCGTTTCACGAGCGGATGTCCACGCCGGAATTGTTGAAGCAATTCGTCGCCGGAATACCGATTGGGCACGACGGAAGAATGCGGACGCGTGATAGCCTTTCTGGCTTCGGACGCCGCGGCCTATATTCATGGCGAAATGATTGAAATCAACGGCGGGCGGTTGATAGATTGAAATTGAACGTCACCAATCGCGCCTTGAAATTTTCTGCCAGTCGTTTTTGCGAGTCCATTCGGACAGCGACAGAATGACGAAGCGAATGATGGCGAGCGCGGCGGCAATCACCAGCCAGATCAACATCCGATTGATGGCCGGTTTTTGATTGAACCAGCGGATAACTGCTCCCTGCGCAATCAAGCCGATGAGCAGGTATTGGATGCCGGAGAGTAATTCTTGTTTGTTGCTAAGATACATAAGCGGTTTCACTGAGGCGATTGGTTAATCGCTGACCGCATTCTGACCTGATATTGTCCGAACGTCAAAAAAGGAAAACAGCTTTTTAATAGGGAGGTAGTAGATGAACCGTCCAAAATTCGACTTACGAGCGCTGAAAGCTCTGATATTGCTGGCTGTGGCGCTGTTGGCGGCCTGTTCCGGCAACGTCGCAGGATCGAAAGCGACAGTCGCCGACGCTGAAAAATTCGTCGTCGAAGCCGAAAAACGCTATCTGGCAGCGACCATCAACGAAAGCCGGGCCAGTTGGGTGCAGAGCAATTTCATCACCGTTGACACGGAAGCAATTGCCGCAGCCGCCAAAGAAGAAACGATCAAAACCATCAAAGAGCTGGCCGAAGAATCCAGGAAATTCGACGGGCTGGAATTGCCGCCGGATGTGGCCAGAAAAATCAAATTGCTGAAACTGGCTCTGGCTTTGCCTGCGCCCGGCAATGCCGCCGAACGCGAAGAGCTGACCAAGCTTTCAGTGAAGATGGAAAGCGCATACGGCGCTGGGAAATATTGTCCCGACGGCGAACAGGGCAAATGTCTGAGTCTGGGCGATCTGGAAAGAATTCTGGCCGAAAGCCGCAACCCTGAAGAAATGAAAAAAGCCTGGGCCGGATGGCATCAGATTTCCCGTCCTTACCGCAAGGATTACGCTCGCTTCGTTGAACTGGTCAACAAGGGCGCGAAGGAAATGGGTTTCAAGGACAACGGCGCGATGTGGCGGTCGAATTACGACATGGAACCGGACGCATTCGCCGCCGAAACCGAAAGGTTGTGGCAACAGGTCAAACCGCTTTACGAATCGCTGCACACTTACGTGCGCGGAAAGCTGCGCCAGAAATACGGCGACGCAGTCGTTCCGGCAACGGGGCCGATTCCGGCGCACCTGTTCGGCAATATGTGGAGCCAGCAATGGGGCAACATTTACGATCTGGTCAAACCTCCGACCGGCGATCCGGGCTACGATCTGACCAAAATCCTGCAAAACCGCAAAACCGACGCGCGGCAAATGGTCAAATACGGCGAAGGATTTTTCACATCACTGGGCTTTGAACTTTTGCCCGCGACATTCTGGGAACGTTCGTTGTTTGTGAAACCGCAAGACCGTGACGTAGTTTGTCATGCCAGCGCGTGGGACATTGACAGCCAGAAAGACGTTCGCATCAAGATGTGCATCAACATCAACGACGAAGATTTCACGACCATTCACCACGAACTCGGCCACAACTATTACCAGATGGCTTACGCGCCGCAACCGCCGCTTTATCAAAACAGCGCCAACGACGGATTCCACGAGGCCATCGGAGACACCATCGCGCTGTCGGTTACTCCTGAATACCTGAAGCAGTTGGGTTTCATCGGCAAAGTTCCGGACGAAAGCGCCGACATCGGATTGCTGTTGCGGCAGGCGATGGACAAGGTCGCTTTTCTGCCCTTCGGTTATCTGGTGGATCAATGGCGGTGGAAAGTTTTTTCGGGCGAAGTCGGCCCCGGCGATTACAACAAAGCCTGGTGGGAATTGCGGGAAAAATATCAGGGAGTTTCGGCTCCGCTCGCGCGCAGCGAATCGGATTTCGACGCCGGAGCGAAATATCACGTCCCGGCCAACGTGCCTTACGCGCGTTATTTCCTGGCTCACATTCTGCAATTCCAGTTTCATCGCGCGCTTTGCCGCGAAGCCGGTTACAAAGGCCCGCTCAATCGCTGTTCGATTTACGGCAACAAACAGGTCGGCGAAAAACTGAAGGCGATGCTGGCGATGGGAATAAGCAAACCCTGGCCCGAAGCGCTGAAAGCCATGACCGGCGAAGACAAAATGGACGCCACGGCGATCATTGATTACTTCGCTCCGCTGAAAACCTGGCTGGATCAGCAAAACGCGGCGATGTCTGCGAAATAAACCCGTTCGACACCGAAGTGAAGCCCGGGCTTCACTTCGGTGTCATTTGAATAATTCGCTCAGTTTCATGACCGCCATCGCATTGCCTTCGATTTTGATCTTGCCGGACATCACAGCCATCATCGGATTCAGTTCCTGCCGGTAAAGCTGATTCACTGTTTCAATGGACAATCGCAACGTGACATCCGCCGGATGGTCGTTGTGGTGAACGACATTGGGCGAGGATTTGCCGTCAATGAAAACTACGTTGCCGCAATCGAAAACAAATTTGATCGTGGCGTCCAGGCCGGACATTTCACCGAGCTTGTAACAAACTCCGGCGGCGAATTGGTCTACAGTGAAGTTTTGTTTTTCGTCAGTCACGGGTTCTCCTGATTTAATTGGATATTGCCGGATAGTTGTAATTTAGGCTATGGAACAACAAGAACCGTCCCAAATTGCCGAAAGTGAAAGTCGAAAGCGAGAGCCTTTGTTACGCCGAATTTTTCCATCACGACTTTGCTCGTGCAGTCGGTAAAGCTCCAATCTTTGTCGTTGTAGTCGCGGAAGATTTCCCAGGCGGCAAATAGATCAGCCTCGGTTAGCCGGTAAATTGTCGCCAGGTCAGAAGTGAAAAATTGTTCGCCTATTATCAATGCGCGTTTGTTTTCGCCCCGCGCTCGCAACAGGGTCAGTGTTTCATCAACCACGTAATCCGTGGTCAACAGAGGAGCATTGCTGGTATCCATCCAATCTGCAATTGAGGTGTGATTTGGGTCGGTCGGAGTGATGGCCGCAAACCAGGCTCCTGTATCAACGAAGACAAAGCTTCTCATTGTTTCTGCTCATCGGAGGGGTAGAGTATTTGGTCGTGATCAGCGCCAGAAAAGGAGTCCATTTCACCTTCAATCGGTAGCTCTGCTATGGAATGCAAGACTTCCGAAGGACTAAGCTGATTTCGTTTTTGACGAGGCAATAAAACTATATTCAACTCCTCGCCTTCGGATAGAGTCACCGGTTCCAGTGGCCGAATCACACCGCCAGAGTATATTGCTTGAATTTGTTGGCTCATCTTTATTACCTCCAACTACATTCTACAATAAAAGCAGTTTTCGCCAGCTATTCAGGCCTGATAACTTGCGGGTTGAGCTTTGTCTGGCGACCGGCCTGCAGTTTGGAAATCGCCGTCGCCGTTTGTTCGACGCTTTGTTTGCCGTTGTGAATCCCGAACTCAATGGCGAATTTGCGGGTTTCGTTGGGTTTCAGTTTGGGCACGCGTCCGGCTTGGCGTTCGATGCTGCGATTGGCGGGGAAGCCTGTGCCGGGTTCCAAGCCGGTGACGTAACCTTCCTCAACCGCCGTCGTGTTTTTCCACAAAGTGAAGTACGGCAGTTGATCAACTGAGTAAGTCATTGAGACGGCTTTGTCGCCGGAGGAATTCCGCAGCATGACGGTTGTGCGGTTTTTGTCGTCGGCAAATGGGATGATGCCGTAAACCTGTTCGATGAAACCTTTGGTTGGCGCGACGTATTCGTTGTAACTCGATAGACTCTTTGCCGCATGAGCGTTGAAGGGACGAACTTCTTTGGCGGCGGCGATGAACCGCGAACCGCCTTCCAGCAACGGCGCGCTGTAATTTGCGTGATAGATGATCTGGAATTCCTGTTCGTACACGCTGAAGTTCGTGACTTCGTCTTCAATGCGAAAAGTGTCAGATCCCGGTTCGGTTGAAATTTCCGTCCACAGTTGCAGCTTGGGGCCGTAAAACATTCGTTCGTCCACGCGTCCGCGAATGCGTATGCGAGGGGTCGGCGCGCGGTCAATGACGATTTCGACTTCCGATGCCGGAATGTTTCCAATTTTGCCGTGCAGCGTCAAATCCATCTCGGCTTCGTCGCCGGTGTTGTTGATGAATTTGTCTTTGCCCGGATGCCCGGCCCATTCCAGACCGCAGCGAACCATCCATTCGTTGAAACCTTCCAGCCAGCCCAATCCCCCGCGGCTTTGCAGGTTGATGAATTGCGGATGAACGATTTCCTTGACCGGCGAATTCCAGCCAAGTCGAATATCTGCCATTTGAGCTTCATACACGTTCATTCCGCGAGTCGGCACGACGGTGAAGGTCAGTTTGCCGTTATCAACGACGATTACATCAACGCCTTCCTGTTTGCCGCCGTGCAAGGTGTATTTCTTCACAGACCAGGGCGCCGATGTTTTGAGATCGAGGTCACGGTATGTGATTTGCCAGTTATCCAGGCGAATGTTGCGAGCGGCGCTGGTCAGCGTTTGCTGAAAAGAGTTTTCCTGCATGGCAATGACAACGGCGGATAGAAAAAAAGCGACGATCAAAAAAAGAGTCACTTTTATAGACAAAATGCGAGTCACTTTTATCGAATATGCGAAGTCTGACATAGGTTCTCGATACGTAGCGGTGTTTAGGATTAACGAGGCTGGCATTGTACTCTTGTCGTCCCTTAGTGGCGAGTTCTGACAGCGAATGGCGATGATCTCGCCTAAGAAATCAGGAAAATGGGATGGATAAATCAACTTAACGACGCTATACTTTTCGCCGCCGCGCGGAAGCATTTGTACCCAAAGTTTTTAGCGTCGCGACATTTTCTAACCCCCTGGATCGTACAAAAACACAACGAAAGAGCGAATAAACAATCAATCATGAAAATTGCTATTTTGGGTACGCGAGGGATACCGGCAAATTACGGCGGTTTTGAAACCTTCGCGGAACAACTGGGAACGCGTTTGGCCGCGCGCGGACACGATGTCACTGTTTACGGACGAAAACATTATTTGACCATCACCGAAAAATTTTATCGCGGAGTTGAACTGATAACCCTGCCGACAATCCAGCACAAATACTTCGACACCGTCATCCATACTTTTCTTTCCGTATTACACGCTGCTACGCGTAAATACGACATCATCCTGATTTGCAACGCCGCCAACAGCATCTTTTCTTTCATCCCGCGATTGTTCGGCACGCCGACTCTGGTCAATGTTGACGGACTGGAACGCAAACGCAAAAAGTGGAACTGGATCGGGCGAAGCTACTATCTGCTTTCCGAATGGCTTTCGACTTTTTTGCCGACGGCGATTGTCACCGACGCTCAGGTGATTCAGGATTATTACGCGACACGGTACAAGAAAGAATCGGAGATGATCGCTTACGGCGCTGAAGTCGCTCGGCGAGCCGATCCTGAAAAGCTGGAAAAGTTCGGATTGCTGCCGAACCGGTACATTCTTTATGTCAGCCGGTTGGAACCTGAAAACAACGCGCATCTGGTGATCGAAGCCTACCAGAAAGTCAAAACCGAAATGCCATTGGTGATTGTCGGCGGAGCGCCTTACGCTGAAGAATACATCGCCAATTTGAAAAGCACTCGCGATCAACGCGTCAAATTTCCAGGCTTCGTCTTTGGCGAAGATTACCGCGCCTTGCAGCAGAACGCTTTTTGTTACGTTCACGCCACCGAAGTCGGCGGCACTCATCCGGCGCTGATCGAAGCGATGGGAGCGGGCAATTGTGCTCTGACATTGAACACGCCGGAAAACCGCGAAGTCATCAACGGCGCAGGCATCGTTTACGATTCGGTCGCAGACCTGACAGGCAAATTGCAAAACATCATCGAAAATCCCCAAATGATCGGCGAATACCGCCGCCGCGCAATGGCTCGCGTGCTGGAACTATACAACTGGGAACAGATTACTGATCAATACGAAGAACTGCT
This sequence comes from uncultured Heliomicrobium sp., assembly GCA_964426025.1. Taxonomy (GTDB): domain Bacteria; phylum Acidobacteriota; class Blastocatellia; order RBC074; family RBC074; genus RBC074. Next base: position 13,683 of record CAYRQB010000015.1, read on the forward strand.
TTCGAATCTGGCCGGAGTCGAAATTACCGTTGGCGAACCTGTCACCGCCAAGTCGGTCATGTCGCAGCAATCCGAACATCTGGCTTATCCGATCAAAACTTTTGCCGAAAAGCCTGCCAAGGTTCGCCGCGCCGCCAAAACGCTTCCCTGATTGCGGACTTGAGGATTGAATTTCGTTTGATCCGCGACTCCGCAATTCGCTATCCGCAATGAATTACAGTTCCAGCGCAAAAATCCCTTTATGGCAACCGGCGTGGACGTTGATTCGCGATCATCATGGTTTGATCCGTTCGATGGTTCGCCGCGATTTGACCAGCCGTTACAAAGGCTCTGTGATGGGATTGGGCTGGACGATTCTGACTCCGGCGGTTCAGATCGTCATTTTCACGATCATCTTTTCGGGAATCTTCGGAGCGCGATTCGGAAACGACGGCGGTCATTTGAGCTTCGCCGTTTATCTGTTTTGCGGAATGTTGCCGTGGATTGCATTCAGCGACGGAGTCATGCGGTCAACAACCGCAATGACTGACAACGTCAACCTTGTCCGCCGCGTGGTTTTTCCTCTGGAAGCCCTGCCGGTCAATCTGGCTTTCTCGGCTTTGGCTCAACAACTGATCGGAACTGTGGTTTTGCTGCTGGCGGCGCTGTTGCTGCAACGGACGCTGCACGCAACGGCTTTGATAATGCCGTTGCTTCTCGTCCCTCAGCTTCTAATGACAATCGGGCTGGGTTGGCTGATGACCAGTCTGGGCGTTTTCATTCGCGACATGGCTCAGATCAATCAACTGGCTCTGCAAGCCTGCATGTATCTGACGCCGATTCTTTATCCTGAAAATCTGATCCCGCCGAATTTCCGCTGGCTGGTTGATTTGAATCCCTTCGCGCCGCTCATTCGCAGCTACCGGCGCGTACTGCTGGAAGGCCAGATGCCGGATTGGCGCGGCCTGGGGTTCACTATGATCTTTGCGCTGGTCTGTTTCGGATTCGGCTACTGGTGGTTCGAGCGAACGAAGAAGGCTTTTGCGGATGTGTTGTGAAGCTTTTCCATTGAGAAGTGTTGGTGACTATTTCCCCCTCACTGATCAACATCTTCAGCTTCTTCAATCTTGATGTCGCGGCGTCTGACAGGTTTTGCGACGACAGGGCGACGCGTCGGAACCAACGCCTGGTAAGCTTGCGGGTCGTGTTCGATGGTGGTTTGTTCGGCCATGTAATCGCGCAACATCTCGAAGAAGCGATTGAACTCGCGCTGCATCTGATCCATCTTCTGACGCATATTCATGATGATTTCGACTCCGGCCAGATTCACTCCCAGATCGCGCGTCAGATTCAGAATCAGTTCCAACTGTTCCAAATCTTCGTCGGTGTAAAGGCGCACATTGCCTTCCGAGCGCGACGGTTTCAGCAAGCCTTCGCGCTCGTACATTCGCAGGGTTTGCTGGTGGACGCCGTAATGATCGGCGACCGCGCTGATTGTGTATCCTTTCGCTCTCTTCTTCATAAACTTATACAAACCGGTCGCTACCGCTCCCGGTACTGACCCAGCTTATTCCAATCCCATTTCAACTCGCGGGTTTTCAGGGTTCCGTTTGGCGAACTGCTTCAGCAATTCCTTTGAATCTTCGTCAATGATCTTCGGCAGCACGATCTTGACTTCCACGTACTGGTCGCCGCGCGTTGAACCGCGCAAACTCGGCGCGCCTTTTTCTTTCAGGCGAAAAACCTGTCCTGATTGCGTGCCCGGCGGAATGCGAAGCTGTGCTTTGCCGCTGACGGTCGGGACTTCGATCTTTGCGCCGAGCGCTGCTTCGGGCAAAGTCACAGGAATCGTGCAGTAAATGTTGTCGCCTTTGCGCGTGAATACCTTGTGCGGAGCGACATTGGTGACGATGTACAGATCGCCCGGCGGAGAACCGAAACGACCGGATTCGCCTTTGCCCGCAACGCGAACGCGCGAACCTGTGTCCACGCCCGCCGGAATTCTGACTTTGACGGTTTCAAACTTCGGCATCAAGCCTTTGCCGTGACAGATGGGACAAGGTTGGCGACGTTTGCCGGAACCATTGCAATCCGGACAGGATTGATCGAAACGAAGAAATCCTCCGCCCGAAGAAATCTTCCCGCCGCCGCCGCAAGTTCCGCAGATGACCTGGCTGGAACCGGGAGCTTCGCCCGATCCGTTGCAACGAGCGCAGGCTTCGCTGCGGCGAACGTTGATGTTTGTCGTCAGACCGTTGATGGATTCTTCAAAGCTGATTGATAGCGGCAGCTCAATGTCCTGGCCGCGCTGCGGTTGCGGACGAGGTTGTGAGCGAGCTGCTCCGCCGCCGAAAAGATCGCTGAAGATGTCGCGGAAACTTGAACCGCTTTCGGCGCTTTGTGCGGCTCCGGCTCCACCGCCTGTGAAAACGCTGCTCCAATCGAAATCGAAACCGCCTGGACCAGCGCCTGCTCCGCGAGCGGCGGCGTCTCGCAGGTTTTCGCTGTAACTGCCGAACTTGTCGTAAACCTCGCGCTTTTTCGCGTCGGACAGAACGTCATAGGCTTCGGAGATTTTCTTGAATTTTTCCTCAGCCGCTTTGTCGCCAGGGTTTACGTCGGGGTGGTGTTTGCGCGCCAAGCGGCGATACGCCTTGCGTATGTCATCCGCCGAGGCGGTTCGGCCAACGCCGAGCGCTTTGTAGTAATCTTCTTTTTGCGCCATAAGTCAGGACTGCGGATTGAGGACCGAGCGCTGAGTCATCTCTGATCACTCAGTCCTTAGCCCTCAGTTCCCATCACTCAGATTTAATCTCGATTTGTTTGCCGCCAGGCTCGTCACGTTTCGGCAGGACGACTCTCAATACTCCTTTGTCCAGTTCCGCCGAAATGCCTTCCGCGTCAATTCGCTCCGACAGGCTGAAAGTGCGCTCGAATTTGCCGTAAGAGCTTTCCAGCCGATGTATGTTTTCCCCGTGCGGATCGCGTCCCCAGGGACGTTCGCCTTTCAAAATCAGCGTGCCGTCAACCACCTTCAGGTCAATGTCGGCCAACGATACGCCCGGCAATTCAGCCGTGAGAACGTAGCCGGTGGGAGTTTCGAATATGTCCACTGGCGGCGACCAAGCGCCGTGCTGCGGTTCAACGGTGTAAAGATGCGGCCCACGAACCAATTGAGACAATTGCTGCTCAATCGCCGACAACTCGCTTAACAGACGATGTTGCTTTGCCATGATCGCCCTTTGTCTTTTGGCAATTGTCCGTTGCCGGAATTCATGTGAGCCGACAACGGACAATCGCAGATAACGGATTATTTCTTATCGTCAACGTCAATGTATTCGGCATCAATCACGTCGTCGTTGCCGGATGAACCGGATGACGAAGCGCCAGCCGCCTGGCCTTGCTCGCTGCCTGCATCGGATCCGGGCGTGGATTGTTGCTGATACAGCGACTCGGCGATTTTGTGCGAGACTCGAGTCAGGTTGTCCAGTTGCGTCTGGAACTGCTCCGATTCGTTCGATTCGACAACTTTCTTGGCTTCGGCAATTGCCGCTTCCGCATCTGAAATCAAACCGACCGGGATTTTCTCGCGATTGTCCGTGATGATCTTTTCGGTTTGGAAAACCATCGAATCGAGCCGGTTTTTAGTCTCGATCGCTTCGCGTTTCTGTTTGTCTTCGTCGGCATGCACTTCGGCGTCCTTCATCATCTTGTCAATTTCTTCTTTCGACAGGCCGGACGACGCAGTGATGGTTATTTTCTGTTCGCGTCCTGTTCCCAGATCGCGAGCCGAAACGTTGACGATGCCGTTGGCGTCAATGTCGAAAGTGACTTCGATCTGCGGAACGCCGCGCGGCGCGGGCGGAATTCCAACCAGATGGAATTTGCCCAGCGTGCGGTTGTCGCCGGCCATTTGACGCTCGCCCTGCAGCACGTGAACTTCGACCGAGGTCTGATTGTCTGTCGCAGTAGAAAAGACCTCGCTCTTGCGTGTCGGAATCGTCGTATTGCGTTCGATCAATCGAGTGAAGACTCCGCCCAGGGTTTCGATGCCCAAACTGAGAGGCGTCACGTCCAGCAGCAACAGGTCTTTCACTTCGCCGGAAAGCACGCCCGCTTGAACGGCAGCGCCGACCGCGACGACCTCGTCCGGGTTGACGCCCTTGTGCGGCTCTTTGCCGAAGAAGGTTTTGACCATCTCCTGAATCTTGGGGATTCGCGTCGAACCGCCAACCAGCACGACTTCGTCAATCTTGCTCGCTTCAATGCCTGCGTCTTTCAGCGCCTGACGGCAGGGTTCCAACGTGCGCTTCAAAATGTCGTCAACCAGCGATTCAAACTTGGCGCGCGTCAATTTCATCACCAGATGCTTCGGACCTGATTGATCGGCGGTGATGAACGGCAGATTGATTTCGGTTTCCATCGTCGAAGACAATTCGATCTTGGCCTTTTCAGCGGCTTCTTTCAGGCGCTGAAGAGCCATTTTGTCCTTCGACAAATCAATTCCCTGATCCTTTTTGAATTCGTCAATGATCCATTGGATCAATCGTTCGTCAATGTCGTCTCCGCCCAGATGCGTGTCGCCGTTGGTTGATTTCACCTCAACCACGCCCTCGCCGACTTCCAGAATCGAAATGTCGAACGTGCCGCCGCCGAAATCGAACACGGCGATGGTTTCGTTCTTCATTTTGTCCAAACCGTAAGCCAGCGCCGCCGCCGTCGGTTCGTTGACGATGCGCAGCACGTCCAGCCCGGCGATCCTGCCAGCGTCTTTGGTCGCCTGACGCTGTGCATCATTGAAATAAGCCGGGACTGTGATGACCGCCTGGGTGACTTTCTGACCCAGATAATCTTCGGCAGCCTGTTTCAGCTTTTGCAGAACCATTGCTGAAACCTCAGGCGGCGAATATTCCTTGTCGCCAGCAATGATGCGAACATCGCCATTTGACGCCGAAGCGACTTTATAAGGAACCTGTTTGATTTCGTCGCTGACTTCATCATATCGGCGACCCATGAACCTTTTGATTGAATAAACTGTATTTTCCGGATTGGTGACAGCCTGACGTTTGGCTACCTGGCCGACCAAACGGTTTCCATCCTTGGTGAAGCCAACGACCGAAGGCGTAGTTCGCCCTCCTTCTGAATTGGTGATGACTGTCGGCTCACTGCCTTCCATAATCGCCACCACAGAATTCGTTGTGCCCAAGTCAATTCCTATAACTTTGCTCATTTCTCCTCCTTGACCCAAAACCATTAAGTTCCGAGCCAGCATAGCTTTAATTTGATAATAGCAGTTAATCTCCGCTTATTAGGACGAGCGCAGTATATGAACTTGAGTCTATCGCTGTCAAGAAATATGACCGCCTGGCTGTAAATTTTCTAGTCAGTTTCTGGTGGGAGCTTGCTTTCGCGAATTCTGGATTTCAATTCTGTAGTTGTAATTATTGTTCGACGCGGACGATCCGAAGTTTTATCTTCAGTGACAATGCCGGAAACGGAAGTAGAGCCGGGTTCCAAAAGCTCTACGACCTGACCCTGGTCGGTCAGCAACTTAAAGCCTGTTCGGCGGTAAAAACTTGATTGCTCGTAAATTTCTTCCAGAAAACCCAGCACGACTTTGGCGACAGCGATCACCGGAACGGCCAGAATGATTCCGAGCAGGCCGAACAGGTTTCCGCCGACAACCAATCCGACCAGCACCCACATCGGGTGCAGATTGAGCCGACTGCCTAATAGTTTAGGCGTCAGGTAATAACCTTCAATGCTTTGGACAACGATGAAAACGACCAACACGCCGACAATCCGCCAAATTCCTCCGCCATCCAATGCGACGAACAGAAGCGACAGGGCAAAACCTGTCAGCGTGCCCAGGTAAGGTATGAAGTTCAACAAGCCGGACAACATACCGAGCGTAAAACCGAGCGGAACGCGCAAAATCATAAAGCCTGTCGAATACATCGCGCCCATGGCCAAGGCAATCAGCAACTGGCTGCGGACATAAGAAGACAGCACCTGGTTGATTTGGCTGATCAAACCAGCCGTGACAGGGCGAAATCTGGGTGGAATCAGGCGATCCACGCGTTCGCGCATGGAGCGGTAATCGGCCAGCAGGTAATAAATAAAGAAGGGAATCAGCAGCAAATCCAGAATCGAGCCGGTCAGGTCAACGAGTTTGAACAACCCGCTTTGAAGCCATTTGCCCAGCCAGCCAAGAATCTTTCCCAGATCGAAATTATCTTTTGATTTTTCGAACTGCTCTTTGACCAGATCGGATAGCTGAGGATTGATCTGTTTGATTTTCTCCAGCAACTCGGTTTGACGCGAAGTGTTCTGCACCAAAGCTTCGGCCTGAATGTAGGATTGGCTTAATTGTTTCCAGACTCCCGGAATTACAAAGATTAGGGCCAAAACCATTACCAGAGAGGCCATAGTTATTCCCAGTAAAACCGACGATTGCCTTGACCATCCGCGACGTTCAAACCATCGCACGACCGGAGCCAACAGATAAGCCAGCGCGACCGAAACCAGAATCGGCACAAGGATAATTCGCCCGCCGATGATGACAAAAACCAGGAAGATGATTGCCAGCAATCCCGCCGGAACCCATCTCATCCACTCTATGGGATTGTTTAGCGGTTGATTATTCTCTTGGTTCTGGTCTTTCACTGCATATCCTTTGGTTAGTGCAGCCAGTCAATCCCTGGCCGATTGCGGCTTTTCCGGTTCGTTCATCAAACGGTTGACGTGCCATATGTAATGAATGCCAGAAAAAACCGTCGTCGCCAGCGTGATGTAAAAAACCAGCGGCAAAAATCCTGTGAAGACGTTAAAAGCATTCGCTGCCAGAAAAAATACGATCATTACGATCTGAACAAACGTATTGAGCTTGCCTGGAACTGAGGGACGGAAGCCGCTGAATCCGGTTGTCATGTTGATGACCAAAGCGCCCAGCACTATGAAAACATCGCGGCTGATGGCCGTCGCCGTCAGCCAGAAGGGAATCGGAGGAGTGACGGTGAATCCGGGAAAAGACAATACGATGAAAGCCGTCACCAACAGCAATTTGTCCGCCATCGGATCAAGTATCGCGCCGAGTTGAGTTTTCTGATTGAATGCGCGAGCGACCAGACCGTCCAATCCGTCGGTAATTGCGGCGGCGAAAAAAACGCACAGCGCCCAATCGAAATTCTGATAGTAGGCCGCCGTGACAAAGACGGGTATCAATATCAGCCGAAGAACTGTGAGAAGATTGGCAACGGTCAGAACCGACGGCATCGCGTTCAGAATATGAAAATTTGAGAATTGGGATTTGAGATCAAAAGGCTGATCCATTAACCACGAAAATTACAACAACGCCGCAAATTTCCGAACTAAACGGTTTGCGCGCAGGCATCATAACTTTTCGATTTTTCTTTTGAAAGCTTTTTGGCAATAATGCGAAACATGCGGACTTTAGTGGTTGGTGACATTCACGGGAAATTGCAGTTGTTCAATCGCCTGCTTGAGGCCATGAAATACAAGCCGGGCGAAGACAAGCTGATTTTGATCGGCGATCTGGTTGACCGCGGCGAAGATTCGCGCGGAGTGGTCGAACGCGCCATCGAATTGAAAAAAGAAGCTCCCGAAACGGTCATCGTTCTGAAAGGCAATCACGAAGCGATGATGCTGTCGGCGTTGTTTCAACCCGAAAGCGAACAGGCCGAGTTGTGGCTTTACAACGGCGGCGTCGAAACCTTGCACAGTTACATCAACGCAGACGGCGAATTCGACGTGCCTGAAGAACATTGGCAATTCATGGAATCGCTGCCGACCTGGCACGAAGACGATCACGCCATATATGTCCACGCCGCTTTGCCGGAAGAAGACGGCAAATTCACGCATCCAAAAGACAGCCCCGACAGTCCGGAACTTTACTGGTCGCGCAATCGCCATTTTTTCGCCGAATACAAAGGCAAAACGGTCGTTTTCGGTCACACCATCACCGGCATGCTTTTCGGCGAACGCGAACGCGTCTGGATGCGCGACAGCCTGATAGCCGTTGACACAGGCGCTTACCTGACCGGCACGCTTTCCGGAATCGAATTGCCTTCGCGCGAAGTTTTCAGCGTCAGCGAAACCACCGAAGACGAAGATTACAAGGACGCCGGAAAAGCCCAGGGCGCAGGCCTCAGACTCTGGTTCTAACTCGCGCGAAATTCCATGAACTCCTCGAATCCCATCGTTCCTGATTCCGTAGATTTGATCGGAAGCTTTCTTGCAGACAAGCTCAATGTTCGCGTTTATCAAAGCGCTGCGCGGATGGAAATCGCCGCAGCCTCATCAGTCACCGCTGAAATCCGCCGCCTGATTACCGCTCGTGGCCGAGCCATAGGTATTTTTTCCGGTGAAGTTTCACAGGCCGAGTTGCTGGATCAATTGGCCAAAGCCGACGTCATCGAATGGACGCGCGTCATTGGTTTTCATACCGCCGAATTGCTTGGCGCGGACGAAGACCATCCGCAATCTCAACGCAAATTTCTGCTGGATCATTTTGTGCGCCGAGTGCCAATGGCCGAATTTCATGGCATTCGCGGCGAAGCGGCCAACCCGGAGGCCGTCTGCGTCAATTACTCAGCGCTGCTCAAATCGCGTCCGCCGGATTTCGCCGTGCTTGGAATTGGATTGAGCGGGGAATTGGCTGCGATTGATTCCGGCAATTGCGACTTCAACGATTCGTCAACCGTGAAGCTGACTGATTCAGCAATCACGCTGACGATCAAAACTCTGATGGATTGTCGGAGTTTGTTTGTGATTGCCGGTGGCGAGGAAAAACGGCAGGCGATTCAATCCGTCATCGAAGGCGAGATTTCAGCAGACTGTCCGGCTTCGATCCTGCGAAAACATCCAAACGCGCATCTGTTTCTGGATCGAGCCGCCGCAAACCAAATCAAACCAGAAAACTTATAGACAGGATTTACAGGATTCAAAAGATGGCGCTACAGTGATTTGTATGGGTCAATAGAGCATTTGCGGCTTTGCCGCCCGATGTACGGAAGGTCTTCGACCTTCCGGTAGCCTGTGCCTCTAATTTCCTGAAGGGCTACGCCCGGTCTGGTGGGGCAAAGCCCCAAAATCCCTGAGCTTCTTATCGGTATGGCATAGCCATACCGCACATCGGGCGGCAAAGCCGCGAAAGCTTACCCGCTGAAATTCCGGTAGTGCCCAAAAGATGAAACCGTGATTTGTTCGATTTGACGCCAATCCTGTTCAATCTTGTCAATCCTGTCTACCTTTCTCTCTGTCTCAATGTCGATGTTCTGATTTAGCCGCTCTTTATTTGTAGTTCGGATTCGGAGTCATAAAGACCAGCAGAGTCAGCCGCTCATCGCTTGTGTTTTTCACGCCGTGATTCGATCCGGCGGGCGCAAACACAACTCGTTGCTCGCCCAATTCCCGCACATCTTCGTCAACGACGAATGTCCCGCGCCCGTCCAGCACGTAATAAAGCTTGTCTTCGTCCTGATGAGCGTGAACCTTCTGTTCCTGACCCGGTTCAAGGCAATAAACGTCGCAGAAGAAATTCCTGGTCTCGAACAGATTTATCTTCTGCATCTTTTCCGGCGAAAACCGCGCGGCGGCAAATACGTCTTTGAATTCCATATTGAAACTTCTCCTGTTGGGAGCGCATCGTCAACAGATCCTTGCCGGCTACTGAATCTCGGTGCTTTCCGTGAATGAATCTTCGTTGACCATCGGCGCGTTGGGAACTTGCGAAGCATGATGATGAATCATCTTCCATTCACCTTCGACGCGCTGAAACAAATTGGTCGCTGTCGTTCTTGCCGAAACCGGAGCCGGTCTGTCCGGCAGAAAAATCGCCAGCACTTCGTAACAACTGACCAGCGCGAAATCGCCTTCGTGGGTGATTTCGACTTCTGCCGGAGCGATGCGCATTCCGCTGTTGCCAGAGAAAATCTGCTCCCAGCTTTCCTGAACGTTTTCCCAGCCGACGATCAAATCCCAACCCGGATGCACGCATTTGACCCAATCGGCGTGCAACCAGACATCGGCCATCGCCTGCGGATCGGCGTTTTCCATCGCGCGGTAAAAGCGCTGGTTGGCGATTTTCACGGCGTCAAAACTATCCATTGTTTGCGGCATGTTGTTGATTGTAACTCAACGGCAAGGCAAACCAGTCTGCGCTGCCGTGTTATTTTCGATGTTTCAGAATCATTTCGCGTCCGGTCATGTACAACAGCACGCACAGAATGACGAAGGGAATCAGCGAAAACAGGTTGGCCATTTCGCCGCTGAAAAATGGATTGTGCGCCGAAGCCCATTCTTCGATGCGGCGGTTGGTTTCGACGGTTACGCCCGCCAGAAAAGCGATGACGATTCCGGCAATGGCTCCGCCGGCGATGTAACCCGATGCCATCAACACGCCCGGGCTTTTATCCGTTTCGGCGGTGAACTGTTCGGCGGTCAGTTGTTTGTCCGCCAGTTTCTTTTTCAGCCACAGATCAACCAACCAGCGAATCATGCCGCCGATGAAAATCGGCATGGAGGTGGAAAGCGGCAGATAAACTCCGACGGCAAAAGCCAACGATGGAACAGCGGCGGCTTCCAGCATCAACGTGATCGCCACTCCCAACAGCACCAGTCCCCACGGCAGTTTGCGATCCAGAATTCCTTTGATGATGTATGACATCAGCGTCGCTTTCGGGGCGTCGAACTTCGGCACCGAAGTTCCATCCGGACGTTTATCAACCGTGCCGTTGATGCCCGGATCAACCTGATAAACCGGCGCGCCCTGATCGTTGACCAGATACTTTTGCGCGTTGCCAGCGGCGTCGGTGTGATACCAGACGAAATAAGAATTGCCGTCTTCGCGCGATTGCGGACCTTTCAACGGCTCGCGATTCTTCAATTGCGAAACGTCTGCGCGCAATTCGACCGCCGGAACGTCTTTGATCGGGACGTAGACGGTTCCGGTTTGATTGAGCTGAATCAGAATCGGTCCCAACAGCAAAGCCGATGCGAGCGAGCCGAAGAGAATGGCTATTTGTTGTTTTCGCGGCGTCGCTCCGACCAGAAAGCCCGTCTTCAAATCCTGCGAAGTCGTGCCGCCGTTGGACGCGGCGATGCAAACGATGGCTCCGACCGACAGAGCCGTCACGTAATAAATCGGCGCAGTCCAACCGACAATCACGAAAATCAAACAGGTCAGCAGCAAAGTGGCGACGGTCATTCCCGAAATCGGATTCGACGAAGAACCGACTTCGCCGGTCAGTCGCGAAGAAACCGTGACGAACAGAAAACCGAAGACAATGATCATCACCGCGCCGATCAAATTCATCTGCAAAGAGCGGAAAGCCATGATCAACACGACCAGCAATATGATTCCGCCGATCACCCATTTCATCGAAAGGTCTTGATCGGTGCGCGGCGCTTTGCCGGATTCGTCCGTTCGCGCGCCGCGCAGATCGCTCAATCCGCCTTTCAAACCGGCCCAGATCGTCGGCATAGAGCGAATCATGCTGATGATTCCGGCGGCGGCGACCGATCCCGCGCCGATGTACAAAACGTAAGCGCTGCGCACGTCGTCCGGCGACATTTGACTGATCGGCACTGTGCCGGGCGCCAGCGGTTCGGCCAAACCATCGCCGAAAAACTTGATGGCGGGAATCAGCACCAGATAAGCCAGAATTCCGCCGCCAACCATCAACCCCGCGATGTAAGGGCCGATGATGAAACCCACGCCCAACAACTCAGGAGAAATTTCAGCGGAGATCGAACCGCCTTTGAACGGCGCGCCGAAAACGCGTTCGGGCACTTCCTTCCACATCTTGAAAGCGGACATCAGCGATTTATACGCCAGCCCAATGCCGAAGCCCGTGAAGATCGTCTTCGCGCCGATTTTGACTTCGCTGATTTCGGCTGTTCCGGCTTTCGCCGCTTCGGCCAGCGAATCGTCGTCGGCTCCGGCTTTCAACACTTCTGCGCAGGCAGTGCCTTCGGGGTATTTCAGTACGCCGTGCTGTTGAACGATCAACGCGCGTCGCAAGGGGATCATCATCAGAATGCCCAACAATCCGCCCAACACGCCGACCAGCATGACGTTCAGGATTTCCAGATCGAAGCCGAGAATCATGATCGCGGGCATGGTTGCTCCGAATCCGAAGGCGATGGATTCACCGGCAGAGCCAGCCGTCTGGACGACGTTGTTTTCCAGAATCGTCGCGTTGCGCAATCCAACTTTTGAAAGCAGTCGGAAAATCGTGATCGAAATGACGGCCACGGGAATTGACGCGCTGACGGTCAATCCGGTTTTCAAAACCAGATACAGCGACGAAGCGCCGAAGACAATTCCCAGCAGCGTTCCCATAATCAGCGGCAAGATAGTCAACTCGCGAAGCCGTGTGTCATCGGGTATGAACGGACGAAAAACGCTGACTGCCGAAGACGAAGTTTTGGACACGCTGCCAATCTCAGACGCCATAATGATTTCTCCTGTTTGGTTGGATGAACTGCGAATAGGGGATTTGATGATGAACGATGAGGCCGAAAAAGACAAAGGTCGTCATCGCAATCAGATCGTCTGATTGGCCTGATCGCACGCGGCAAACCGACGCTTACCAATAGTTGGTTCTCTTTCAATTTCAGCCATGGCTTTTTTCTACTCTACGAACTGGTTTGTACAAACAAACAGCAATCCATGACCTGATTGTTGATGATCGCAAATTGTCTTGATCTCAATCCAAATAGTCGGCCATGCCCGTCATACGAGAATTCAAACCAAATCCGAATTTTTGAAGAGATGGTTGTTACATTTTTTCGTTCGACGCATTTCAGTCAATGAAATCGGGGCTTTTTTCAACGCTTGTTTGCAGTGGAACACGCTTTGCGCTTTTATCCCCCGCTTTTTGGCTCAATCGCTTTGGAAGTCAATCCAAGCAAAACAACAAAGGCTTCATTCCATTGAATGAGCCGTTCGCAGGAGGGAAATATGAAAATCAAAGCAGTAGTTTTTCTGCTCGCGCTGTTCAGTTTGTCGCTGACGGCGTTCGGGCAAACCAGTCGCGGAACAGTCAGCGGCACGATAACCGATTCGGCAGGATCGGTTGTCAGCGGCGCAAGCGTGGTTTTGACCAACACGGCCACGACCGTCAGCCGTTCGACCATCACCAACGGCGAAGGCTTTTACCGCTTCGACGCGGTTGACCTTGGAAATTACACGGTCAGATTCGAGGCAACGGGATTCGGCGCTGTGACAAAATCAAACATCATCGTCAACGCCAACCTGACATCAACCGTTGACGCGCAGCTTGCGCCGGGAACTCAGGAATTATCGGTTGATGTCACAGCCGAATCCGGCGCGCTGATTCAAACCGAAGCTCCTGTGCGCGGCGGCAACCTCGAAGCTGCGCGCATTACCGAATTGCCAATCGCCACGCGAAATCCGGTTTCGCTGGCGTTGACCTTGCCGGGAGTTTCAACCAACCGTTTCGCTTTCGGCGTGCAGACCTTTTCGGTCAACGGCGGACGCGGACGATCGAACAACTTTCTGATTGACGGAACTGAAAACAACGACATTTCGATTGCCGGTCAGGGATTCCAGATCAAAAACCCCGACGCGGTGCAGGAAGTTTCGGTGCAGACTTCGAATTACGACGCCGAGTTCGGACGCGCGGGCGGAGCAGTCGTCAACACGATCACCAAATCAGGCACGAATCAATATCACGGCACGGCTTCGTGGCAATACGATTCGACGCGCGACGACGCGATCACCAATACTCAATCGTTGTCGGCGGCCATACGCCAGCGCGGTTATCCGCCTTACGGCACTGAACACGTTTTCGCCGGAACCTTCGGCGGCCCGGTCAAATTGCCGCGCTTTGGAATTGGCGGTTCATCGTTTTACGACGGCAAAGATCGCACTTTCTTTTTCTTCTCCTACCAGAATCAACGTCAAGCGTCGAATACCACTGCCAGCGTGCTGACTCCGACAGAAGCCGGACGACAGACTTTGCGCTCGTTGGCTGCTGTAGGCGTCAACCCTCGTCTTGACACGTTGCTGAACGTCACCAGAGCGGCCATCGGCGTGGCGAATCCGTCAATGATTGCGCTGGGCAATGGCCGTCCTTCGGTCGAAGTCGGAACTGCCACCACTTCATTTGGGCAAAGTTTCGTCGAACCGCAGATTCAGGCTCGCATTGATCACAAGCTGAGCGAGAAGTCGCAGCTTTCCGCTCGTTATCTTTACGCCGATCAGAATGCTCCGATCGGAGGCGCGACGCTTGGTCTGCCCGATTTCACAACCAGCCAGGCCAATCGTTTCCAGAACTTTCTGATTAGCGAAACGCATGTTCTGACGCCGAGCATGACCAACGAACTGCGGCTGTCTTACAACCGCATTGCCTTGTCGTTTCCGCTCAATCCGCCAAACGATCTTGGACTGACTTTGCCGAACATCACAATTGCCGGGTTGAGCAACGTGACCGGCTCCAATTACAACATCGGCATCCAAACCAATTTGCCGCAAGGGCGTATCGCCAATAACTACGTCATACAAAACACGACGACTTACGTTAAAGGCAATCACACTTTCCGCGGCGGATTCGATTTGCTGGAACAACGTTCGCGGCAATTCGCGCCGATCAACGAACGCGGATCGTTGATTTACAACGCCGGGGGCGGTTTCACCGGACTGGCCAATTACCTTGACGATTTTTCGGGTTCGGGCGGATCGGCCAATCGCGATTTCGGCAGCCCGCGTTATTACCCGGAGCTTTTCCGTCAGGCTTACTTCTTCCAGGATCGCTGGCGCATGAACGAAGCGCTGACGTTGACGCTTGGCGTGCGTTACGAAAATTTCGGCAACCCGGTCAATTCAATTCGCACGGCGGCGTTCACAGGTTTGTTCAATGTTGATCCGGTGACTTTGCAAGGTCCTTACACACAACCCAGCAAGGCTGCGGCAGACAACAACAATTGGGCGCCGACCATCGGCATCGCATATTCGCCGTCGTTCAAGAGCGGCGCGATGGGTTTCCTGTTCGGCGACCGCAAGAGCGTCATCCGCACCGGTTATCAGATCGGTTACGATTCGTTCTTCAACAACATCGCGTCGAATGCGGCCTCGTCTTCGCCAAATGTCGTGGCGACGCAAAACATTGCGCCGACAACCACAGGCACGAATCGCGGGCTTACCGCTTTGTCCGTGCTGTTGCCGACGCAGGCACGTCCGTTGTCGCCGTTTGACACGCAAACTCTGGTTGATCCGAATCTGGTCAACCCCTACTACCAGCGATGGTCGCTGGGCATTCAACGCGAGCTTCCGGGTTTGCTGATGATGGACGTTTCATATGTCGGATCGAAAGGCACGAAGCTTTATCTGAACGAAGACCGCAATCCGCTGGTCCCGGCCAGCCTGCAAGTCGTTCCCACAGGTTATACCGGAACTCGTTCGGGACGAATTGACGCCTTGCAGGGCGCTCGAACCATTCGCTCCAACAGCGGATCGTCGTCTTATCACGCCGGTCAATTGTCTCTGTCTCGCCGTTTCTCAAAAGGATTGGCGCTGACCGGCTCCTACACTTACTCGAAGCTGATTGACAACGGCAGCGAGATTTTCGCTTCCGCAGGTCTGGTCAATTCCTCGTTGGCGATCATTCCGCACGTTCTGGGCGGCGAACGCAACGAACGCGCGGTTTCGCTGTTTGATCGAACTCATCGCGGGGTTTTCACCTATGTTTATGATTTGCCGTTTATGCGCGACCAACGCGGCGCGCTGGGACAGATCATCGGCGGATGGCAGCTTTCGGGCATCACGACTTTTGAAAGCGGCGTGCCGTTCACGATTGGCAACGGTCAGGATTCAAACGGATTTGCGGGCAACAACGACCGCCCTGATTTCAATCCCGCCGGACAGGCAGGCGTTCGAGCAGTTCCAAGTTCGACCAGCCCGACCGGTTACGTCAATCCTGACGCGAACAATGCTCCGATTGATCCGGCGACTGCTCGTTACATCGGACTGGCGGCGGGCATTGGCCGCACCGGAACGCTCGGACGCAACACCGAGCGAACCAAAGGCATCAACAACTTCGATTTCAACGTGCAGAAAAAATTCCGCGTCAGCGAAAACGTGGGATTGCAATTCCGCGCTGAATTTTTCAACGTCTTCAATCATCCGCAGTACGGAACCGGCAGCATCAGCCCGTTCTCGCCAACCGGAACCGGACCGACGGCGACTGTCTTCACTTCGCCTGCCGGTCGCTTCCTGCAACCGCAATTCGGCGACGGCGGCGGACGCGTGGTTCGTTATCTGATGAAGCTGACGTTCTAGCCTGTGGTGTAAAGCAACAACGATTGAGGCTTGGCGGTAATTAATATCGTCGAGCCTCTTTTTTCTTTTGACGCCGATGAACTTGAAGAAGCGGCAGAAATTTTGGAAACAGATTTTTACGACTGACAGAATTATTGATTTATGTTCAGCCAATATCGCTGATATTCAAATCTCATCGGCAAGCTTTTTTGGATGAATTCAATGTAGCAGGAAAATGAGCGCCTATTTCGCTGTTCAGTCTGAATGCGTTATCTCGCTTATCTAAAAAATCAAATCGCTATTCGATTTTCCCAAACTTCGTTCAACACAACCTGCCTGAAGCCAATCAGTAAATCCTTGAATCGCAGTAACAAATTAAAGTCTTTCGTAATGGAACGGTGATTGCGCCAAAACTGTTGTGTGTGGCGACCAGTGGTTTTGGAAACATATTCAGTCGCTGCAATCAACAAACGTCATTGATGTCAAACAAATGGAAGTAATTACTAATTGCCTGAATTCATTTGGGCGGAATCCATCGCTTCTGTTTTAGCCGAAGCGATTAAGGAGGGTTTCAGAATGGATAAGCCGAGAAAGCAAAGTTACACAGCCATTGCCTTCATGCTCATTACGTTCGTTTGCGTCGTGAGCGGGACGAGCGCTTTGGCGCAATCATTTAACTCAACCGTCAGCGGGACGGTTAAAGATCAGGCTGGCGCGGTCATCGCCGGAGCCAAAGTGACGTTGATTGATGTGGCGACACAACGTGAAGTGACAGCGACGACCAACGACCAAGGGACGTTTGTTTTTCCGGACGTTCGCGCTGGCGAATACAGACTGACCGCCGAACAGAATGGATTCAAAAAGGGCGAAGTCACTGGAGTGACGGTCAACGTCGGAACTCCTGCAACAGTCACTTTTGAATTACAAACCGGACAGATTGCCGAAGTGATTACCACAACTGCCTCTGAAGCTCAGGCCGTCGTCAACACCGAAAACGCCACGTTGCAAACGACGGTGCTGGAAAGGCAAATCAACGACCTGCCATTGAATGGGCGCAATCCGTTGACGCTGGCCGGTCTGCAAGCCGGAGTCAACACCAGCGGCAGCAATCGCACCGCCACGGTCAATGGCACGCGCGGAACGTTCACCAATCTGACTTGGGACGGAATCAACATCAATGACAACTTCATCCGCACGGACAGCTTCTTCGGCGTTGCCGCGCCGAGCGTTGTCAGCGTCGCCGAATTCACTTTGACGACTCAGAACGGCGGACCGAGCGATGGTCTGGGCGTGGCTCAGGTCAAACTGGCGACGCCGCGCGGTTCGACCGAATACCACGGCAGCGTTTTTGAATTTCATCGCAACGACGCGCTCGACGCCAATTCGTTTTTCAACAACGCCGCGAAGGTTGAAAAAGAGAAGCTGATCCAGAACCAGTTCGGATTCGGTTTGGGCGGCCCCATCAAGTTGCCGAAAAGCATTTTCGGCCCCGCCGGTTTCGACAGCGACAAGCTGTTCTTTTACGGTTATTACGAAGGAACGCGCATCGCCACCGACACCAGCGTGCTGCGCACGGTATTGACCGGCAACGCCCGACAGGGATTATTCACTTATCGCCGCTCGGACAACGGACAATTGCAGACCGTCAACCTGTTGAGTCTGAGCGGTCGGGCTGCCGATCCGAAAGTCGCCAGCATCATCGGCACAACTCCGTTGCCGAACGATCTGACAACCGCCGACATCACCAGCAATCCCGCGTTGGCGAACACCGCCGGATTCCGGTTCAACTCCCCGACAGGTTCAACCAGCGATCTGTGGGGATTTCGGATTGATTACGACGCGACAGCGCGCCATCGCTTCGAAGCGATTTTCAGCCGTTTCACTTTCGAGTTTCCAAACAGTGGCGGCGAACCTTTCCCCGGACGACCGGGCGACGGGCAATCGTCGAAACGTCCGCGCGGTTCGTTTGCCTGGAACTGGACGCCGACCAACACGCTGAACAACGAACTGCGTTATGGTTTCAACAACTACGACGTCAGCTTCTTCACCAACGAACCCTTTGCCGACGGTTTCAGGCTGACGTTCCCGATCATCACAGACCCCGTTGACAACTTCCTGCCGCAGGGACGCAAAGCGGACAATTACGAAGTGATTGACAACGCCAATTGGCTTGTCGGTTCGCACCAAATTCGTTTCGGAGGAAATTATCGCCGGGTTTACATTGAACCGTTTAATGCCGGTGGCACTATTCCGTTGTACACCATCGGTTTCAATACATCCGGGAATCAGAATCCGTTGGCGACCAGCCAATTCCCCGGCGGCATTTCGGCGAATGATTTCAACCGCGCCGGAAGCTTCCTTTCGATTCTGGCCGCGCCGATAGCTCAGATTGATCAGAGTTTCTTTTCAAACAGCCGCACGTCAGGCTTTGTTCCGGGCGCGGCGGAAAGACAGATGTTCCAATACAACACCGTCGGACTTTACGCGGGCGACACGTGGCGAATGAGACGAAACCTGTCGTTGAATCTGGGTCTGCGCTGGGAATACATTTCGGTTCCGACCGAAAAACAGGGGCTGGCGTTGTTGCCGCGCGAAAAAGGTTTGAACGCTTTGTTCGATCCGAATGCCGTGCTGGATTTCGCCGGTTCGGGAACAGGCCGTCCGTTCTTCAACGAGGATTACAACAACTTCGCGCCGAGCGTCAGCCTGGCGTGGGATCCGTTCGGCAACGGCAAGACTTCGATTCGCGCCGGTTACGGCATTTCATACGTCGTTGATAACAACATCAGTACGGTGTTGAATGCCGCCGTGCGTGGCAACGACGGGCTGCAGGCGGACGCGACGGTTGTCAACACATCAGGCACGGTCAGCGGCGGCGGAATCGTGCCCGTGCCGATTCCTGCTTTCAAAGTGCCTCGTCAGATTCGCGACAACCTGGCAATTGACACGCAAACGGCCTTGTTCACGATTGATCCCGATTACAAGACGCCTTACGTTCAGCAATGGAACCTGAGCGTCGAACGCGAGCTTTTCAAAGACACAGTTTTTGAAGCTCGTTACGTCGGCAATCGCGGCGTCAAACTGACCCGCGCCATTGACGTCAACCAGGTGCGCATTTTCGACAACGGTTTCCTGGCGGATTTCCAACGCGCCGAACGCAATCTGGCGGCCAACGGAAATCCAGGTGTCGGCGAAACCTTGCAGGTTTTTCCGAAACTAGGACTGGGCGGTTTGTTGGGCAATGCGACGATTCGCAATCTGATTGCCACTGGCGAAATCGGCCAACTGGCAGCCATTTACGTGATCAATCGCGATCTGTTTTTAGAACCGGGCGTGTTCGGTTCGCAATTGGGACCGGAATTCTTCCTGCGCGCAAATCCGAATACATACGTTGCTGATTACGTCGGCAACGGTTCTTATTCCGATTACCACGCCTTGCAAACTGAAATCCGCCGCCGGTTCCGCAACGGCCTGTATTTCCAGGCCAATTACACATACGGCAAATCTTTCAGCGATTTCGAAGGCGGGCAGACAAATTTCTCCGCGCTGCTCGATCTGGGTTCGACCAATGCCATTGAAAAACAGCGCATTGCCGACGACATCACGCACGTTTTCAAAGCCAACGGCGTCATCGAACTTCCGTTCGGCCCCGGCAAACGCTTCTTCAACGAACGAGGAGTGATGGGCAAGATCATCGGCGGTTGGAGCTTCAACCCGATCATTCGCTGGCAAAGCGGCGAACCGATTTCGATTGTGTCGGCTCGCGGCACGCTGAATCGCACCGGTCGTTCAGCCAAGAACGCCGTCAACACCACGATTTCAGTCAGCGAACTGCAAGGCAAAACCGGATTGTTCAGGGACGCTCAAGGTCGTCCGATACTTTTCGATCCGAGCCTGATCGGCGCTGATGGTCGAGCCAACACGCAGTTATTCCAAAACCCCGCGTCGGGCACGCTGGGAACTTTGCAATTGACCCCGGTCAGCGGACCTGGCCGTTTCGATTTCGACGCAGGCATCATCAAACGCACTGGCATTACCGAACGCGTGAATTTCGAGTTCCGCTTTGAAGCATTCAATTTGCTGAACAAGACGAACTTCAACGTCGGCCAGACGCAAAACATCAACAGCACGACCTTTGGTCGCATAACCTCGACATTCGCCCCGCGAATATTGCAGTTCGCGGCGAAGCTCAACTTCTGATCGAATGTCGGAACGACAAGGCGCAGTCGCAAACCGGTCAGCGACTGCGCCTTCGCCGTTCCAAAGACGACACCTTGACAAGCCTCTGACCTGCCAATACCCTTCAACCTGAATCCATCATCTAAGGCGCGAAGCGTTTACGACAATCGTTAAACTCAAAACCGAAAACCAAAACTTTACCGGAGAAGCCACCCGTGCCGTTCTTCTTTGATCTATCATCGCTGGTTCCATTGGTTGAGCGAAACCCGTTCGCTCCGCTGGTTGTGCCTGATGTTGTCACTCCGCCGCCGATCAATTTGCTGGAAGAAGTTCCCGGCCAAACCCAAACAGAAGAGCTTGTTGAGGAAGCGACGACGGAGGAAATTCCCGCCGAGCCAATCGTTGACACTGGATTGCCGATTCCAGCGCATTACGATTTCGACATGATGCAGGCGATGTGTCAGGACCCGTTTCGACTTTTCGTTTATTGGCATTTGAAGGAAAACCCCTTCGACCGATTGCGGAAGATTTTTCCCGAAGGAGCAGTCGGCAATTTCCACACCGTGCTGAAGTTGATTGATGAAACCAACAACATTTCGGTTTTCTTCGATGCCGCTTACGCACGCGAATACTGGTTCAGCGTTTTCCCCGACCGTCGTTATCGCGTCGAACTCGGTTTGCATTCGGCGATTCACGGATACGTCAAATTGTTAAGCTCGCAATCAACGCAAACTCCGCGCGGAGGCCCATCGGATCAGGTTGCGCCCGAAGAAGAATATTTCATTGCGGCGGATGATTACCTGCGCGTTTTGCGCGACAGCCATCTGGTGACCGAACGCGCTTTCACGATTGAAGATTTGCTGCCGGGCGCTGATGGAGCGCCAGCCGGTGCGCGCAATGCGGTTTGGGAATCTCTGCCCGCGTCGTTTCGCCGTCTGATTTATGTAATTGCGGACATTCAGACCGGGCGCGAATTCGAGCGATGGTGGGAACGATTGAGCCAGGAAGAATTGGCTGTTGTCGTCCGCGAATTCCTGGAAACGATTGCGAAAATGGGAGACGGCGAATTGGGCTATATGCTTCTGCTGCGTTATCTGCCCGAACTGTTGCGCCGCGCTATTCTGGCCGAACTAGACGAAGACGGGCGCGGGATTGAATTGCAGATTGATAAACCGATCACTCTTTATCTGGCCGAACAGTTGGGGCAGGCGGCTTCGGAATTGAGCGCAGCATCGTCTTCCGACAATGCGCCAAGACAACCCGTTTCGGACAGCGGCAAGCCAGGTGACGATCTGCAAGCGCCGGGCAAAGGACCATGGCTGCCAAGCCTAAATTTGTGAGCTTGTGGCCGGCTTGACCCGAACAAAACCGCGCGTGTAAGCTCACAGACGCTGAAAGTTAGCAGTGAAAAACCTCCCTACACTGCGCGCGTTACCGAAACCTGGTTGACGTGAAAAATTCCTTCTATATTGCTTTACGTTGTTTGTATGAAACGAATCAATAGAAGATTGTTTGCTCGACTGACTTTACGAGTCCTGTTTTTAGCATTTGCGATTTTGGCTGTTTCGCTTAATTCGACGTGGGAGGCGCAAGCTCAGACGACTTTGCCATTGGCTATTGAAAGAGTGATTGCTTATCAGATGGCAATGGACATCGTCTCTGAACCCGCTGTTTCACGCGTCGAAGGCGGCATTATCAATCTGGATAATGCTCTGGCTGAAGAATTGAGGAAGAACCATTTCTCGCTGGCATTGTCCGATAGCGAATTGAAAGGCGACAGACAAGACAAAGTCAAAATCGAATCTGCCGCCCCAGAAGTAACGGCTCAAGACCCGATGTATCGCCAACCCGATGATGAACGCTGGAGAAAAAACCGGCAGTTCAATTGGGACGGGGCGATGAAACAATCGGCGATTTTTCTGGGCATTCAACACGCTTTCCGTCTGGCGACGGAAGAAGGGACTCGCGCCGATTTGAAAGGGCCGTTTTTCAAGGATTACCTGAAGGCGCTCAAAAGCCTGCGCGGTTGGGACGACGGCGATCCGTTCATCGTCAATTATATCGGCCATCCGATGATGGGATCGGTTGCGGGCTTTATTCAGGTGCAGAACGACCCGCGCGGAACCAATGAAGAAGTCAGTTTGAAGAAAAGTTATTGGGTCAGCCGGTTGAAGGCCACAGCCTGGAGCTTCGCTTACAGCACGCAATTCGAACTTGGATTGATCAGCGAAGCCAGTCTGGGCAACATAGGCATTCGTCCGTATGGCAACCGGAAACACCCTATGGCTTATGTTGACATCGTTGTCACTCCAATTGCCGGGACTGGTTGGATGGTCGGCGAAGATTTGTTGGACAAACACTTGATCCAACGTTTTGAAGCTTACATGCCGAATCGCGCGACTTTCGCCTTGTTTCGCAGCTTTCTGAATCCGACACGAAGTTTCGCTAACATATTACGCGGCAAAAAGCCGTGGCATCGCGACAATCGTCCGTAAACAAAATTATGCCCAACGGATATTTAAGCCTGGTTCTGCATGCGCACTTGCCTTTCGTGCGTCACCCCGAATACCCGGATTTTCTGGAAGAAGACTGGTTGTACGAAGCGATCAGCGAAACCTACATTCCGCTGTTGATGGCGTTCAAACATCTGCGCGACGAAGGCGTGAAGTTCCGGTTGACGATGTCCATGACTCCGCCGCTGTGCGAAATGCTCAGCGATCCGTTGTTGCAGGATCGTTACGTTCATCACCTGAACAAGTTGTGCGAACTGTCGGCAAAGGAAGTCGAACGGACGAGCAGGGAAGCTCAGCATTTTCACGCCGCGGCGCAAATGTACCTGCGCCATTTCAACGAATGCCGCGATGTGTTCGAAAACGTTTACCAGCGCAACATCGTGCGCGGATTCCGCGAACTTCAGGACGAAGGCTTTCTGGAAATCATCACCTGCTGCGCGACGCACGGTTATCTGCCGTTGATGTCGAACGAAACCGTCAAACGCGCTCAGATTCAAATCGCTCGCGAAAATTACATCAAACATTTCGGACGGCCTCCGCGCGGAATCTGGCTGGCGGAATGCGCTTTCAATCCCGGCGACGACCGTTATCTGAACGAAGCCGGAATCAAATTCTTCATCGCCGACGCTCATGCGATTTTGTACGGCACTCCGCGACCACGACGTGGAATTTACGCGCCGGTCATCACGCCCGAAGGCGTGGCGGTTTTCGCCCGCGACACAGAAACCAGCGAACAGGTTTGGAGTTCCGACATAGGTTATCCGGGCGATCCGGATTACCGTGAGTTTTATCGCGATCTGGGTTATGACGCCGAAAATTACGATTACATCAAACCTTATTTGCACGACGACGGAGTGCGTCGCAACGTCGGCATCAAATACCACCGCATCACCGGCAAAGTTGATCTGCATCTGAAAGCGCCTTATGTGCCCGAATGGGCGACGAACAAAGCTGCTTCGCACGCGGCGGACTTTTTGGCCAACCGCCGGGCGCAAGCCGGACATTTGCATTACACGCTTGGCCGCGCGCCGCTGATT
>CAYRQB010000016.1:0-19327 GCA_964426025.1 uncultured Heliomicrobium sp.
GCGTTTTTACAAACACGATTCGCCGTACACTTACTTCACGTCGAACGAATTGCATTTGGGAGAAATCAGTTTGGAATGTTCTCGCGCTGGAGCGGCGGCGGCGGCGTTGTGGGTGACGTTGAAATGCTTCCCGCTCGAAGCTGAAACCGGTTTGGGAGCGATCTTGCAAAAGACGCGCGCGGCGGCTCAGCGCTGGTCGAAGCTGATCGAAGAAAGCGACCGGCTTCGACTGGTTCTGCCGCCGCAACTGGACATCATCAACTTTTACGCTGCGACTGCCGGATTGAAAGCTTCGTTCATCAGCGCGCTGACGCATCGCGTGTTTGAATCGCTGATGAACGATCCGTCGCATCCCGTCTATCTGGCCAAGTTCAACGCCAAACCGAACCTGCTGGCCGGACATCAGGAATTGATCTGGGATGCGCCGATGATGACCGTTTTCCGCAGCGTGCTGATGAAACCCGAACAGTTGGATTACGCGCCGACACTGCATTCGCGCGTGCTGGCCGCATTGAACACCGACTGAATCAACCGAAGTCCAAGCAAATTAAACTTGAAGGAGTTAAAGATTCGCGCCAAGCCGCAAAGTCGCCAAGGAGATAAAGAATAATACTTTGATTGTCTTTTCGCCCCTCTTGTCTTTGCGCCTTCGCGACTTTGCGTGAGATTTCAAAATGCAGATTTCTCAATCAACGAAGATGAACAAAGCGATCGAACAAATCGAAGCCGGAAAAATCGTTGCGATTATTCGCGGCGATTACGGCGCAATGATCGAAGAAATTGCCGCAGCTCTGTCCGAAGCCGGGATCACCGCTGTCGAAATCACAATGAATTCGCCCGATGCGATTGGTTCGATCAATCGTCTGGCGATGAAGTTCGCTTCGCAGATGACCGTTGGAGCGGGAACAGCGCTTCGTCCGGCGGAAGTCGAACTTGCGGCCAAAGCCGGGGCGCAATTCATCGTTTCGCCCAATCGAAACGTCACCGTCATCGAAACGACGAAGCGCGAAGGCCTGGTTTCACTGCCCGGCTGTTTCACTCCATCGGAGATCGTCGAAGCATTGGACGCCGGAGCCGACGCAATCAAAATCTTTCCGGCGAATACGCTCGGCCCGGCTTATGTCAAAGCTGTGATGGCTCCGCTTGGCAAAATCAGAATCGTTCCGACCGGAGGCGTGACGCCCGAAAGCGCGCAGGATTATTTGAAGGCAGGAGCGTGGGCTTTGGGCGTCGGTTCAGAACTGGTCAGCGCGGATGTCAAAACCGCTGGCGGATTGGAACGTTTGCGCGAAAGAGCGACGGCATTCGTCAAAGCAGTCAATCGAGATTGAAGACACATAGCTTTCAAGAAAATGTCTTCCCACGAAGCCACACCAAGAATACACGAAGAAAATGACGGAGTTTGCTCTTCGCTAGAATGCCTGGCTTCAGCAAGCAGACACTTGTGCCAGTTATGGCGAGTAGGGTTAAGGTTTCCCACGAAGAAACTTGAAGGAACATGAAGAAAATTTACCGTTTTGCCTCCCTTCGTGCTTCTTCGTGTGGCTTCGTGGGCGGAAAATTTTTTCTTGAGGTCTATAGAATGAGTCACAACGATCAAAAAACTTTTTGCGCGATTTGCGTTGATATGGGAACGACCAACACGCGCGTATGGTTGGTGAAAGGCGACGAAGTTATGGCGCGGCGGCAAACCGAAGCTGGCGTTCGCGACACCGCGCGCGAAGGTTCATCGAACAAAATTCGCGCGGCATTGCGCGAATTGATTGCCGACATTCAGCGGGAAAACGGCGGCAAATTTTCTCCGGCTTGCGTCGTTGCAGCAGGAATGATCACCTCGCCACTCGGACTGGCCGAAGTTCCGCATTTGATAGCTCCGGTCGGAGCAACCGAGCTTTCATCAGAAATCAAACAATTCTATTTCCCTGACATTTGCGAACTGCCTTTCCTGTTCGTGCCCGGAATCAGAACCGGCGGGACGAAAACGGATTTTGAAACCGTCAATCAAACCGACGTGATGCGCGGCGAAGAAACTTTGTGCATTGGTTTGCTGGCGTCCGGTCGTGTTCAACCGCCAGCGACAATTCTGAATCTGGGTTCGCACTGGAAAGCGATTAGCATTGATGCCGAAGGAAGAATCGCCGCCAGCCTGACTTCTCTGTCGGGCGAAATGATTCACGCCACTCAAACGACTACGATTTTGGCCAGCGCCGTTCCAACCGGTAAACCCGAAGAGTTTGACCCCGATTGGTGCAAGGCGGGAATGAACGAACAACGCCGGTCAGGATTGGCGCGCGCGCTGTTCTGCGTTCGCCTGTTCGAGCTTGGCGGACACGGCACGCCCGAACAAAGAATGTCTTACCTGATCGGCGCTTACATCGCTTCCGATCTTGATGCGCTGCTGGAGCGCGGTTTGATCGAATCGGGCAATCGCGTGCTGCTGACCGGCGGCGGAGCGACTGTCATTGGTTGGCAACAAGGATTGAAGCTGGCTTCGATAACCGCCGAGATTCTTTCCGCTGATGATATTGAAAAAGGTCTGATCACAGGCTTGAAGACGTTGGCAGGCAATCACCAGACAACGTCGCCTTCATTTGATTGACGGCGAATATCTCTATCACCTTCTACATCATGAAATTTGAGCCTCACGCAAAGCCGCCAGATCGCA
Source organism: uncultured Heliomicrobium sp. (assembly GCA_964426025.1). Lineage (GTDB taxonomy): Bacteria > Acidobacteriota > Blastocatellia > RBC074 > RBC074 > RBC074. Next base: position 2,666 of record CAYRQB010000016.1, read on the forward strand.
AAGGCTAAAGCAGGTGAACAGAGGAACACTCCTGTAAAAAATGACTATCCAGCTTTTCTTTTCCGCTTGGCGTCTTTGCGGTTTCGCTTGAGATTTCCTTTTCTTAAAAGCCATGTTTCATCCCATCACTCTCAACACCACGCACTTCAGATAATACGTTTCAGGAACTGTCAGCAGAATCGGATGGTCGCGGCTTTGAGTTCGCTTTTCGATGATCTGAACCGTCCGTCCTGCATCGCGCGCGGCTTCCATCAACATTTCCAGAAAGAGTTCTTCTCTGACGTGATAAGAACACGAGCAAGTGACCAGCACGCCACCGGGATTCAGAATTCGCAAAGCGCGCAGATTGATTTCCTTGTAACCCCGCAAAGCCGATTCCACCGCGCCGCGATTTTTGGCGAAGGCCGGAGGATCAAGCACGATGGTGTCGAATCGTTCTCCGGCGTCGTCGTAATCGCGAAGCTTGTCAAAAACGTTCGCGGCGATGAATTCGATGTTGGCAATGCCGTTGAGTTCGGCGTTGCGACGCGCGCGTTCGATGGCTGGCTCGGAAATGTCAATCGCCATAACTGTGTCGCAATCGCTGGCCAAGTGCAGAGCGAACGAACCCTGAAAGCTGAAACAGTCTAACCCGCGTCCGTTGGCGTAATTCGCCGCCGCGGCGCGGTTTTCTCGCTGATCCAGAAAGGCGCCGGTTTTCTGACCTTCCAACAAATCAACCTGAAAGTTGATGCCGTTTTCGGTGATGGCGAATAGTTCGTTCGCAGTTTCGCTTTCGGCCAGTTCGTTCGTAGTTCCGCCTTCAGGCGGTTGCCGGTAAAGCGCCGAATTGATCATCGGCAAGCCTTCAAGCTGGCGAACTTTTGCGTCGTTTCGTTCGACGATCAAACGCGGCTGAAATTCTTCAACCAACAGTTCGACCCACATCGTCTTCAATGCGTCCATCCCGCGCGTCAGGGTTTGCAACACGAAACAATCGCCGTAACGGTCAATGATCAAACCGGGCAGATAATCTCCTTCGGCGTGAACCAGACGAAATGCGTCTGTGTCATCAACAACTCGGCGTCGCCATTCAGCCGCCGCCAGCAATCGTCGCCGCCAAAATTCACTGTCGGGTTCGACGTCTTCCTTTGTAATCAATCGCAGCGTGATTTCCGATTCCGCTCCGTAATGCGCCCAACCGATAAACCGCCCGCGATTGTCAATCACGCGAACAATCGCACCGCTGTCAACTTGGGGACGCGCGATGACATCGCTGCGGTAAATCCACAAATGACCGTCGCGCGCGCGCTGAGCGCCTTTGGCGGAAACGACCGCCTCATCTTTTCGTCGTTGCTGTCTCTCTTGACTCTGTTTCATAAGTGCTAAATGCTGAAGCTCTCTTGATGAAGATACCGATTAACTTTCGATACTTCCCTATTTCGTGATTTAGGTCAATGAGTCAGATCGCTTATCTTGGATTAGGTTCGAACCTGGGCGACCGCGAAGCCAATTTGCAACGCGCTATTTTCGCGCTCAGCAACGGCGGATTGAAAATAGTCGCCGAATCTTCCGTTTACGAAACCGATCCGGTTGATTTTCTGGATCAGCCGAAGTTTTTGAACCAGGTCATAGCCGTCACCGCTCAGCGATTGGAGCCATTCTCGTTGCTGAAATATTGTCTGGAAATCGAAAAGCAACTTGGCCGCGAGCGAATAGTTCCGCGCGGCGCTCGCACAATAGACATTGATCTGTTGCTTCTGGAAGATAACGTCCTCAACGGAGACTTTGCCGGAGTCCAATTGATTCTGCCGCATCCGCGAATACACCTGCGAAAATTCGTGCTTGTCCCTTTGGCTGAAATCGCGCCGAATCTGGTTCATCCGATTTTGGGCAAAACCGTTGAACAGTTGCGCGACGAAATCGCCGACGATTCCAACGTTCACGTTTACCAAACCTGAATCAAGCCAGCCAAGAAAGTAACCACAGATAAACACTGATTCACACGGATGAACACAGATGAACTGAAGCCTGGGCGAATTAAGACTCACGCAAAGCCGCGAAGACGCAAAGGAAATAAGGCAAGCAAAGACCTGCTGGCTATCTTTCCCCTTTTTACCTTCTTGGCGGCTTTGCGTGAAACTGCCGATTTCATTCAAATCCAATGCGCACAGGCTTCAGATAAACTGCAAAAAAATGATCTGTGTTTATCCGCGTTGATCTGTGCTCATCTGTGGTTTGGTTTGTCTGAATGAACACCATCCCTAACAACTCGGCGGAAAAACCGGGATAGTGTACGCGGCAGATGTTGTGTAACTGACTTTGTGCAAACTGTGTCCGGCGTTAAACGCTCCGGTTTGCGAGTTGAGGTTACGATTGAAATTGATGGTCGCGCCAAGAAAGGCTTCATCCAGGTTGTCGTTGTAATACCTGGCCCAACCGCTGCGCCCTGATGGAATGACTGTTTCAAAGCGCGGTTGAGCGCGAGTGCTGACCCAGACGCTGCCGCGATATTGGCAGGTCAAATTGAATGTGAAGCTGTAGGCATTTTCCACGTCGTCGTAAACCAGCGAAGTCATGGCGCTGGTCGTCGTTCCGCCGCTGACCAGATTGCCGCCAATCCTGTTCAGGATCAGTAAGGTTTCGTTCCCATCGCTCCGGCTGGAGAAATTGCTGGTCGCGACGACTCGCGGCAATGGCGCATAACTGAGGCCGTCGAATCGCAGCGTCGTTTCAGGCGATTCGCCCGGACAGCGCAACAATCCACCGGCGATGGCCGGAATTGATTCCGCGCCCAGATTGGCCGCGTGCCCCGAAGAGAATTTCACGTATTCGTCGCCGATCAATTGATTGAAATTGATCGGGCATCCTTGTTCGTCTACGGCGACGACAACCAGAAAACCTGTCGTGCCCGGATCAATATCCGAAGCCAGAAAACCGGTCGTTTGATTCGCAGTCAGGCACAAATACATATCGCTGACCTGGCAGGTCAAGGAATCAATGAAAAACAGATGCAAGTTGATTGTTCGCGAAGGATCAACATTGGTCAGGCTGATGCGCGTGTTCTGGCTTTGCCCGCTGGTCGCCGACGAAGTGACGATCGGAAAGATCAATATCGAACCGGGCCGACTGGCATCGCCTGATAATGCGGTTGGCAATGGCAGGCCTTCACCCGCCGGATCGCAACTGACTGTCACGCAGGATTGCAACATCGCCGGTTGTCCGGCTCCCAGAGAAATTGATGTGTTGACGCAGAGCTGAGCGCCTTTGGCAACGCCGTCGGCCAACTGAGCCAGGTAATTGACCGTCACGGTTTGTCCGGCTGCTAACGTGCCGGTGAAGTTGACTGTCGCTGCTCCGGCGACAACGCAGTTACCCGCGCTGGAAGAACAACGCCCGCTGAGCGCCAGCAATTGCGGCGGTAGATTAGCCGTCGCGCTGACCGATTGAGAGCCGCCGGAATTGTTCGTCACGCTGAAACTGGCCGTGATGACACCGCCGGAACCGACACAGCCGGGCATTTCGGCAATTGAAGCCGCCACTTTGCTGACCGAAACATTGAATCCGCAACTGATCGTGTTGTTGGCCGAATCGCGCGCCGAGCAACTGACCGGCGTAGTCCCGATTGCGAAAGCCGATCCGGAAGGCGGAGAGCATGTGACCGCCGATATGTTCTGACAACTTCCAACCGTCGTCGGCAAAGGATAATTGATGTTGACGGCATTGCCTGCTGTCACAGCGGAAACGTTGGCGGGACAATTCAGAGCGCAAACGTTGACGCAATTCGGCAAGCCTTCGATTTTGATTTGATAGTTGCCGCCGATTTCGCCCGGATTGACCGTCTGCACGACGACGACGAAAGTCGCTCCCGCCGGAACGTTGTGCGAATAAACAATCGGCGTTGACAGCGTCGCGCTGCTGACGCCCGGATCGGCCAGATAATTCGCGCAGATATTGTTCGGATCGAAACCGCCAAGGTAAGTGTTGGCCTGGTAATTCGCGCCGACCTGTTGCGGCACTGTCAGCGTAACCGTCGCGCAAACCGTCGCCGAGCCGTTGTTGCGGAATGTGTAAGCGTCGTAAGCGCGCGCGCCTGTACCGGTCGCAAGCTGGCAGGTCTTCGGCGCATTGCACGCGCTGCCAATTCCGTTGCGGTTCAATCTGCCGAGCAAGGTTCCGCTGACGCCGGGATAATCCGAACTGCCCGAACCCAGCACGCCGTTGATGACCGGCGGAGGGCAAGCCGGTTGCCACACGACAAGGTTGGTATTTGCATTTGTCTGATTTAGAAAAGTTGTAATCAGGAAAACAAGTGATGCTGCAAATGCCGTTGCACCAAATACGGTCAATCGCAATCTCTGCATAATTCGATTTTCTCAGAACTGGATTGGCGGGGCTTTCGATTGGTAAAACTGCGGGGCGATAAGAGCGGGCATTATACGCACAAGAAGCGCGAAAGCTGAAAAGAAAATTGGGCTGTGAGGCAAAAGCCTCACAGCCCAATTTATGTTTGCGGTCTTTCCGCTGTTGCCAGCTACCGGTTAGCAGCTAGGCGGGAAGATCGGGATGATGTAGGACGCAGTGTTGGTCAAGGTCAGATGATGCAGGTTATGACCTCCCGTAAATGCGCCTGCGGATGCGCCCGTGTTGGGATTGAAGTTGATCGCCGATCCCAGTATGGCGTGTCCGTCGCGTTGGTACATCTTGATCCAGCCGCTGCGGCCTGCTCCGATAAATTGGTCGAAGCGAGGCGTGATGCGCGGCGTGGAGTTATCCACCCGGAACCTGAACTGGCAAGCCGACGAATTGAGCGTGAAGCTCAGCGCGTTTTCGGCATCGTCGTAAAAGACCCCGAAGACGTTGCCGAGTCCCGTCGGCCCGGTTCGTAAATCGCCGTTGATGCGGTTCAGTACAACCAGCGTGTCGTTGCCATCCGCGCGGCTGCCGATGTTATCAACAGACACCACGTTCGGCAGCATGTTGTAACTGATGCCGTCGAATTGCAGCGTCGCCGAAATCGAGTTCGAGTTGCAACTGGCCCAGAAAGCCGATCCGGCAATGGCCGAAATGGATTCGGCGCCCAGATTCGCCGCGTGGCCTGAAGAGAACTTCACGTACTCGTCGCCGATCAGGTAATTGAAGTTGATCGGGCAGCCGAACACTCCGTCTGAAGCGATGGCCACCAGATAACCCGTCGTACCAGGATCAAGGTCGGAAGCAAGGAAGGTCGAAGTCTGGTTCGGCGTCAAACACAGGAAAGCGTCCGACACCGAGCAGTTATCAGCCACGAAGAACAGATGCACCCAGGCGCGCAGGTTCGGATGTGTATTGGTTATCGCAATGCGCGAATTCTGCGAGCTTTGAGCGACAGACGAAGTGTAGATCGGGAAGACCAGCACTGAGCCGGCTTTCTGATCCGAAACTTCCGCTCTGGCCGGATGAATCTGGCCGGGGCCGACTTGTTGGCAGGTGACAGTGGTCGAAGCGCTGCCTTGAACCGCCGGGCCGCCATTGAAGGAAGCCGTGACAGTCGAGGTCAAAACCGTTCCGGTCGGCGCCACGTCATTGACCTGCAATTTGTACGAAATGGTCGCGACCTGACCAGCAGTCAGATTTCCGCTGTAGCTGATGGTCGTCGCATTGACCACATTGCAAGTTCCGACACTGGCCACGCATGTTCCAGGCAGAGCCAGCAACTGTCCAGCCGTCGTTGACGATGTAAGCGCAACGGTGGCCGTGACTGATTGAGCGACGTTGCCGTTGTTCGTTACGGAGAACGATCCGTTCAGCACGTTGCCGGGGCCTGTGCAAGCCAACGGATCGGTGATAGCTCCGACCGTCAGTTTGTTGACCGTCACCTGGAAGCTGCAGGAAGCCATGTTGTTCACAGCGTCCTTGACTGAACAGGTAACCGTCGTCACGCCAAGCGGGAATGACGATCCGGAGGGCGGCGTACAAATCGCAGCCTGAATTCCCGGACAATTATCGCTGACCGTCGGCGCAGGATAATTGACCACCTGCGATGAGCCTGTCGTGCCGACAAACTGATTCGGCGGGCAGGTGATTGCGGGCGGTTGAGTATCATTGACCGTCACAGTAAACGACACGGAGACATTTCCGTTGGAATTGCCAGTGCTGGTGCAAGTGACAGTTGTCGTTCCGACCGGGAAAAATGATCCGGAAGGCGGTGTGCAGGTTACAGGATTGCAGACACCGCTCGTGCCCGGCGCAGGATAGGTCACAGTCGCTCCGCACTGATTGGCGGCATTGCTGACAACGATATTCGACGGCGGCGTCAAACCGCAGGGCGGCGTGGTGCAACCCGGCAATCCGAAGACGTTGAGTTCATACGCGCCGCCGTCGCCTGTCGCATTGGTGTTCAGGACGACAATAACCAGGTTGTTGCCAGCCGGAACGTTCACAGTGAACGAGCGGAAAAGCGGTGGAATGCCGCTGCTTAGTCCCGGATCGCCCAACCAGTTCGCCGTCAGATTTGCCGGGTTGAAGCTGTTCAGGTGAGCAGCCACCATATAGTTTGAAGCCGCCTGTTCCAGCACAGTCAATTGAACCGTCACGCAAACCGTTCCGGCTCCTCCAACCGGGATGGTGTAGGCATCGTAAGTTCTGGTCGCGGCAATTGGCGCGGCCTGAGTGCGTGGCACTCCGCAAGCAGAAACGACACCATCACGGAAATAACGCTGGGTGACTGAACCTGTCACTTTCGCGAAATTGCCGCCTGCCGTGCCCAGCGACGAACTGATCGGGTTCGGCGGGCAAACTCCTCCGCCGACGGTGTCGCTGTTGGCAGCGGCAACCATCAGGTCGTAATTGCCAGTGCCCGTCGCGCTGAAATGTCTGACGACAACGAAATAAGTTCCGGTGGCCGGGATGGTGAAGCAGAAGCCTTCGCCAACCGGATTTGCCGCGGAGCCTGTGATCGAAGAATCTCCGGAAAAGAGAATCGTCGTGCCATTGGTGTCGCGAAGTTCGACAACCAGGTCAGTGCCGGTGTTGTTACGTTCCGGATCGCCATCGGCGTTGATGTAAACCACATTGCCAGCCGTCGCCACGACCGAATAGAAATCCAGATCGCCAGCCGTCAGCGTTCCCGACCGCAAACCGACACTCTGCGCTCCGGTGACGATTGTGTTGGCCGCTGCCGAATCATTGTTCGGTTCTGTTTCCGCCGCCGGGGCGGTAGTCGTCACCACCACGAACAACTTGTATGGATTGATGACCCCGGTCGTCATGTTGAATGCGTTAATTTTGATCAGGTAATCGCCCGACGCCGAAAGAACGCGTCCGCCGATTCCCGAAGCGAGACCGGTTTCGTTCGTTCCATCACAACCATTGCCGTTGTAATCGTCATCGTCGAATTCGATCTGAGTCGTGCCGTCGGATTGAAACAGGGTCAATTGCGAATCGCGGGTTGTTCCTCCGACCTGCGTCCCGCCGGTATCAACGTAAAGCCAGGCTCGCGAATTCGCTCCGACGTTGATTTTGAACCAGTCCTGATCGGCGGCTGTGATCGAGCCGCCAACGATGGTCACGTTCTGAGTGGCCAGATTAAGCGTCTGAGCCGTTCCGGCTGTGCTGTTTGGTTCGACTTCCGGCGTGATGTTCGGAGCCGGCGCGTTCAGTAGCGGCAATCCTCCCAGCGTTTTCAACTCCGCGACCAGAGCATTGTAATTGGCAGGCAAACTGCTGCTGCCGCTGTCCTGCCCTGTATTGCCTGCGGATGAGCCTGCGCCATTAAGGATGCTCTTGATTTCAGCCACGCGAGCCGCCGCCGCCGCATTGTAAGTGGCGAGAGCGGAATCCACGTTCTGAGCGTTTGCCTTTGTGGGGTCGGCTTTTTCGTTGGCTCTGGCAGAATCGAGCGCCGCTTGAGCGGCGGCCAGATTCTGCTGAGCGGGGGTTTGTTGCATTGGCGCGGTCGGCGTCATCGCCGATGTCGCGGCCTGTGGGGTTGATGTCTCAGTCTTGACGGCAGGCGCTTTGCTGATGGCGGCGCGCGCCGTCTTGAATGCATGGTTCGAGTAAGCCATCACCGCGGAACCGAGCTGCGGCAAGTGCCACCCAACCACACCGAGCAACAGGAAGAGCGCTCCGAGCGCCAGCGGTCGGTGTGTGCGTTTGTGTAAGGTTCCCATGACTTTAATTCCTCCTGAACTCAAATCTAGTTCGGTTAGGTGATTAAGAATTCGTCTTGCTCTTCTGCGGTAGCGGGTAGTTGTCTTTGTTTTTGCCGGTCACCGTCAAACCGCAGAAGCGAGCGAACTGAAATGATTAAGCTATCGAACGCAGGCGGAAGGGGAAATTCCATTCCGCCTGCGCGAATACGGCTTCTGCCACCGACTACTGGCAGGAGACCGGCAGAACCGGAACGATAACGTTCGCCGTGTTCGTCAACGTCAATTTGTGCAAGCTGTGTGCGCCGTTGAAGGCGTTGGTGCTGGCACTGGCGTTGGGATTGAAATTGAAGGCGGCGCCGACGATGGCCATATCGTCAGTGCTGGAAACCTTCAACCAGGCGCTGCGTCCAGCCGGAACGAATTGCTCGAAGCGCGGCGTGGTACGCGGGAAGTTATTGTCCAGTCTGGTCAGGAGTTGGCACACATTGGGCCGCAAGGAGAAGCTCAGGCCAACTTCGGAATCGTCGTAAAGCAGTCCGAAGAGGTTGTTGAGCCTGCTCGCAGTTGTGAGCATATCGCCACCGATGCGATTCAACACCAGCAATGTGTCATTGCCGTCGGCGCGGCTTGGGATGTTGTCCAAAGCCACTGTTCGCGGCAACGGCGCATAATTGACGCCATCGAAGCGCACGGTCGCCTGCGAAGTGCAAACCGTGAAGCTGCCCGGCAGCGCCGGAACCGATTCAGCCCCCAGACTGCCTGCGTGACCGGACGCGAACTTCACGTACTCGTCGCCAATCAGGTAGTTGAAGTTGATCGGACAACCGTCGCGGTCAACAGCCATCGCCATGATGTAACCCGTCGTTCCCGGATCGAGGTCAGAGGCCAGGAAGCTGGTCGTCTGATTCGCGGTCAGACAGATGAACGCATCCGCCACCGAACAGGTGCTTCCATCCACGAAATACAGGTGGAGGAAAGCGCTGCGCGAGGTGTGAATGTTGGTCACGCTGATGCGGGTGTTCTGACGAATCGGGTCTGAGCCTGAAGTGTAAACCGGATAAATCAGGATCGAACCCGGTTTCTGATCGCTGGACGGAGCGGCTCCTTCCGGCGTGAGCGTCGGAATGATTCCACCCGGTCCGGCCTGCGAACAGTTGACACTGATGCAGGTCTGGATCGGCGCAAAGCCCGAGCCTGGGAAATTGCCGGTTGTCTGGATACACAAGCTTGCGCTTGTGGCCACGTCACCGACCTGAGCCAGGTAATTGATTGTCAGGGTCGAATTGCCCGGAATCGTTCCGCTCCAATTGATGGCCGTCGGAGTCACCGAGCAAGTGCCGAAGTTCGACGCGCAACCGTCTGTTCCGACCAATCCGGCAGGCAATGCCACAGTGATCGTGCCGGTCACAGAAGAGGCAACAGGATTTGTCGCCGTCACTGTTCCCGCAACATTGTTGCCTGGTCCGGTGCAAGCAGCCGGATCAGCCAGCGTCGAAGTGCGAGCCAACTGCGCGCAGCAGGTGAACCCGTTTTCGATCTGGACGTTGTCCACTCGCCAGCCTGTTCCGGCAACAGTAGTGTCCGAAGCCATACGGAAGCGGAAGCGAGCCGATTGACCGGCCAACGATCCGCCCAGATTGACGCGGGTTGTGACGTAACCGCCGGAATTGCCAGTCCAGGCCTGGCGTCCGCCAATCGGACTGCTGAATCCTGTGCTGATTGCCGCGGTGTAACCGCCGGATACGAAGCTTGCTCCGGCCAGCGTCGTCACGTCAACGAAAGCTCCGTTGTTGACGGAAATTTCAAGCACGCCGCCGTCAAATCCGCTTTCAAGGTTGAAGTTGTTGCGGAATTGAATGAACGCCGAAGCGCCTGTGAAGTTGACCGAAGGCGTGGTGAGCAGTTTGTCGCTCAACGTCGCCGGATCGTCAACAAAGGCCGCATTCGGAGCTGAATCAGGCGTCGTCGCCGAAGTCACCCACAACGCGCCGGCTCCAACAGCGTTGGTTGCCGTCCAGCCCGCAGGCAAAGCCGGAGCCGTGACGCCGTCGAAGTTTTCTGCCAGTCCGATGACCGGCGAACCGCTGCCGAAGGTGTACGTGAACGGTCCGAAGCTGGATGCGCCGTCCTGCAGATTCAATGTCAGCACGACATTCGAGCCGCAAGCCTGAGCGGGATTGACCGTGAATGTGAACGAACGGCAAACGGGAACGCCATTCGGAGCGACCGCGCCATAATTTTGCGGGCCACTGACGTTGATGGCTCCACCGGTTGCTTGCAATGTGCCAACCAGGTTGGTTGTCGGAGCGCCGCCGGTGTTCGTCACGCACAGATTGATGGTGATCTGCTCACCCGGATCGAAGCGTCCATCGGTCGCACAGCTTTCGCTGACCACTGACGATCCGCCATTACTGACCACGGGAGTGCCAGCCATCTGGCAATCAAACGTCGCCGTCTGACCGGCGGCAACCGTCACGTTTCCGGTGACGGTTGTCAAACCGGCTTTGGTGCAGGTGACGGTGTAAGTGCCGGGAGCAACGCTCATCGAATATTGTCCGCTGGCGTTGGTCGAGCGGTACAGACCGCCTGTTGCTTTGACATTTACTGCCGAAATCGGGGTTCCGCCAACCAGCGTGGTGGCCGTTCCCTGAATCGTCGCCTTGGGCACGGTTTGGCAGTTCGGGTCAACCTTGAAACTCCAGATACGCGTTGACCAGTTGAAGGTAGTGAATCCGCCGGGAGGCGTGGTCGAAACGTATTCGTTCGCTCCCCAGAAAGTACATTCGTCCGCCGGGTCAACGCTCAAACTGCTGTAATCGCCCCAACGATTGCCGGTGCCAATTTGAACCGAGTTGGTCAGCGGAACAATCTGTTCGCCCTGAGGCAATGTATTGGCGGCATCGCCAGCCAGACGTCCGGTGTAAGCCATACCCGTGTTGATCGCAGGCGCAGCGCGTTTCGTCAAGCTGTATTCAATACCGGTGTTGCCCTGTCCGTCCTGGGCGATACTGGCCATGAAATGTTCGCGACCGCCGTTGCCGTTTCCGGCTTCAGGTGCGAATGTCGCCTGATTGGCGATTGAGAAAGCGCCGCCAGAACTGCGACGCAATTCCATCCAACGAACGCCAGCCTGATAAGTAGTTACGCTGTTGGGCGTCACGCCGCTGACGTTGACCGTGAAGTTCAAAACAAAAGACTGAACTCCGCCTGCCAACGTGCGGTAAGCCGTGCGATGCATCAGGCGTCCCGACAGGGATTGCAAAGCGTCAGCCGCTGTCGCAGGCGCCGCCTGTTCGACTTCGGCGCGTGTACCGACGAAATCGCCGACCGAGCGCGGGTCAAAAGCCGCCGTTGCCAGATCAGGCAATGGAGTCAGTGTTGACAATGCCGGATTGCTCCAGTTCGGACGACCTTCGAAGATGCGAATGGCGTCGAAAGGATCGCCGTATTCATCGGCGCGGAATTCCATGAAGAACCCTGGCGCAGTGGCTGGCGGAGGCGCAACGCCGTCAACGTCAGCCGGAGACAATCCACCGGAAGTCGCTACTTCAAAAGCGACAAACGCCGCCGTCGGATCGCCCGCCAACATCTTGTCGCGTTCGAAGATTTGCATACCGCCGCCCGTGAAGGCGGTTCCCGCAGTGTTGAAGTTGTTGGTCGTCACGTAATAACCATCGTGCCATACGCCAACGTGCGGATAATCGGGAATGCGATTTGGATAAACGGTGAATCTGTAAAGGAAGTATGACCCCGCAGCGTCATTAGTGGTGGAAATGCCGAAGTAGAAATCGGCGTTGTTGGTGTTCCACATCAACAGGTTCCAGCGATCGGCCAGCGGATCGAAAAGCACGATCGGGTCGCTGAAAGCCGCCGCCGCTCCGCCAATCGGAGCAAAGAAGGTGTTGAAGTTGACCACCGGCGTCTGCGGCGCTCCGGCCTTGTTATAGACGCGGAAAACACTGTTGACCGCTTCGACAATCTGATCGTCGTCAACGTCGGCCACAGTGTCTGGCGGAGCGAATCTGGTTCCCAGCGTCAACTGGTCGTCATTCGCGCTCAGACCGTCAAAGCTGACAATCGGAGCTGAAACCAGCGCCTGTCCAGGAGGAAGGCTGTTTTGAACATTTGATGACGAGGTCGGCTTGTTCTTGTCGGCATTGCGAAGCGGGACTTCGTTCAATTCCGAACCTTTTTTCAGCCCGAGCTTGCCTGCGGCTGCGCTGGGAGACGGCGTGGAAACCATCTCGGAAGCATTGATGGAAACGGCGAAAGCATTCGCCGAACCGACAATGGGAGCGCCAACGCCTTGCACGGCAGGAGTCGCCGCCAATACCGATTTATAAGCGCTGGCGGCGCCGTTCAAAGCCGAACGATTTTGCTCGCTGGGATTGGCACGATATTCCGCCTGTGCTTGTTCCAGTCGAGCGCGCGCTGCGTCCACCTCGTTGGCATTGGCCGTCCAGAGTCCCGAACGGACTACAACGACAAATGCCAAACCACCGAGGAAGAGGGCCGCTACCAGCAGCCTTAACCAACCGCTGGCCAGCCAGGCCGGAGGCTGTGTGTGTGTACGTTTGTGCGAGGTTCGCATGTCAATTCCTCCTGGGTCAGGATAGGTTTTTGAGTGTTAAGAATCTTCACCATACCGAAGCTGATCATTTTTGAAGTTCTGGTCTTCAAAGAACGGAAGTCATCTGTCCAGGGCTTCGCAACCCTGTCAATCAGACTTAAATACAGACTTAACAAATTGAGTTGTGGTGAAGAGCATGACCGATTGCAAAATCGAAAGATGATGATCTTTGATAATGCAACAATCCTTCCTTGATGCGTTACTGATTGCATCGTCTTCGAGATTGTTGATTTTTTGAAGTTAGATTTTGTGTGTCGCAACCCGAACGATGTGACCGCTTGGCACATTTTCAAAGGACACGCCTATAAAACAAAACTCCAGATTCTGGCGGATGAGGGAGAATTTTCGCCAAGCCTGGTGTCAGTTAATGTGAGGACCGTCCGGGGCCGCTGCAAAGGTATCAGAAGCTAAACTGTCCTTTGCTCCTTAATAGTTTTGGTTATCGAACTTGTTGTGAACAATTATTTTGACCGCAGAAAATGCTTAACGGCGTTGATTGCTAGTGATGCCTTGACGACAGCTTCAAATGTGAGGCGCTTCCTAAAACGAAAATTTCACTAAATAAGTATCTGCCGGTAATTGAGGAAGACTCACTAGCGCGCGCAATCTACTACAAAGCCTGGTAATTGGTCAATTGCTATGGAGATTCTTACAACAAGAAAGATTTTTTCCTTCATTCATCTGCATAAATTTCCCGCTCGTCGCGACAAGAGCGGTGAACAACTGAGCCGGTAAGACTTGCTGGTAGCTGAATTTTTCGGCGGACAATAATCTGACTTGCCCGCAATTTCGGCAGGCGATATTCTAACGACCTCATTCAAACAGGTTTCGTCAACGGCTTCGACTTATGGCAAAACTGATCTTGTTCCGACATCATCTGAAAAACAGGCTATGAAAACTTCCGCACAAACTACCCAAAAATCATTCTGGACACTGACACGTATCGGTCTGGTCGGCTCGGCAATATTGCTTGTGGCGGCCATTGCTTCGGCGCTTTATAAACCGGATCAGCCGGCTGCGCGGCCCGCAACCTTTATGGACATGAGCTTCAGCACGATTGACGGAGGCTCAATGAAGCTTTCCGATTATTCCGGCAAGGTTCTGATAGTTGATTTGTGGGCGACCTGGTGCGGCCCCTGCCGTCAGGAAATTCCACATTTGATCCAAATGGCGAACGAATACAAAAGCAAAGGCGTGGAAGTGGTAGGTCTGACAAACGAAGACCCCATCGCCGCAGCCGAGCAGGTCAAAGCCTTCGCACAACAGTTCAAGATCAATTATCCGATTGGCTGGGCCGATATGAACATGCAAGTCGGTTTGATGAATGGCCGTTCAGGAATTCCGCAAACGATCATCTTCGGACGCGACGGCAAGGTCAGAAATCATTTCGTCGGTTTCAGTCCGGCCATCAGCGTACCGCAGATGAAAGCGGCCATCGAGGAAGCCGTCTCAGCAGATTGATTTGGGTTTCCGGCGTCACTTCCTCTCTTGTCACTACTGGCTGCTGAAACCTTAATCGAGTCAAAAGGAGGGGAATCATGCTGAAGTTAATGTCTGACGCGGCGCTTGCGACTTTCGCGGCGACTGCCATCTTCATCGCCACAAATTGCACCGGCACTCATTCATCCACACAGCCAACTCAACCGACAGCGACTGTCGAAAATAAAACTCCTGTCAGTTCAAGCTCTCTGCCCGAAGATAAAAACGGAGATAAAAATATGGATGAACGATTGGTTGCCGCCAACAACGAATTCGGCTTCGACCTCTTCAACCAGCTTCGCGAAGGCGACAAGGGCAAAAACGTTTTCTTTTCGCCGCTCAGCGTCGCCACCGCCCTGGCGATGACTTACAACGGAGCCGCGGGCGAAACTCATTTAGCCATGAAGCGCGCGTTGAAATACGGCGATATGAATCATGCCCAACTCAATCAATCCAGCGCCGCATTGATGGCGAAGCTGAAAAGCCCCGATCCGAAAATTGAATTGCTGATTGCCAATTCGTTGTGGGCGCGACAGGGCATCGAATTCAATCCGGCTTTTCTGGATCGCAATCGTCAGTTTTTCGGCGCGCAAATCGCCGCGCTGGATTTCGGAAATCCGCAATCGGTCAAAACAATCAACGGATGGGTCAGCCAAAACACCAAAGGCAAAATTCCCACGATCATTGATCAGATTGACGGCAGCCAGGTCATGTTTCTGATCAACGCCGTCTACTTCAAAGGCCAGTGGCAAAAACGCTTCGACAGGGCGTTGACTCAAAACCAGCCCTTTCATTTGCTGAGCGGCAAAACCAAACAGACTCCGATGATGTCTCAATCGGGCAGCTATCAATACTTCAAAGGTGAAAATTTTCAGGCCGTCAGCCTGCCATACGGACAGGGCGGAGCGAGCATTTACCTGTTTCTGCCCGACGAAACTTCGTCGCTCTACGATTTATTGAAAGGTTTGAGTTACCAGAAATGGCAGCAGTGGATTTCGAGTTTTCGCGACTCGCCGGGCGATGTAAAAATCCCGCGCTTCAAGATGGATTATTCGCGCGAACTGAACAGCGCGCTGAAAGCGTTGGGAATGGCTGTGGCTTTCGAGCAAGGCAAGGCCGATTTCAGCGGCATTCGCGAACAGCGCGACTTGTTTATTTCTCAGGTCAAACACAAAGCCGTCATCGAAGTGAATGAAGAAGGAACCGAAGCTTCGGCGGCGACATCGGTCGGCATCAGCGTCACATCTGTCAGACCGGTGCAACAGCGCTTCAGCTTCATCGCCGACCGTCCGTTCCTGCTGGCGATTCGCGACCAGCAAACCGGAGCGATTCTGTTTATGGGCGCGGTCTTTGAGCCGAACTAAGGCAAAACATCGTGGACAGGATTGGCAGGATTTTTCAGGATTGTTTTCAACCTAATTGATCTTGCACGTTCTGTCCGCTTCCCTTCAGCGCGTACAGCAAAATTGTCATGACGCTCAAACTGTCCGTGATTTCGCCAGCCATCACCATTCGCAAAGCTTCGGCAAATTCAACGCGGCGCACTTCCAGTCTTTCGGTTCCGTCCGGCTCGGCTTCGCCCTGAGTCAATCCTGTCGCCAGAAAAGAAAACGATTCTTCGTCGCTGACCGAATTCGACAGATAAGACCTGCCGATCAATTTCCATTCGCTGGCAATCAGCCCGGTTTCTTCCACCAATTCCCTTTTCGCGGCTTCCAGCGTTTCTTCGTTTTCGGGACAGCCGCCTTCCGGGATTTCCCACGAATAGGCATTGAGCGTGTAACGAAACTGGCCGACCAGATAAGTGAAACCTTCGTCGTCAATCGGCAACACGCCGATGGCTTTGTTCTTGTAATGCACTACGCCGTAAATTCCCGGCTGGCCGTCCGGGCGAATGACTTCGTGATGCTGAACGCGAATCCATGGATTTTCGTACGCGTCGCGCTTTGAAACTGTCTGCCAGGGATTTGAGAATTTGTCTTCCATTGTTTTTACAATTCACCCGGTCGCTACCGCTCGCGGTACTGAACAGCTTTCCGGCGCGCGAGTCTAAACGATAAGATCAACCAATGAAACTGACAGAAGTTTGGCGCAATTTGTGGTCGAACAAACAGGTCGGCGATCAGCAAGAAGACGATCCGCCGCTGGCGCCGGATGAAGACCCGTTTGACGAACCGGTCGAAATTGAAATCAGCGACGCAATTGACCTGCATTCAATCCCGCCACGGCAAGTCAGGGAAATCGTCGAAGAGTATTTGCAACAGGCTCAAGCGCGAGGCTTCAGCGTCGTCCGCATCATTCACGGCAAAGGCATAGGGGTTCAGCGCGAAGCGGTTCGCGCGATTCTGGGCCGCACGGATTTCGTCACCAGATTTTATGATGCGCCCGGAAACCTGGGCGCGACGATTGCCGAACTGAAGAAATAAATAAAATCGCCAG
>CAYRQB010000016.1:19427-37345 GCA_964426025.1 uncultured Heliomicrobium sp.
TTCAATCTACGGGTTATCGTTTGGCTGGCGAGGTTGATTGGCGGACGATCAGTTCGGGTTCAACCGTCACGATTTCGGGAAAAGGCTCAGCCGGGCCGTTGGCGATTCTCTTCAGCAAATGTTCGGCGGCGAGTTTGCCCATTTGATTAAGCGGCTGGCGAATGGTCGTCAGCGCCGGGTTGTGAAAAGCTGCGGCGTGAACATCGTCAAATCCCACTACCGACACGTCTTCAGGAACGGATCGTCCGGCTTCACGCAGCGCGCGAATGGCGCCGATGGCCGAAATGTCATTGAAGGCAAACAACGCCGTGAACGGTTCGCCGCTTTCGATCAATTTGCGCGCCGCCTGATAGCCTGTTTCGGGCGAAGGCGAATCGCTTTCCAATTGAACAACCAGTGAGGAATGAATCGGGACTTTGAATTTGGCCGCCGCCGCGCGAATCGAACGCCAGCGTATTTCCGTGTCCGAACTGAAATCCTGCCCTTTGATAACTGATATTCGCCGATGGCCGAAATTGATCAGATGCCCGATGGCCAGTTCAGCAGCGCTTTCGTGATTGAGAATGATATTGGTCACTCCCGGCGTGTCGTCGTGACCTGAAACCGAAACCACAGGCAGCGGCGACGGATGGCGTTGAGGAGTGTCAACCGCAATCAAACCTTCGACACAGCGGTCGAGAAAAATCTTCGGGTATTTCTCTATCAGTTCCGGACGGTGGCGATGGCTGGCGACGAAATAAAAGAAACCTTCCTGCAGCAAATAATCTTCAACTCCGCCCAGAACCATTGCCGAATATCCGTCGCTGAGTTCTGGGACCAAAACGCCGAGCGTGAATGTTCGTTGCGCGCGAAGCGAACGCGCAATGTAATTCGGACGGTAATTGAATTTCCGCGCGGCTTCAAAAATACGGTCTTTGGTTTCCTGCGGAATCGAATCGGCGACAGCCGATCTGTTCAACACCAGCGAAAGCGTGGTTGTGGACAAACCCAGATGAGCCGCCAGTTCCTTCAAACTAACTGGACGCCGTTCAGCAGCGGCTTTCTCTTTTTCACCACTGCCGTTTTTGTTGTTGGCGCTTTTACTGCTAGGCATGGCGGGCGAAGTCTGGCATAGCGACAGACCGGGCGCAAGTTTCTTTCCACCATGTGCAAACTCCACCTTGACGTTCTGAGAATCCCGGTGATATAAGTCCGCCACCTTAACTAAATCGTTTTAGTAGTAATTCACCAGACCGCGGCGCGAAATGCTGGGATGACTTTTTTGACAGGCGGAAGCGGCCAGACAGACTATCGGGAGACTGTCGTTAGGTCGTCTATCCGTCTGCGCAAGACTGCGGCAGAAGTTATCTTTTCGGCTCTCCCATCCACCAACTATCAGCTTATTCAAAGGGAGGAATCAATGATGCGTTTGAAACTTTCCGGCATCGCGCGCGCCGCAATGTGTGCCGTGCTTGTGGCTGTGTTTTCATCTGCAGCCAGCGCGCAATTCAAAGCCAGCATTCAGGGAACGGTCACGGATGCGACCGGAGCCGTCGTTTCCGGCGTCAAAGTCACAATCGTCAGCAAGGAAACCGGGCGCGAACTGATCACGGTCAGCAACGAGTCGGGCTATTACAGAGTCGCAGGCTTGCCGCCCGGCAGTTACAAGGTTTACGCCGAGCGCGACGGATTCAAGCGTCGCGAACTGGAAACCGTCGTCATCGGCGCTGAAGCCACACAAGGCGTTGACATCAGCCTGGAAACCGGTTCGGTCAGCGAAACAGTGACCATCACGGGCGAATCAACGCCAACGCTGCAAACCGAAAACGCCAACATTGATCGCGGCATCACCACGCAGGAAATTCGCCGACTGCCGCAATACGGACGCGATCCATACGAACTGCTGCGACTGGCTCCGGGGGTTTTCGGTCAGGGAGCGCGGTCTGGCAGCGGCGGCGCGGTCAATTTGCCGAACACGACCGGCCCGGGCGGATCGAACACTTCCATCTTTCAGGTGGAAAACGTCGTGCCGATCAGCGCCAATGGCCAACGCGTTTCGGCCAACAACTTCACGATTGACGGCGTCAGCGTCAACAGTCTGGGATGGGGCGGAGCCGCCATCGTCACGCCCAATCAGGAATCGGTCAAAGAGATTCGAGTCGTTTCGACCAGCTATTCCGCCGAAGACGGTCGCAACAGCGGCGCGCAAATCAAAGTCATTTCTCAAAACGGAACCAACGAATATCACGGCAGCGCGTTGTTCAAATACAATGATCCGGGATTGAACTCATTCAACAAATGGGGCGGCATCGGCGGCACGCCGACCGTTGACGCTCGACCGGTTCGCGTCGAAAACAAGTTCCGGCAATTCGGCGGCAGCGTCGGCGGGCCGGTCATCATTCCGCGATTCGGCGAAGGCGGCAAGTCTTACTTCAGCGGCAAAAACAAACTCTTCTTTTTCTTTTCGTATGAAGGTCTGCGCGAACGCACGAACAACACCTTCAACCAGTACATCGAAACAGAACAGTATCAGCAGTTGATTCGCACACAACGGCCAAACAGCGTGACGGCGAAAATTCTGGCCGCCGCCGGACCGCCGCGCGTCGTGCAGTTGCTGACTTCGGATTGTTCGGTCTTTGGATCTGCGGCGGCGGCTCGTTGCCGAGCGGTCAACGGCGGGTTGGACATCGGCTCACCGGCCAATACTGTCGGGCAATATGTCCCTTCGCAAATCGGCGGCGGTTTCGATGGAATCCCCGACATCATCTTTGCCCAACTGCGCGCGCCGAATCGCACTCGCGGCGATCAATACAATCTGCGTTTCGATTACACGCATAACGAACGTCATAACTTCGCGTTCAGCACTTACCGCACCAAGCGAAACGATTTTTTGAGCGATACAGCCGGGCGCACGCGCGAAAGCGCCGATCTGCGCTTCGCTCCGCTGACCGGTTCGGCGATGGTGACGTGGAATTACACCGTCTCCGCCCGCGTGCTGAACGAAGCGCGAGCGAACTTCACTCGATTCTTTTCCGATCAGGTCAAGGATTCCGGCGATGTCAATTTCGGCATTCCGCGTGTCGAAGTGGAAGACTTCCCGTTCGACCGCATACGTTTCGGCGCGCCGCGCGGGGAAACGACTCCGGCGGTTTTCGCTCAAAACACTTTTGATTTCCGCGACACGCTGAGCATCGCGTGGGGAAATCTGGCGGCGAAATACGGCGTGGAAATTCGCCGAGAACAAAACAACAATAATCTGGTGGGCGCGGCCCGTCCGTTGTATTCGTTTCAGGGGCTGTGGAATCTGGCCAACGACGCGCCGATTTTTGAAGCGATTGCCGCAGACCCGGCCACTGGTCGTCCCGCCAACGCTCAACGTTATTTCCGACAGGGAGATTATTCCGTCTTCGGCCAACACGATTGGAAAGCCAGCCAGAACCTGACGCTCAATCTGGGATTGCGCTACGAATACTTCACGCCGTTGCGCGAAGCGCGCGGACAAATGAGCAATCTGTTTGTCGGTCCGAACGGCTTCGTTGATTCGCAGTTGAAAGTCGTTGATCAGCTTTACAACCCGGATCGCAACAACTTTGCGCCACGCGTCGGTTTTGCGTGGAGTCCGAAATGGTTCAAGGACAAACTGGTCTGGCGCGGTGGCGGCGGCATCGCTTACAACCGCGTGCCGAGCGTCCTGTTCGGCAACACGCGCGGCAATCCGCCGTTCTTCGCGCGCTTCAACATTTGCTGCGGCAACGCCAGCAATCCGTTTGTCGGCGGACAGATTCGTTATGTGTTGGGCGCAAGCAACGCGCTGGACAGTTATCCGGTCAATCCGTTGCTGTCGCTGGGCATTGACCCGGCAACGGGCGGCATCACCGGACGTACGGTGGAAATTTACGGCACTCCGCAGGACGAACCGAACGCTTATGTTTACAACTTCTCGCTGGAGGGCCAGTACGAATTGCCATGGGATTTGACAGCGACGCTGGGTTATTCAGGCAGCGCCGGTCACAAACTGATTCGCATCGTCAATCAGAACTTTATCTTCACGCGCAATCCGCGCTTTGCGCCGGTTTTCTTTTTGCAGCCGGACGTGAACTCCAACTTCCACGCTTTGAATTCTCGGCTGTCGAAACGATTTAGTCGCGGCTTCCAGTTCGACGCCAATTACCGCTGGTCGAAGAGCATTGACACGCTTTCATTCGAGGGGCCGGGCGCTGTCACCAATCAAACCAACCCAAGCAATCTGGCTTCGGAACGCGGCCCTTCGGATTTTGACGCGACGCATTACTTCACGTTTTCAGGATTGTGGGATTTGCCGATTTTCCGCGAGCAGAAAAATCTGGGCGGCAAAATTCTGGGCGGCTGGCAATTGAGCAGCATCGTCACGCGCAACACCGGCTTCCCGTGGACGCCGAAGCTGTTTCAAAATCTGCGTCAGCCCAGCGGCGAAACCTTCGGCCCGACGCGGCCAACTGTCTATCGTTGCTGCGCGCTCAACGATTCCAGCGATGAGGCTTTCATGCGCGTCGGCGGCAACTTCCCGGGCGGCGGAGCGGTTTACTTCAACCAAAGCGTCGTCACAGACAGCACAGGAGCGGCGACGCTGGCGCTGAATCCTCCGGGCATCGGACGCAATTCGTTTCGCGGGCCGCAATACTTCAGCGTTGATATGGCAGCGGGCAAACAATTCGGCTTTCCATACCTGGGAGAAAACACCAGGCTGGATTTGCGCTTCAACTTTTTCAACGCTTTCAACATGCTCAACCTGCAAGCTTTTGGCTTCAGCGACACCGGCGTCAACGTCGCCAATCCGAATTTCGGACGTTCGCAGCGCGGACTGGCCGGACGCGTAATTGAATTCCAGGCGCGTCTCAGCTTCTGAATCTGAGCTGAACCATTATCAGTAAGTAGACAAAGTCATTCGCGAGGAATGACTTTGTCTACTTCATTCTTTCGTGATTGAATGACGGCCACTACGGTGTTTAGGTTTAGTTGGTAGGACAAGCTGCCAGCTTGTCCTTTTGCTTTAGCTGATAAAGCCGGGTGTGGCAATCTGGCAGATTGCCACACCCACTTTCTAACCAGATTTCATTGGTCTCTGCGGTTAAACCCGAAAACAAAACCTGATTCAAATCTCTGACCACTGGTCGTCAACTACGAAAGCTTATGTCACACCATACAATCTTGTTTCGTATCGCTATGTTCTGTTTGCTGTCGGCAGTTTTGTTCGCCGGATTCAATCAATTGTCTTCGGCTTCGGAAACCGCCGTTCAGTCCCAGCCGAAACCGCGCTGGTACAAAGGCAACACTCACACTCACACCGTCAACAGCGATGGTGATTCGACGCCGGATGAGGTCGTTCGCTGGTACAGAGAACACAACTACAACTTCGTCGTTCTGACCGATCACAACTTTCTGACCAGCGTTGACGGATTGAACGCTCTGCACGGAGCCGACGAAAAGTTCATCGTCGTCAAAGGCGAAGAAGTGACGGACGATTTCAATCGCAAACCGATTCACATTAACGGGCTGGATGTCGAAAGGCTGGTCGAACCGCAAGGCGGCAAATCCGTCGCCGAAACCATTCAGCGCGACGTTGACGCCATTCGCTCAGCGCGCGGAGTTCCGCACGTCAATCATCCGAACTTCGGATGGGCGATCACGACCGACGATCTGAAACAGGTTCGCAACGACAAACTGTTCGAAATTTTCAACGGCCATCCTTACGTCAACAATCTGGGCGGAGGCGGAATGCCCGGACTGGAAGAGATGTGGGACATTCTGCTTTCCAATGGAAAACAGCTTTACGGAATCGCGGTTGACGACGCGCACGTTTTCAAACGCCCGTGGGATAAGACCGCCGCTCGTCCGGGTCAGGGATGGGTCATGGTCAGAGCCGAAAAGCTTTCGGCATCGGCGCTTCTGTCTGCGCTCGAACGCGGCGATTTTTACTCTTCGACCGGCGTCGAACTGACCGATTACAAAGTCGAAAACAAAACCATCACCATCACGATCAAAGAAATCAGAAGCAGCAAGTACCGCATTCAGTTCATTGGCCGCGATGGCCGCTTGCTGAAAGAAGTAACCGGCAGTCCGGCTGTTTACCAGATTCGCGGCGATGAGATGTACGTCCGGGCTAAGGTCATCGAATCGAACGGCAACTTCGCCTGGACGCAGCCTGTGTTTGTTGACAGCGCCAAATAGCATCCGCCGATTTGTCGTACTGGCTTGTGGCGCAACGCAAATTAGCCATTAGCCATCATCCATTAGCAATTATCAGACAGGTAAAAACCTTCCTCCTGACTGGTAATAGGTACTGGATGATGGCTAATGCTTAATGCTGATCGTGAAGAATCAGCACAGGAACGAGGTCTCAATGAAGCGAATTTCAGCCACATTCAAAAATCAACTCCTTCGCGCGACGTTGCCGTTTGTCTGCCTGCTGTTGATTGATTCTTCAATCTCGCTGGCTCAGGTTCCGGCCAGACAGCCGCGCTTGCAAGCGACGGATGAAGCTTTTCTGGAAGACCTCTCGCGCCGATCATTCCGTTACTTTCAGGAACAGACCGATCCGAAAACCGGACTCGTGCTTGATCGCGCGCGGACGGATGGTTCAGTTCACGACGCAAATCATCGCAACACGGCCAGCATTGCCGCCACAGGCTTCGGCCTGACTGGATGGTGCATTGCGGCTGAGCGCGGATGGGTCAGCAAACGCGAAGCCCGCAATCGCGTGCTTTCATCGCTGAAGTTTTTTGCCGACGAAGCGAAGCACGATCACGGATGGTTCTGGCACTGGATGGATTGGCGCACAGGCGAACGAGTCTGGAAAAGCGAGGTTTCTTCGATTGACACAGCTTTGTTGATGGGCGGAGTGTTGACCGCGCGGCAATATTTCCGCAACGACAAGGAAATCGTCCGGCTGGCGACGAAGATTTACGAGCGCATTGATTTTCAATGGATGCTCAACGGCGATCCTTATGTGCTTTCGCACGGCGTCCGCGAAGAAACCGGTTTCATCAAACATCGCTGGGGCAAATACAGCGAACAGATGATGCTGATTCTGATGGCCATCGGTTCGCCGACGCATCCGATCAAACCGGAAGCCTGGCATGCCTTTGATCGCGACTGGGTCGAATACGGCAACTACAAATTTTTGAGCGGAGGCGCTCCGCTGTTCATTCATCAGTATTCGCACGCCTGGGTTGATTTTCGCGGACGCCGCGAAGTCAAAGAACCGCGAGTAAATTACTTTGAAAACTCCTTCATCGCCACGCAAGCGCACAAACAATTCTGTCTTGATCTGGCAAAGGATTTTCCCGGCTACACTGAAAACATCTGGGGCATCACGGCTTCCGACACCGCCAAAGGTTACAAAGCCTGGGGCGGCCCTCCGCCGAAAGGGCCGATTGATGGAACCGTAGTTCCCTGCGCTGCCGGCGGTTCGTTGATGATCGCTCCTGACATCACGTTGCCGGCGCTGCGCGAGATGAAAGAAAAGTTCGGCGACAAGATTTATGGCCGTTACGGATTCGTTGACGCTTTCAATCCGAACAACGGCTGGATCAATCCCGATGTCATAGGCATTGATGTCGGCATCACTTTGCTCAGCGCCGAAAATTTGCGAACCGGCAACGTCTGGAAATGGTTTATGCGCAATCCTGAAATTCCGCGAGCGATGGACGCCGCCGGTTTGCAACGCGAATCGAAATGACGGTTTCGCCATTGCCCGGACCCACTTAAAGACCCACTTAAAAATGAAGCCTCACAATCCGCGCTTGAATTGGCGCGCCCGCGTCCGGTCGAGTACAATCCACAGCCTTAACACATAACATCATTTCCGAAGGACACTACCCAGCTATGAATAACTTGCACCCGTTCAAGAATGAACCTTTTGCAGATTTCAGCGACGAACGTAACTCACAGGCGATGCTGAAAGCTCTGGAACAGGTCGAAGCACAACTCGGCTGCGAACATCCGATGATCATCGGCGGCCAGAAAATCAGCAGCGGCGATCTGCACGATTCGCTGAATCCGTCGTCCATCAAACAGGTGATTGGCCGAGTCCACAACGCGAACAAGGAACACGCCGAAGCCGCCATGGCCGCCGCCTGGAAAGCCTTTGAAACCTGGCAGTACGTTTCGGCGGAAGAACGCTCCAATTATCTGTTCAAAGCCGTCGCCGAAATGCGCCGTCGCAAATTCGAGTTCAACGCCTGGATGGTTTTTGAAGTCGGCAAATCCTGGGCTGAAGCCGAAGCCGACACCGCCGAAGCGATTGACTTCATGGATTTTTACGCGCGCCAGGCGCTGCGTTACGCCTTGCCTCAGGTTTTGACGCCTTCGCCGTTGAAGGACGAAGTCAACGAATCGAGAAACATTCCGCTGGGAGTCGGCATAGTCATTCCGCCGTGGAATTTTCCGCTGGCGATTATGGCTGGAATGGCTGCGGCTGCGGTTGTTGCGGGGAACACGGTCATCATCAAACCTTCGCACGATTCGCCGGTCATCGCCGCGAAGTTCGTCGAGCTGATGGAACAGATCGGATTGCCGCCGGGAGTGATCAACCTTTTGCCCGGAGACGGCCCGACCGTCGGCGAACATCTGGTCACGCATCCGAAAACGCGATTCATTGCCTTCACAGGTTCGATGGCGGTCGGTTTGCGCATCAACGAACTGGCGGCGAAAACTCAGCCCGGCCAAATCTGGATCAAACGCGTCGTCGCCGAAATGGGCGGCAAAGACACCATCGTCGTTGACGAAACCGCCGATCTGGACGCCGCCGCCGAAGGCATAGTCGCTTCGGCTTTCGGGTTTTCAGGTCAGAAATGTTCCGCCTGTTCGCGAGCCGTCATCGTCGAATCGGTTTATGACGAAGTCCTTCAGAAAGTGGCCGAGCGCGCGAAGAAACTGCCGGTCGGAAACGTCAAAGACCTTCGGCATTTCACCGGCCCTGTTTCCAGCCAGCGCGCTTTCGACAAAATCAGCGATTACATCGAAATCGGCAAAAATGAAGGCCGTGTCGTCACCGGAGGCGGTCGCCACGAACTGGCCAACGAAGGATGGTTCATCGAACCGACAGTCATCGCCGACGTTGATCCGAAAGCCCGCATCGCTCAGGAAGAAATATTCGGCCCGGTGCTGGCCGTCATCAAAGCCAAAGACGTTGACAACGCTCTGGCCATTGCCAACAACACGATTTACGGTTTGACCGGAGCTTTTTATTCCGGCAATCGCGACCGCATCGAACGCGCCAAGCGCGAATTCCACGTCGGCAATTTGTACATCAACCGCAAATGCACCGGAGCTTTGGTGGACGTTCATCCATTCGGAGGTTTCAATATGTCCGGCACGAATTCCAAGGCTGGCGGACGCGAATACCTGGGCTTGTTCCTGCAAGCCAAATCAATCGCCGAGAAACTGTAAGCCAGTGTGCAGATGCAAGCCGACGGATGATAGTAGGATTAACTATCATCCGTCAGCTTGTTATCTGAATGGCGACGGCATCCAGGTTTTGAGGAGAAGGAACATGAAACGCAGATTATTGTTATCAATCACCATCGCATTCGTTCTGTTGGCCGCGCCGAACGCTCAAACTCAGGCGCAGGCCAGCGCGCCGCCGATCATCGGTTCTGCCGCGCCTGACTTTGAATTGAACGATCTGTCCGGCCAGTCGCACTCGTTGAAAAGTTATCGCGGCAAGCTGACGGTCGTCGCGTTCATTTCGGCTCGCTGCCCGATCTCGAATGCCTACAAGGATCGCATCCGAGCCGTCGCCGACGATTACTCGAAACGCGGCGTCGGATTCATTGGCATCAATTCCAGCGCAGACGAAGCGATCGCAGAAGTTCGCGCTCACGCCGAACAGAACAAACTCGCGTTCACGATTCTGAAGGACGAGGGCAATGTCGTTGCGGACGCTTACGCCGCCGAACGCACGCCGAAGGTTTACGTGATTGATGGCGACGGCGTGTTGCGTTATCAGGGGCGAATTGACAATTCGCATAACCCGCGTCTGGTCAAACGCAGCGATCTGCGCGCGGCGCTGGATGAATTGCTGGCCGGAAAGCCCGTCGCCACAGCCAGCACGCAGGCGATGGGTTGTCTGATCAAACGCGTCGGCGATCTGGCTCAGAGCAAAACCGCCAAACCTGCCGCAGGTAAAACGACCAAACCCGCTCCGGCCAAAACGGCGACGAACGCGGGTTTTGAACCGAAAGTCGCTCTGCTGAAACCGGCGGCTTACGCCGAGATGATCAAACAATCGGCTGGCAAAGTCGTCATCGTCAATTTCTGGGCGACGTGGTGCGGGCCGTGCGTCGTTGAATTTCCCGAATTCGTCAAACTTGACGAAGAGTATCGCGGCAAAGACGTGCGCTTCGTTCACATCAGCGCAGACGACACGGCTGAGATCAAAACTCAGGTCATACCCTTTCTGAAAGAGCAGAAATCGCGCGCTGATCAATTCATTCAGGACACGGACGATCCGCAGGAAATGGTTGACGCCGTTTACAAGGATTGGCCCGGAATATTGCCCGCGACTTTTGTTTACGACAAAACCGGCAAGCTGATCTTCCATCGCTTCGGCATCATTGACCGCGATGTGTTGATTGCGGAAATCGAAAAGGGATTGAAATAATCGAAGTCGTCAAAATATTCCGACGCAAAGCCAATTTTCACTGAGTTGATTATTTCAATGGTCTTGCCCTCTTAGCGCCTTTGCGCTACGCCTTGCAAATGAAATCCGCAATCCGCAATCCGCATTCAGAAACTTTGGCCGCGATCTTTCTGGTGGGTTTTATGGCCTCCGGTAAAACGACGGTTGGAGCCGCTCTGGCTGGCAGGCTCAACCGTCGTTTTATTGATTTGGACGAACTGATTGTGGCGCAGGCCGGTTGCTCAATCGCCGAATTGATCGAGCGCGAAGGCGAAGAGAGATTTCGCCAGATGGAAACCGAAACGCTGAAAAAAGCCGCTCTGGAATCCGCCGTCATCGCTCCCGGCGGCGGAGCCATCACGCGCGATGAAAATCGCGAATTCATGTTTCAATCAGGCGTCACAGTCTGGCTGGATGCGCCATTCGAGCTTTGTTGGCAGAGAATCAGGCAGGATGCTATTGTTCGCCCGCTTGCGCCGAACGAAGCGGTCGCGCGCGAACGTTACGAGCAACGATTGCCGCTTTATCAACAGGCTGCTTTTCGAATCACAATTACTGAAGCGATGACGCCGGACGAAATTGCGGCGGCAATTGCGCTCAAGCTTTCCAACCAAATAACAACTCAACAATGAAGATCGAACGCATACTGGTTCGCGGTACAAACTGGCTGGGCGACGCGGTGATGACAACGCCCGCGCTTGAACGCCTGCGGTCGTCATTTCCGCAGGCGGAAATTTCGCTGCTGGCCAATCCGCAAACCGCAGAACTTTTCCAATCCTCCAACTTCATCAACGAAGTCGTCGAATATCATCGCCGTGAACAAGGCGTCGAAGCCTTCATCGAAGCAATCGGCAAATTACGCTCGCGCCGCTTTGATCTGGCCTTGCTGTTCCAAAACGCCTTTGAAGCTGCGTTGCTGGCCTGGATCGGCAAAATCGGTTTGCGCATCGGGTTTGCGGACCAATATCGCGGTTTGATGCTGACGCACAAACTTCATCGCAGAGCGGATAATCACAATCGCCATCAAACCCATGATTACCTGGACATAGTCGCCGAATGCGAGCGCATTTGTCTGGGCGAAGACTTCGTTCCGGCAAATAAAAATCCTCTGCCGTCGCTGACCGTCACCTCAGAGCAAAAAGATGTAGCCGATGAATTGCTTGGATGTTACGGCATCGTTCCCCACGAAAGAACACTGGTTGCCTTGAACGTCGGAGCGACCAACAGCCGCGCGAAATGCTGGCCGTCGGATCAATTCGCCGAACTGGCCGATCGAATGGTTAATGAAATGAACGCGCAGATTGTCCTGATCGGAGGCGCATCTGAATTGGATTACGCGGAGCAAGTCATCTGGCGAATGAAGTCATCGGGCGCAGTGAATCTGGCGGGTAAAACCGATATGGCTGAATTGATCGGTCTGCTCAGCGTTTGCGATCTTCTGGTCAGCAACGACACAGGCCCGGCACATTTGTCTGCGGCGATTGGGACGCCGACGCTGACGCTCTTCGGCCCGACCAACGAATTCGAAACGGCTCCAACAGGTCCGCGCGCCGAATTGATTCGCGCCGAAAACATCGAATGCGCTCGCTGCATGCATCGCAGTTGCCCGATTGACCATCGCTGTATGACCCGGCTGACGGTTGACGAAGTCTTCGCGCGTTCGCGACAGCTTTTGTCGCCGGAGCGCGGCGTTTCCTTCCGCGCCACAAACACAGAACTATAGAATTCAAGAAAATGTTTTTCCCGCGGATGACGCGAATTAACGCAGATACTTTGGAAAAGGCTATTCTACAACTTTAACCAGACCAACAAGATAGCTGATTCTCAAACCGGTAAAAATCCTTTTCATTCGCGTATTCAGCGTGATTCGCGGGAAGTTATTTTCTTAAAAGCTATATAAACACCAGGAAAATTGAGTTTCACGCCAAAGTCGCCAAAGTTCCGAAGGATTAAAGTAGTCGAAAGAGAAAAACTGCTGTAAATAAACATCCTTCGAATCTTTCCCCCTTTCCGATTGGCGTCTTTGCGGCTTCGCGTGAAATTTCTTTTTGCTGGTAGATTGACCAATCAATGTTGAGACCGTTGATGCATCATCTGGAAAGACGTTTGCACGCGCGCGATTTCGATCTGCGCGTGACGCATCCGTTTGAATGGGGTTTGGAATTTCTGGCCGAAAACGAGCAGGCGTTCCGGCAAAGCGCCTCTTCAGGAATCAACCAAGCCGCCGCTTACTGCAAGGCTTTGACTGTTGATCCGCGCGAAGTCATCCGCGAATTCAACGCCAGGCATTTGCCAAACGGCGAAGCCTTCTTCACGCCTTCGCCATTTCAGGAATCCGATTTCAAACTTTCAGCCGACGACACAGGACTCGATTGGCTGACATTTCCCAGCAGCATTTCGACACCTTACCCGGAAAACAATCTGGTTCACGCTCGATTCTTCCCTGCCGGAAAAAACGACAGGGCTGTGATCGTTTCTCCGCAATGGAACGCGCAGGCCGATTCGCACGTTGCGCTGTGCCGGGCGTTGAATCATTTCGGAGCTTCGGCGTTGCGATTGAGCCTGCCGTATCACGACAATCGAATGCCGAAAGGTTTCACCCGCGCCGATTACATGGTCAGCGCCAACATTGGCCGCACCATTCAGTCCGTTCGCCAATCAGTGTTGGACATTCGCCGAGCCGCCGACTGGTTGTTCGCCGCCGGATTCAAACGAGTCGGGTTGATCGGAACCAGCATCGGTTCGTGCGTTTCGTGGCTGGCTTTCATTCACGATCCGCGATTTGAAGCCGGCGTTTTCAACATGGTTTCAAGCTGGTTCGGCGACGTCGTCTGGAGAGCTTTGACCACCACTCATATTCGCCGCGCGCTGGAAGCCGAACTGACAGCCGAAGAAACGCGCGAGGTTTGGAAAACGATCAGTCCGTCAGCTTACACAACTCCGTTGGCTGATGTCCGGCGTCCGGCGTTGTGCATTTCGACAAAATACGATCTGACTTTTTTGCCCGATCTGGCTCAGATTTTCATTGACGATTGCCGTCGGCACGGCGTTCCGGCTGAAGTCAAATTTCTACCTTGCGGTCATTACACAATCGGGCGAACGCCTTTCAAATACATTGACGCTTACCACATGGTTAATTTCTTTCGCCGTTTGTGGCGTTGAGCAATCGCACAATTCCAAGACACAGGAATATTTCGAAGTTGAAAACTCAATCTGAGAAAGCGGCCTTCAAACTTGCCGCTGAAATTCTATTTCCAATTACCCTGCTGGTTTGCCTGTGTGCATCAGCAATCGCCCAACGCGCCGATGATCCGCAACGCGACACGCAAATCTGGCCGGATGTGACCGTCACCTTCAAATTGCGACCAGACATCAATCTTATTTTTCACGGAACCTCCAGATTCGGGCGCGACAGTTCGGCGTTGGTCAATGAACAGGCGGGCGCGGGATTCGGCAAAGCCTTCGGTAAAAATTTCAGCGCTGGAATTTTCTATCGCTATATCAACTCCGAACCGACTCCCAATCGTCGTTCGAACGAACACAGAATCTTTCTCGATCTGACGCCGCGCAAATCGCTTGGCGGAGGTTTTATCGTGCAGGATCGCAACCGCATCGAATGGCGCGACGTGAACAATCGAATCTCGTGGCGTTATCGCAACCGGCTGCAATTCGAACGGCCATTCAATGTCAACGATCGCAAAATCACGCCCTACTTTGCCGTCGAACCGATGTATGACACGCGCTTTCAGGCCTGGAATCGCACTCAAATGTACGTTGGCGCGCGAGTGCCGCTGGCCAAGCACCTAACATTCGACGGGTTTTACATGCGGCAATTCGACGCCAGAACTCGTCCCGGCTTCCTGAATGTTATCGGCGCTTTCTGGCGGCTGGAGTTCTGACAAAGGCGAAATTATTCAACGAGGGTTTTCGATGAAGCTCGGCTTTTGGCAAAGACAGAACGGCAGTTGGTTTGTGGCGTTTCTGATTGCGGTTTTCTTTCTGTGCTTTTTCGGGCAGGCGATCTTCTGCGGACGAGTCTTTCTGGCCGGAGATCAACTGGTTTACACCTTGCCGCTCAGGACAATTGCCTGGGACATGATTCGCAACGGCCAATTGCCTCTCTGGACGCCACACGTTTTCTCCGGCTATCCGCTGCTTTCAATGGCGCAACTCGGACTGGGTTATCCGCTGACCTGGAGTTATCTGTTTCTGCCGAATCATTGGGCCGAGCAGATTTATATCTTCGCGCCTTACCTGCTGGCTCCGGCATTCACTTACAAATACCTGCGCGATGTCGGTCGCAGCCGCGCGGCTGCGCTGTTTGGCGGATTGAGCTTCAGCTTTGGCGGTTTGATGGTCAGCGGCATTGGCCTGAACGGAATGTTGCCCAACGCGATGATGTGGACGCCGTTGCTGTTGCTGGCCGTCGAAAGATCAAGAAGCAGATCGTTTGCCGGATGTTTGCTGATGGCGACGACGGCTTATGCGATGGCCGTGTTGACAGGCATCGGACAAGGTTTCGTTTACGCCGGAACGCTGGCCCTTGCTTACGCGCTGTTTCTGGTTCTGTTTCAACCGCGCGCAGACAACGGAAAATCAACATCGGGCTGGCTGACGTTTGATCGCTGGAAACCGTTGGCGGTCATTGTCTCGTCAATTCTGCTTTCGGTTGGCGTTGCGGCATTTCAGATTCTGGAAACCTTGCGAGCGCAAAAACTCAGCGTGCGTTCAGAACTCAGCTACGAACATTTCAGCGAAGGTTCATTCCCTTTCTCGCTTGCCTGGAAATCCTGGCTCGATCCGTTTCATATTCACGGAGACGTGACGACTTACGCGCCGCCTTTGGCTGTGCTGCTGGCCTTGATCAGCCTGATGGTCGCAGTTCGCGGCGAACGACGAATCTACTTCTGGTTGACGGTTTCGGTCATCGCCTGGATTTTGATTTGCGGATCGTATTCGCCGCTTTACCGTCTGGTTTATCAGATTCCGATTCTGAATGGTTTCCGCGTGCCTTCGCGCCATTCGTTTGAATGGACTTTCGCCGTCAGCGTCATGGCTGCTTACGGTTGGGACTTTGTCGGCGATTGGTTACGGCGGCGATGGAAAAACTCATCTGCCAAAACCGGGCTGCTCAATTTCACCAACCCGTTGTTCTGGCTTTTGCTGAGCCTGGCGATTGGCATCGGCTGGCGAATGTCAATTGACCCGCTCGAACCGATTCCCGACCCGAATCTTGAGATTTTGAATACGGCTCACCTGCAATGGAAAGCCGCTTTCGTGCTGGCGACGTTGATTGCCTTCTGGTCGGTTTGGCGAATCGGCAATCAACCTTGGCGCGATAGTTTGTTGCTGGTCGCCGCCGCCGTTGTCTGTTTCTTCGAACCTTTCATCACCATTTCCTCTGCGCCAGGCGGTTACGGAATTCCCGCCAGCCGCTTCCAACAGCCGTCAACGACGACCAAACTGTTGCTGCAATATCCGCCGGAACAGAATCGCGTTTACACGCAGATAGGTCTGGACGCTGAGATTCAATCGCCGGAGCCGAAACTCGATCCGCCGAACATCACAGCCTTCGCCGGATTGCACAACGTCGCCGGATTCGAGCCGTTGATGCTGGAACGATACAGCCGCGCGCTGAACAGCCAATCCTGGGATCAGGTCAATCGCGCGCCGACGCTCAACGCCGATCCGTCGTTGTTCGCCGCCGAATCGCGCGTGCTGGATTTGCTGAATACAACTTTCGTCACGTCGTTCTCGAACTTCAGTTACGCTCGCAACTGGATGATCGAAAAAGATGGAATTGAGTTCGACGATTCTTTCGACATCACCGATCTGAGCGTCAGTTCGCCTGCGAAACTCAATGGCGGCGGCATCGAAGCCGACACTCTGGCCGTCGTCACTTCGATGGCCAGATCGAATCATATTGCGGACGAAACTCCCGTTGCGCGCGTCAGCATTCACACAACCGACGGTCAATTGATCGAACGCGAATTGCTGGCCGGTCGCGACACTTCCGAATGGGCGCACGAACGCGCCGATGTCAAAGCGAACATCAAACATCGTCTGGCAGATGTTTTCGACAGCCGTCCTGGCGATGCGCAAAACAGTTTTCCGTCATTGCGTTATTGGACGAAGATCAATTTCGGCCAGCGGTTGCGCATCGAGCGAGTCGAGATGGTCAAAATCGTCAACGATGCCGATGTCGGTTTTTGGCACGCGGCGCTGTTCGATTCGGCGTCGCGCAATTCGATTCAGTTGAAATCATTCGACCTCGACCGATGGCAACCGGTTTATCAGCAAGATGGCGTATGGGTGACTCGCAACAAACGCGCTTTGGCGCGCGCGTGGTTGGTGACGGAAGCCGAAGCTTTGGACGCCACTCAAATCTGGCGGCGGATTCGCGGATTGAACGACAGGCCTGACGACAAACCATTCGATCCGCGACGAACGGCCTTGATTGAAATCGAACCCGACAAATTGCCGAAACTTTCCGGGCGAGAACTTTCGCCTGACTCATACGCCCGCATCGTCAGTTACGAATCCAAGCGTTTAGTGATCGAAACCAACAACGACGAACAGTCGGTTCTTGTCCTGAGCGAAATTCATTATCCGGGCTGGACGGCCTGGCTGGACGGCGAGAAGACGCCGATTCATCAGACGAATTTTCTGCTTCGCGGCGTGTTTGTTCCGGCGGGCAAACACAAAATCGAAATGAGCTATCGCGCGCCGCAGGCCAGAACCGGCGCGATCATTTCTTTGCTGACGATTGGATTGATCGGATGGCTGGCGATTCGCGTTCGTCGGAAAAACCGAACATAAACGGCGCTACGGAAAATTGTAGAGTAAACAACTTCATCAAAGCGGGAGATTACGAATGCGTAATTAGCCATCAACCATCAGCCACTATCCATTAATGGACAGGAGGAAAGACGTTCACCTGTCTGATAAGTGCTAACGACTGATGGTTAATTCCTTTCCTGCCCTCTGTAAAGCCAGGGAAATTCTTTTCACGCCAAGACCGTTATGGTCTTTGAGTAATAAATACACTCAGGTCAATTCAAACTTCATTCTCGCGGCTTTGCCGCCCCGATGTGCGGAAAGGCTCTGCCTTTCCGAGAGACTTAATCAGAGTTTGGGGCTATGCCCCGAACGGTTTGGGCGTAGCCCCTTCAAAGAAACAGCAATTCTCAGTTTGAGAAAATCCGGGCGGAAAAAGTAGCGCAATCTGCCAAATTGAGAATTGCTGTCAAAGAAAGCATTGTCCCGATAAGGCGTAGCC
>CAYRQB010000017.1:0-37295 GCA_964426025.1 uncultured Heliomicrobium sp.
GCAAAGACCTTTTCCGCAATAACTGGAAAGTGACGGCTGCCGATGTCATTCAGGCCGGACGCGGGTGTCCATTGGGATGCGAGTTCTGCACAGTCACTCAGATGTACGGCAAAAAATTCCGGACGCGTCCGGTCGAACACGTCGTCGAGGAAATCAAACGTTTCAATTCCAGGCGTCTCTTTTTCGTGGACGACAATATTTTTCTTTCGCGCTCGTATGCCTACGAATTGTTCGAAGCCATGATTCCCCTCAAAATCCAGTGGGCCAGTCAGGGATCCATGGAGTTGATTTGCCGCGATGAAGAGTTGTTGAAACTGGCCGCGCGTTCGGGTTGCGTCAGTCTGTTTGTCGGAATCGAAACCGTTGATCAGGAGATCCTGAACGCGGCAAATAAACAGTTCAATCAGGTCAGCAAGTACGCGGAAAATATCCGCAAGATACACGACGCAGACATTATGGTAGTCGGATCGTTCATCTTCGGATTTGAGCAGGATAGGCCGGAATGCTTCGACAATGTCCTGGACTTCGCGGTCGCGAATCGCCTCTCAATGGTCAATTGCGGCATCATGACGCCGTTTCCCGGCTCGGTCACTTATTCCAAGGCCTTGCAAAACGACATGATTTCCGATTTTCGATGGGGGCAATACACCGGCACCAATCTTGTTTGGGATCATCCGAACATGACAAAAGATGAAGTAGAAGCGTTTTATGACCACTTTCGCCGGAGGTTTTACTCGTGGCCTTCGATTGCGAAACGCTTTTGGGCGAACCGATCTCATCCACTCTATTATCTGAGCATGAATCTGCACCTGTGGTGGTTGTACCAGACGCGTCCCCAACGTGCCCCTCGTTGCCTGCCACCGTGACACGCGCACATCTCTTGCGCCAGAGCGTCTATAATGACTGACGAACTTCTGTGAAAGCCGAAACAGCGTTTGCGATGCCTTGACTTCTGAAATTGCTTGCAGGATAAATGTGTTCTGTGTCATTCGAGCCAAACTCGCAGATAATGCCTCCTTCACCTCGATAAATTTATCAGCAGTGGAGGTGATTGAGATCGGAGCCGAACAAAGACATGCACGGAATAAAGAAGTGTAATTCTTGCGGCAGTACTTACCCTGGCAATCTTTCCTTTTGCTTGAGCGATGGGAGTCCGCTCGTCCAGCTTGATTCAATGATCGGCATTGTTCTTGATGGGCGTTACCGATTGGACAGTCTCATCGGCGTTGGCGGAATGGGCGACGTTTACCGCGCAACGCATATCCACATTGACACCGAATTCGCCATCAAGCTGCTCAAACCTGAATTCGTCGCCGACCAGACGGCGATCAAACGATTCCGACTGGAAGCCAAAGCCGCCGGACGAATCCAGCATCCCAACGCCGTCAGAGTCACCGATTTCGGAGTAACGCCTGAAAAAATCGTTTATCTGGTGATGGAGTTGGTCGAAGGGCAATCGCTGCGACAATTGATCCGAAGCGAAAAGAGACTGGAGACGCTTCGCACCATCAATATAGTTCGCCAGGTTTGCGGAGCCGTTGACGCGGCGCATCGTAGCGGGGTTATTCATCGCGATTTGAAGCCTGACAACATCATCATTGATGGACGCCATAACACCGAGCGAGTCAAAGTGCTGGATTTCGGCATCGCCAAACTCAGGGAAGCCAAGAGCGACGCTTTTCTGACTCAGGCGGGAACGATCATCGGCACGCCTCAGTATATGTCGCCCGAACAATGCCAGGGACAACACCTCGATCCCAGATCGGATATTTACAGCATCGGCATACTGCTTTATGAAATGCTGACCGGCGCGGTTCCGTTCGACGGAGAATCCACGCTTCAGGTCGTTTACAACCAGTTGCATCAAATACCTCGATCCATTGTCGAACTTTCCCCGCACGTGCCTGAACCGCTGGCCAAAGTGATAATGCGCGCTTTGGAAAAAGAACCCGAGAGTCGGCAATCTTCCGCGATTCAATTGAGCGAAGAGTTGAAACAGGCTGTTCTGATGGATAGCGAAGAGATCGCGCCTTCGATGGCGGAGCCTTACATGATTCCGTCGCTAAGACCTGTCGCCGGAGGAACACCCAGCAAGGAAATCCCTGTCGAAGATCAAAACAATATGTTCCCCTCCTACGGTGGAGGCAGCCAACCCAAATTCGACAGAAGCACAGCGGCCTTGCCTCATCGAAGTTCGCGAAGCAGCGCCGCTGCCGATACGGGCGAAAGCAACAGGTCAACATCGTCCGGCCAGAACGTCCCAACCTCTGAAAGGGATATGGGTGGCGATGCGGAAACCAGAGAATCTTTTACGGGTGGAAAATCACGACTGCCTTTGATTGCGGGCGTGGCAATCGCAGTGGTTTTGTTGATCGCGGCTGTAATTTACTTCAGCAAACAGGACGAACCGGTTGTAGTGAAACCGCCGGCTCCAAAGCCTCCGGCTGGAATGGCGCTTATTCAAGGCGGCAAATTCATGATGGGGCGGGATGATGGATCGCCGGACGAAGGACCTGTTCACGAAGTTGAAATCAATTCTTTCTACCTGGACATCACGGAAGTAACCAACCAGGAGTACAAAAAGTTCGTTGATGCCACCGGCCATCCGGCTCCCAAGAATTGGAAATTCAACGGTTCCTACGCCCCGGATGAAGCCAGACTTCCGGTGACATTTGTCACCTGGAACGACGCAACGGCTTATGTGAAATGGACTGGCAAGAGATTGCCGACCGAAGCCGAATGGGAGTATGCCGCGCGCGGAGGAAACAAAGGTTATCTTTATCCCTGGGGAGACCAATGGGTTTCCGGTAACGCAAACGTAGATCGTAAGGGGCAACGAAAACCTGCTCCGGTTCGCAGCTTCGAAAAAGACATCAGCGCTTTTGGAGTTTATGATCTTGCCGGCAATGTCAGCGAGTGGGTTCAGGATAATTATTCTGAAAGATATGGAGCCGAACCCGACCGGCGTCTGCGCGTTTATCGCGGCGGCAATTTTCTGGATGCGCCGGAGAGAAGCACCAGCACTTATCGTTGGGCTGATTTTCCTGGCGATATTCCAGACGATCAAATACTCCGTGTCGGATTCAGAGCCGCCAAAGATATTGCCGGAGATGGTAAGTAATGATCGGTATGATTCAGAAATGTTTGACGTACGCTTCGTTCATCTTGATTTTCGGGATTGCGATCTCAACCGATGGTTTCGCGCAAAAACGCAGCGACCGAAGCAAGACCGACACCAAACCGTCGAAAAACGATTCGGTTGGTCCGAAAAGAACTGATCGTACAGTTCCCGAAAGCGAGCGCGTCAAGGTCATCACCAAGACTGAATTCGTCAGAGTAGCCGTCAATCCCGACAAAGGCTATTTAAGTCTGGTGGCCATTCCAAAAGCCGACGTGACGCTTACTCCATTGCCGCCCAGCCATAAAAACGCTGTAGAGATAAAAGAAACCATCAAAGACCCGGACGGAAGTTTGAACCTGATCAATCTGCTTCCGGGCAAATACAAATTAACCATCGAGCACGAAGATTACTCTCCGCTTTCCGACACGATCCAGGTTGATCCGGCTCGCCCTGATACCTATGTGGCCATGAATAAAATGGTCTCGCTGTACGGTGTGATTCGCATCGGCGGGATCATGCCCGGCTCGAAAGTGTTTCTGGATGATCAACCCGTCAAGCCTTCCGACCTGGTTTTGGAAAACCAAAACGCAAGCATTGCCAAAGTTCCGGTCGGAAAACATCGGCTGAGAATTTCAAAAGACGGTTACGTAGACCTGAATAAAGAAATCGAGGTATTGCCGGGAAAGCAGAGTTTTGTTCCGGCGCAGCTTGAACTGGCGATGGTCACGATCAGCCTGATTTCTCAACCCGGCGCCAGGGTTTATGCCGGAAGCGCGGAGAAGGCCATCATTCCTTCTGATGGCAAAGTCGCGATCTCGCTTCCACCGGGACGGCATTCGATCAGAGTCTCGAAGGAAGGTTATCAAGAGTGGACGAAGGAATTTTCTTTGTCATTGGCGACTAACTCAGTTGCCGAGCGGATCGAACTGATTCCGGTTCCCAATTCAGCAGAAGGAAATTGGAATCCATTGATCGGAGCCAGGAATTGGAATCCCCCCAATTCAGGCTGGCAGTTTGACAAGACCGGCGCGCTGATACGCGGCGACAAGCTGGTTTTGTTCGACACCGAAACTCATCGCGATTTCAATACCTACCGCGATTTCAAGTTGGCATTCGACGTGGTCTTCAAAAACGGAAAAAGTGTATCCTGGGTGGCGCGGGCAAAAGACCCCAGCAATTATTACCTGTTTGAAATCGCCAACCCGCTCTCCAGTCCTACTTTCAACTTCTATATCTGCCAGGACGGAAAACTGGAATTGAAGGGCAGCCAACCCATCGTCGAAAACATGAGCAAGAGTGGCGATTCTTTCTTCATCGAGTTCCAAGCGCAAGGCAATCGTTTCGATACCAGGATGACCATCGCCAGCGCCGCTTCTGCCCAACCTCATTTAATTGGGATATTCCAGGATAATTCGTTCTCTTACGGGGGAATTGGTTTTCGCGGCAAAGACACGAGCGAATCTCTGCTTCAGTCCTTCATCGTTACTCCACTTCAATAATTCGGCTTTAGCAGGCTTATTTTTCTGAGCCGTCGTTCCGCCATGAATAAAGTGGGACAAGCTGCCAGCTTGTCCCACGGAATTTAACCTCATTACGCCGTTGAGCAATCTTTGTGATTGCCTAGAAGCTGTACTTCAGAGCGAACTGTATGGTGCGCGGCGGCGTTCGCGTATCCGTATAGTTTTTCTGAGTCAGTGGTTCGATCCCGACATTGCCGAAAAATAGCCGATTGATCGGAATGCCGAAATTGGAGCGATTGAACAGATTGAAGAATTCGCTGCGAATTTCCAGCTTGTTATCTTCACCGATGGTGATGATCTTGTTGACCGCCAGATTGATCATGGACATATCGTCCGCGCGGAAGGTGTTGCGCGGCGCGCTGCCCGGATCGGCTCCGTTGGCGTTCAGGAAGCTGATTCTGTCCGATGCATTGCCGTCACGATTGATGTCGCAGCAGAAAAGCACCGAATAAGGTTGAGCGGTTTGATAAAAGCCTGTGCTGGCCAATTGCCATCCGCCCAGAGCGTCTCGCCGATTGAAGCCCGGCAATTCCCAGATCACGCTGTAAGCAAACCGATGCCGAATGTCGAAGTTTGAATCTCCGCGTTCGGCGGCGCGGTTAAAGCTGTCCTGCGGCAACGCCGGAGCGCCACCCAGATCGAACAGATCGGACACTTCGTCAATCGAATGCG
Source organism: uncultured Heliomicrobium sp. (assembly GCA_964426025.1). Taxonomy (GTDB): domain Bacteria; phylum Acidobacteriota; class Blastocatellia; order RBC074; family RBC074; genus RBC074. The sequence goes on from CAYRQB010000017.1 coordinate 5,314, forward strand.
ACCACGTGTAAGCCGTCGTGAACTGCACACCTTTGGAAAAGCGTTTGTTCAATTGAGCCTGCAAACTGTGGTAATTCGAATTGGCGTCCGATTCGATCGAAGTGAACGAACCAAGAATTGGGAACGGTCGGAAGGCTGGAATTTGGGTATCCCGACTGGGCGAGAAATTGATCCCGAAAAATTCCGGGAAACGCAGATCGGGCAGATTCGGGAACGGTTGCGTCGCAAAAATGTTTCGAACGTAGGCGATGGAATTCGGTCCCAGGTTCGGCGTCGCCACGCGCAGCAACTTCGTTCCCTTCGTGCCCACGTAACCCACCGAGAAGAGGAAGTCCCTGAACATTTCTCTTTCAAAGGTCAGCCCCCAATGCTGCGAGTACGGCGTTTCCATGTGGGCGTCGGGAAGTATGAATCCCGGCCCGGTGGTCACATTTGTATATAACGCCGCATTGAGAGCAGCCAGCACCACGTCGGAATTGAGCTGATTCAGCGTACCCGGTTTGGCAAAGTTGAACGACGGGTTTTGAGAGACCAATGTGTGGAACGGGTTGGCGACACAACCCGAAAAATTGGTTACACAATCCGGGTTGTAGCCTCCGAAATTGACCGTCAGGAAGTTCGGAAACACGTTCCTGGACTGGCTGATGACCGCGCCCAGAACTTGATCGTAGTAGATGCTGTATCCGCCACGAATCGAAGTCTTGCCGGTCTTGAACGGGTCCCAGGCAAAGGCGAAATGCGGCGCGATGTTGTTGCCGTCGGTTTTGTACGTCTTGAACCTACCAGCCAGGAAATTTTCAAATCCCGAAGCGCTGTTGCCGAAAACCGATCCGGTTACCTGTCGTTCGATGGCGATGAATTGCTGCACAACAGGTGAGTTGAAGGTTGATTCGATGCGGTTGTTCATTTCGCGCGGCGTGGTGTTCAGTTCGTACCGCAAGCCCAAGGTCAGCGAGAAATTCGGGCGAACACGAATCTGGTCAGCAAAGAACAGATTGTTTTGCCAGTACCTCAGCCCGATGGTCGAATCGGGAGCGCCGACGGAAAAGGTCTGGAAGAATCCAGTCGGAGCGCCGACTGACAAATAATCCCTGCCGAAATAAAAACCTTGCGGGTTGATGGTTGGGGTGCTCGGATCAACTATGCCCGCCACGTCCTGAGCGCCGTTGAACACCGCCTGCGGTCGGAAATTCCGATCCAGGAAGCTGTTCAAATGCGTCCAGCGAATGTCGAACCCGGTCGTCACACGGTGATTCGAACGGTCGTAAATCAACGTGTCGGCCAGTTGATAAGTGTTGTTGGTGCGTTGTTGCGGGAAATTGAAAACGTCCACGCCGATGGGGTTGTAACCGGTGACGACCACCTGGCCAAGCGGCCCGGTTCGGCGTTCGGTGTTGAACCCTTCGACAATTTGAAACAGCGAACCGGTCGCGGTTGATGTGTTGTAAATATAAGGCGCGTTCAACAGATATTCACGCTCTTTGGGGTTGGTCAGATTGGTTCCGCCGGGCAGCATCAACGGGTTACGCACTTCATTGAATTTCAACGAAGTCCGCCCGTACGAAAGCCGAAACTGGTTGGCAGTTCGGGCGGAAACGGAACTGTCAAAAAGCAACGACACGTTCTGGGTTCTGACATTCGCTCGCAAAGTCGAAAACAGCGCTTCGCCGGTGACAGGCAAGGTCGTGGCGTCATCGGTGAAGTTGTATCTGCCGCTCAGCACATGGCTTTTGCCGTAGGCGTTGATGTTTTGATCCAGCTTGAACGAGAAAATGTTGCCGTCGGCGCCGGCAGGCAACACTTGCGTGAAGGTCGAACGGCCATACGGTCCGCCGGGATTGTTCGGGAACGGAAACAAGCTCAGGAACGCATTGCCATCAATTGAAGTCGGAAACACGGAATTCCGTTGCGTATCTACCAAACCAACTTCGCCGCTGGTGAACAATCCGCGATGAGCGACTGTCGGAACGGCGAAATGCGATTCTCTGCTGGCGTTAATATCCTGATGTTCAAACGAAAAGAAGAAGTGAGTTCGGTCTTTGACCAAAGGCCCGCCGAATACGAATCCGTATTGACCTCTGGTAAAGGCGTTTTCGCCGCCAACCGGGTTGGTTGGAGCCAATTGCCTGATGTCAACCAATTGCCCGGCGGGGGTCAATCGTCCGATTCTGATTGGCGTGCCGTCCGAAGCTCTGGTCAGAGGGTAAGTTGCCGGGCCGCCGGTCAGGTCGAAAGCGTCGCGCGCTTTCAGCCGCCGGTCGGTCAGGAATCCGTACAGCGTGCCGTGAAAAGCCTGTCCGCCTGATTTGGAAACCGCATTGACCTGGGCGCCCATATTGCGTCCAAGCTGCGGTTCTGGCAGCAGCGTCGTGATCTGAACGGCCTGCATGCTTTCGATCGGTTGCGGGATCAGCGTGGTGAAACCCTGTCGCCGGACGCCAACGTCTTCGTCGTTGTTATCCGAACCGTCAATCGTGAAGTTGTTCGCCCGGCTGCGAATGCCGTTGACCGCGAACTGGCCGGAAGTTCCGACTCCCGGACCGATACCAGGTCCTACGTTGTTACCGATGGCCATTGGCGGAGGCGCTACACCAGCCGCCAGAAATGCCAGATCGTCAAATGTGCGAATGCCGGGCAGAGGCAATACCTGCAATTGTCGCGTATCGAAATGCTGAGTCCGGCTGGCGTTGGATATATTGACCAATTGCTCGGCTTCAAAGACATCGGCGGAACCCGATCCGGTTTGTCCTGACGGTTGAGTAGTTGCCGGCGGAGTCGTCGTGGGTTGAGTTGGTTGTGTTGTCGGTTGAGTCGGAGTCGCCGCCACGGTTGCAAGCTTTCGCAATTCAAGCGGCGGCGGAGTGACGACGCTGGGATCGAGAATGCGAACGGGAATGTTTGTCGAGGAAGTGGGAACTGATTCATATCCCTGACTTGTCGCATTCACGGTGTACACGCCGACGGGAAGCATCTTGATGAAATACTCTCCGCCACCATCGGTCAAAGCAGTTCTCACCAATCCTGTATCCCGGTTCGTCACCGTGACGATCGCTCCGGCGATTGAAGTCCTGGTTCCGATTTCATAAACATTACCTCTGATGGCTCCACTGGTCACGGTCTGAGCCTGTGCTTCAGCAAGGGAGAGGGCAACAAGAGTGATTGCTGTCAGAAGGCAGAGAAGATTGACATTTTTTCTGAGCATCGCAAATCCTTTCTCCATTTTTTTCAAGTTTATTGAGTTGATGTTTTCTTCGCGTCCTCGAGCAACGAGTTGATCGAATCACGAATTTGTTTTGTGAAGCGAGCGTATTCGCTATCCAACTGCTCGCGAGATAAATCCTTGTCGTTATCTGTTGAGGGCGGCGTCAATGGCCGTCCAAAGGTAATGCTGATCGGAGTCAATCGAATTCTATCGCCGACTTTCGACCAGGCATTGAATGATCCGTGAATTGCGGCGGGCACAATTGGAACGCCGAGTTCGCGCGCGAGAATCGCCACGCCCTTTTTGAAAACCTGCAATTCGCCGTCGCAGCTCAGCGAACCTTCGGGAAACAGCAGCAGATTCTGTTTCGCTTTCAGTCCGATGGCGCTGATCCGCATTGCGCGTCCCAAATTTGTGTCGGGGTCAACCGGAACGATTCTTCCGATCCGCGCGATCACGTCCTTAATGCCGCCGCTGAAAAACGGAGTGAAGCCAAGTGTAAACATATACCTGATGACGCGATAGGGCAGAACCGCAGTCACCAGCGGACCGTCAACATAACCCTGATGGTTCGGGCAAATCAGGAAAGGGCGTTCCTGCGGCAGATTCTCCAGTCCGCGAACTTGCAACCTGAAGAGAATTTTTCCGAGCAGAAAAATAAATTTCAGAAAGAGGAAATGCACGATCGTGGAAAAGGTCGTCGGTTCCAATATGTATTTCGCCGCCATATCGTCGGAGTTGGCGGAAGCGATAATTTCTTTCCAGGTGACCGGCGATTGGCCTGTTTTTTCGCCGCTCGCCTGTTGCCCTTCATCAATTTTTTGCGCGACTGTTTTGAGCAGTTCGCGAACGGTGAAGGTCTGACTGGCGACTTCATCGCCCAGACGAATATTCAGCAACTGTTCGATTTGCATCAACGCTTCGATCCGCTGCAGCGAATCGAAGCCGAGATCAAGCTCAAGATTCATATCAAGGTGAATGTCGCCATCAAGCCGTGTTTCTCGCCGAATGACTTCCAGAACCTGGCGCGAGCTATCCATCGCCAACAATAATTCGTCGCCTTCGACCGGGACGTAAGGCGTAAGCGCTGATTCGCCGTTATCCTGATGGCCGTTCGTCATCTGTTCGGCGACCAGAAATCGCTGAATCTTTTTGCTGGCGGTTCGCGGCAATGGTTCGGTTCGCAATTCGTAAGTCAGAATCCTTTTGTACTTCGGCAACGAAGCCGAATATTCCTCAATGCCTTCGCGGATGATTTCCTTTGAATTGACTATGCGTTGCTGTTTCAGGTAATCGAAATCCGGGACGATCACCGCGTGCAGTCGTTCCGATCCTGAATAACCGTTGTCGCCGGAAACGCCCATCACGCACATTTCCTTGATGTGAGGGATTTGCAGGTAATGCAGTTCGACTTCCTCCGGGTAAATGTTCTTGCCCGAACTCAGAACGATCATTTCCTTGCGACGGCCTCTGATGAAGATGTTTCCCGCTTCATCCTGCGAAGCCAGATCGCCTGTGTAAAACCACCCGTCGCGCAAAACTTCCGCCGTCGCTTCCGCATCGTTCAGATAACCGCGCATGACAGACGACCCCGAAATCGCAATCTCGCCGACGCCGGATTCATCCTTGCCGACCAGCTTGATTTCAGTTCCAGGCAATGGTTTGCCAGCCGAACCGATGACGTTGTCGTTGAAAGGCGTGAAGGTCCCTGCGCCGAATGTTTCAGTCAATGCGTAACCCTGCTGAACCGTAAAACCCAGACTGTACAAATCGCGAATGATCCTGGGGTCGAAATAAGAACCGGCGCTGACCAGCAAACGCAGATGTCCGCCGAAGACCTGATGAACTTTGGAAAACAGTTTCGGTCCCGGATTGAAGCCGGTCATTTGTCTGATCCATCGGCTGAGTCCGAGCAGAATTTTGAAGACGATGCGAACAGTCAGCGGTTTGTTCTGAATCTCGTCGAAGATTTTTTTGTGCAGCAGATAAAAAACCTGCGGCACTGCCGGAAAGACAGTGACTTTGGCTTTGCTCATCGTCTTCATCAATTCCACGCTGTTGAGCGCGCGCAGATAAGTGGCGCATCCGCCTTTCAGCAGCGGCATCAGAACATTGGCGAGCGTGGCGAAGATGTGATGAGCGGGAATCACCGCCAGAGCCTTGTCTTCGGCGGTGACGCGTATGTATTGCAGCAATCCGTCCATGGTGTTGACTATGCTGCGATGTTCGATGACCACGCCTTTGGGTTTGCCCGTCGTGCCCGAAGTGAAAAAGATCATGGCAACGTCTTCCGGCTGAATTTCCGGCAGCGAATTTGAAGACTCTTGTTTGCCGCGAAACATCTCGCGAATAATCAATGTGTCGTCGCCCGATTGCTGAACATCCAGCAACACAACAGTCGGCGCGTCTGTCATTGTCCCAACAGCTTCTTTCAGGTCGGAAAGTTTTTCCTGCGAGGTGAAAACAAACTTCGATTCGGTTCGGGTCAGAATTGAGGAAAGCTCTTTGGCTGAATATTCAATGTCGAGCGGTACGACGACGGCTCCGATTTGCATGACGCCAAGATAGGCGACGACCCAATCCGGACTCAGACGCGCCCAGAAAGCGATTCGATCTCCCTTTTTGATTCCGCGATTGAGTAGCGCCTGGCCGAGGTTTCCGGCAAATTCCATCACCTGTCGGTAATGGTAGCGAGTGTCGGCTCCATCACCAAACATTTCCAACGCGATGTTGTCAGGATATTGGCTGGCAGTTCTTTCGATTTCCGCGAAGATATTGGTTGGCATAATAACCCTCTTGGTATTTCGCGTAACTCGTCTTGATAAATGATCCGCGTTCTATTCTGTTATCGCATTCGGGCTTTTATTTCCAGGTCGCGCAGCCATTTTTCAGCCTGTTCCCACAAACGGCGCGGAGCCTGACGATGGAAAAAGCCGAAATGTCCGACGGCGTCCACTTCATAATCTTGCGGGCGAATGATCTCGCGTCTCAGATCGGCGTTTGCATACATCACAGTCAGAGCTTCGACGGCTTCGGCTGGCGCATAATGTTCATCATCGGCGATTGTGACAGCCGTCAAGGGTTTTGAGTAATCCGCAAACCGCGATTCGACGTTCGCGCCTTCGCTTTCGGTGAAAACTCCGCTGCGTCCCCAACTGACCCATTGTCTGATTGCGCGGCCTGAACATTCAGTCGGCAAAGTCAAAGAAGATACCGGCAATCGCCCCAGCAATCCGATCAACGCCGGAAAGACCGCGTAGGCGTATTCGATGCGCAACCGACTGACACCCTTGTAAAACTTCGGTCTGCCGCGCTGAGCGGCAATCAATAAAGCCCCATCAATTTCCCTGCGGATCGGGCTTTGCCCGATCAACTGACCGCCTATGCTGTGAGCAATGGCGCAGAGAAATTTCGGATTGGCTCGCCGCTTCAGTTCGGAAACGGCGGCGGGCAAATCCAGGTTCACCCAATCATCCAGCGTGACTGACGCATCGGAATCCGAATCGCGCGATCCGCCGACGCTGCGGTAATCGAATGTCAAAACTCCCCAACCGCGCTGAGCCAGAAAGGCGGCGAAGAAATTCAAATACTCCTGCGGCGCGGCCAGCGCTGGAATGAAAACCACCGAACGCTGCGCGGCTTGATCTCCCTGCCACCAGCGGGCGGAAAGCTGCCGTCCATCAGACGTTTCAATGCCGATCTTTTGCCGCGCGATGTTCAAATTCAAAAATCTCAGGAAACCAATTCAGCGGCTTCCAGACTTGGTTTGACGGCGGGAAATTCTTCCGTCTGTTTCATAGCCTGTTCGTTCTGTTTGCGGCGATAAGCTTTGATCAAATCGGCGCGACTGGTTCCCAGCGATTTGAGCAACGGGAACACGCCGTGCTGCAGGAAATATTGAGGCGTGATTCCCACGCCGTTGATTTGCAATCGCTCCTCATATTCCGGAATCAAGCCGAGTCCCGGCATGTAAAAGTTGAACACGACATGAGCCAGGTCCTCCAGCGCGCCTTCATAATCTTCCTGCAATTCAAACTGAAGTATCTTCTGATAAAAGCCTCTGTGGGCGGCTTCATCGCGGCTGACCAGAAAATATATTCTTTCCAGCAATTCGTTGCCGTTTGTTTTGGCTTTTTCGCGTTGAGTGGCGTAAATCAGGTAAGTGGCCGATTCCTGAAGCGCGCCGTAACAATTCATTTGCCGCCGAGTCTGGAAAGGCAATTTCCAGATTTTGCCGAAAATCTTGTCTTCGAAGGCGTTGTACTGCTCTTCAGTGCGCAGCCCCGACCGAACCAAATATTCGCGATAAACCAGTCCGTGCTTTGATTCTTCGTATCCCCAACTGGCCTCGAACCAAGCCGCCCCAAAAAGGTCTCTGGTCATATTGAAAGCGTTCGAGGTGTAATCCGGGACGTACAGTTCAACGCCGCAGAAGGTCTCAAGGCAGACTGCGTCGTCTTCTGTGTTCAAATCTGTATTCATCTTTTCCCAGGGAACATCGCTGAACGGATTCCAGCGGCGCTTTTTTTCCGCCGTATCGAAGTATTCGCAGTAAGCCCGATACATCTTTTCTCGTTGCGATAGCGTTGCGCTCATTGTCACCTCCAATTGTTTCAGCGTCAGCCTGAATCAAATCAAAAACGTTCAGACAGGATTATCAGGATTCAACAGGATGAAAACGTAATTGAGCCGATTTGCAGTCAATCCGGGTCAATCTTGTAAACCCTGTCTTGATCAACTATAGCTTTTAAGATAATAACTTCCCGCGAATCACGCTGATTACGCGAATGAAAAGGATTTTTTTACCGGTTTTAGAACCGGCTATCTTGTTGGTCAGGTTAAAGCTATTGAATAGCCTTTTCCAAAGTATCTGCGTTAATTCGCGTCATCCGCGGGAAAAACATTTTCTTGAATTCTATATTTCAGTGTGACTTCAAATTTGTTGACGAATCAGCTTCACCAATCCGCCGATGGTGTTCAGCGGCGCCAGTTCGTCGTCAGGAAGTCTGATGTTCAATTTGTCTTCGAGGTAACCGGCGATTTCCAGCGCCGTAATGGAACTTATCCCAAGCACGCTGAGCGTGCTGTCCATGGTCAAGGTAACGCCGGCATGTTCAGGCGAAGAATCAACCAGCGCTTCTTTGATCAATACCAAAATTTCGTCATCTGTCACGGTCATCCTCCAAATGATGGTTATCAATGTGTGTAACAAAAGGCTCTGCCGGAATTGTCGTGGGTGAGCGGGCGAATCAACCATCATCCACTATTCATTTATCTGTCAGGCTAAAAAGCTTTCTTGCTGACTGTTAATGGTTAATGGCTAATTACGATTTCATCCTTTCTATTTGATGAATGAAGCTACCCAATGAATTATCCGTAGCGCCAACAAATTCTGTATCAATCCACGCGTCGCAAAACCAACTGCGCCAGGGATTGAAATCCCTTCTCAAATACTCCAACGCATCCGCTCAAATACCTTTCATAATCTTCGTAGGTTTTGTTTCCCCAACGCTCGCGAATCAAGGCTTCGTTTTTCTGCAAACCTCTCAACCAGGCGGCGGTTGTTTTGGCGTAATGTTCGCGCCGTGTCCACAACTCCATCACTTCCCAATAAGGATTGACGGCGGCGACGATAGTTTCAGGACGCGGAGTGACTGCTCCGGGAAAGATCGTGCTGGTTCCCCATTCCAGATCGCGAACGTCTTCCCGCTTTCGCGGCAACAAAGCTCCGATCACGCTCTGCAATCCGAACCACGCGCCTGGATTCGTCCATTGCCAGACTCGGCGAAAATAGTCTCGATAAATCTTGATGTTCTCTCCGTCGCGAACCTGTTGGGGAGTCGCAATATGCTCGAACATGCCGATGCTGATTACGGCGTCGAATTTCTTCTGCGGTTTGTAATCCAGATAAGAAACCAACTCCGCCGAAATGCCCGGCACGGCCTTTTGCCTGATCGCCGAAAACTGAGCTTCGGAAAGCGTGATGCCGGTGACATCCTTGACGCCCATATCAGTGGCCAGGAATTCCATCAGACCGCCCCATCCGCAACCGATGTCCAGCACGCGCTTTTCCGGCGTCACGCGGGTTTTGTCGTGAAAAAATCTGAGCTTGTTGATTTGCGCCTGTTCCAGATTGTCTTCCGGACCATTCGGGCCTTCAAACAAAGCGCAGGAATAAATCATTCGCCGGTCAAGCCAGAGGCTGAAAAATTCATTCGAGACGTCATAAGTGACTGCAATATCGGCTTTCGTTGACAAGATAAATCCTTCCCATCAGAGATTGTTTTACAACTCGGCAATTTCGCCTTGCTCGAAAAGCTGCTTCATCTTACGGCGTTGCAGCTTTCCGCTGGTCGTTCTCGACAATGTTCCAACCGGAGCAAGCACAACACGATAAACTTCCAAACCAACTGTTTCAAGAATTTTGACGCGTATTTCCCGGCGCAGAGCTTCGGCATCGCGCGCATCGGATTCGGCAATTATCACCAAACGTTCTTCGTCGCCTTCGTTGATGCTGAAGGCGGCGACGTTGCCTCGTTTGATGCCGGGCAAATCGCGCACAGCTCCTTCAATATCGTGCGGATAATAATTTGCTCCGCGAATGATGATCAGTTCCTTGCTGCGTCCGCAGACGAACAACTCTCCATCCGCCAGATAACCCAGGTCTCCGGTATAAAGCCAGCCGTTGCGCCAGGTGGCGGCGGTCGCTTCAGGGTTTTGGAAATAACCTTTGGTGACGCTTGGGCCACTGAATACGATTTCGCCGACTTCGCGTTCGGGCAATATTTTTCCTTCATCGCTGACGATTGCCAATTGATGATCAGCCAATGGAAGCCCGCAAGAAACTATTTCTCTGGCATTGCCATTGGCTTCGGTTGTCGGATTTGCCTTTCCCAGCTTGAGGTCTTCCGTGTTGATCAGTTCAGTGCGAATTGGCTTTCCGGGTTGATGCAGGCTGATGGCCAGCGTGGATTCGGCCATGCCGTAGCTGGGCAGAAATGCTTCGGGGCGAAAACCGGCGGGCGCCAGACGCTCGGCAAAACTCCTGAGTGTGGAGGCTTGAATCGGTTCGGCTCCGCATCCGGCCACGCGAACGCAACTCAGGTCCAGGTTTTCCAGGTCGGAATCGCGCAATCGTTTGACCACCTGAGCGAATGCGAAATTCGGAGCGTATGTAATCGTCCCTCGATATTTGTCTATGGCTTTCAACCAGATTCTGGGATCGCGCGCGAATGAACTGGTCGCCAGAACAATCACCGGCCCGATGTAAACCAGCGGCCCCAGAATGAATCCGATCAAACCCATGTCGTGATAAAGCGGCAGCCAACTGACGCCGACATCTTCAGGGCCGGGATTCATTCCGCGTTGACCCATAAACGCTCTCATATTAGCCATCAAGTTGGCGTGAGTGACCATCACGCCTCTGGGCAAAGTTGTGCTGCCGGACGTGTACTGCAAAAAGCAAATGTCTTCAGGAAGAATCTGTGGCTCATCGAATGGCGGCGGTTCATCTGCAAAAGCCGAATCAACAGTGAGCAATAGCGTATTGCAGGAAGTGTTTTGCAAAATCTGTTCGGCAAAAGATTTTGACGAATCGGTGGTCAGCAAAATCTTCGCGCTTGCGTCGTCAACAATCCTGGCTGCTGTCGGAATCAGGCTTTCGCTTCCTTTGGCCATCATCGGCGGCGAAATCGGAGCCGGAATTATTCCGGCGACAACACAGCCCAAAAAACTCATGACAAATTCATGAGCTTCGCTGGTCATCAAAACCAGTCGGTCGCCTTTCTTCAAACCGAGCCTGTTCAGATGAGCGGCGCGACGTCTGGCTTCGGCATATAACTCGCGATAGGTGAAATAAAGCTCTTCCGCGCCGAAACCGATGAAGCGTATTCCTGATTCGGGCGCATTGGGTATTCGATCCAGCGCCGCAACCAAAGTTTGAGACGTGAAATTCCCTAAACGAGAATCTTCTACTTCGCTATGCAGCATAGGTTACGGTTATAGATGTGTTGATGTCAGTTTGGTATCAATATTTAGGGTGAACTCAAAAGCTGTTGAATTCTACTTTCGTAGTATTGGCTAGTCAATTATTTGCCGGGTCTATTCATTCCTTGATCTTATCCACAGGGTGAGAATATAGAACACCTTTTGACGGTTTGATAGCCTACTGCCAGAAATTACGATCCAGCGTGCGGTACTGAACCGCTTCGGAAATATGTTCGTCGGAGATTTGTTCCAGTCCGGCCAGGTCAGCGATGGTGCGGCTGACTTTCAAAATGCGGTCATAAGCCCTTGCCGACAAACCGTATTTATTGATCGCTCGTTCGAGCAAGGATTGCGAACTTGGCGCAAGCTGACATTGTTTGCGAATCAAGCGAGGAGTCATTTGCGCGTTGCAGTAAAAGTGTTCGCTGGCGAATCGCTGCTGCTGAATCTGACGCGCGCTATTTACGCGCTGGCGAATTTCGGCTGAACCTTCGACGGCTTCTTTGCCGGACAGTTCGCTGACTTTCACCGCAGGCACGTCAATGTGTATGTCAATGCGGTCGAGCAGTGGGCCGGAAATCTTCGAAATGTATCGTTGAATCTGCGGCGGCGTGCATTTGCATTCGCGAGTCGGATCGTTGAAATACCCGCACGGGCAGGGATTCATGGCGGCGACGAGCATGAAGCTGGCCGGAAATGTCAGCGACATCGAAGCCCGGCTGATGGTCACGCGTTGGTCTTCCAACGGCTGGCGCAAAACCTCCAGCACGTTTCTTTCAAATTCCGGCAACTCGTCCAAAAACAGAACTCCGTTGTGAGCCAGGCTTACTTCGCCGGGTTTGGGAACCGCTCCGCCGCCGATCAACCCCGCGTCGCTGATGGTGTGGTGAGGCGAACGAAACGGCCTGGTCGTCAACAAACCGCGAGCGTCCGTGAAACCGGCGACGCTGTGAATCTTTGTGGTTTCAAGAGCTTCTTCAAAAGTGATCGGCGGCAGAATCGAAGGAATTCTTTTCGACAACATGGATTTGCCTGAGCCGGGCGGACCGACAAGCAAAATATTGTGGCCACCGGCGGTGGCGATTTCGATGGCGCGTTTGGCGTGCATCTGACCGCGCACTTCGCGGAAATCAACAACGTACTGATCGGCGTCACCCAACAGTTGTTCAACATCAATTTTCATGGGCGGAGGCATTTCCGACAGATTCAACAAAGTGATCACTTCGCGCAAATCCTTGACCGGATAAACGTCCAATCCGGCAACGACCGCCGATTCGCAGGCGTTTTCCACCGGCAGCAACAATCGCTTCAATCCTTTTCGTTTTGCCGCCACGGCAATCGGCAAAGCTCCGCGAACCGGGCGCACTCGGCCATCAAGAGCCAATTCGCCGATCAACAAAGTGTCGTCCAGATTTTCTCGCTGCAATTCTCCGTTTGCGCCGAGTATGCCGACGGCTATCGGCAGGTCGAATGCCGAACCTTCCTTCTTCACATCCGCCGGAGCCAGATTGATTGTCGTTTTGTAGACCGGAAAAAAGTATCCGCAATTGGTGATTGCCGAACGAATGCGTTCTCGGCTTTCGCGAACGGCCAGGTCGGGCAAACCGACCATCGTGACGATTGTCTCGTGCTGCGAATCGCCCGCGCGCGGAGCGAGATCAACTTCGACTTCCACCAATTCGGCGTCTATACCGTAAACGGCTGCGCTGAGAGCTTTGAAGAGCAAGGCGTACCTCCGGGCTGTGTAGTCCAATTCAGTTGTGATAATGAAATTTGAGCTTCATCGGCTTTGAAGCAGTTGAGCCGGGGTGGCCGTCGCCATCATAGCCGTAAAGTTTGTCGTCGTAAAAGTCGAATACTGAGCAAACCCATTCAATCGTTCCTGCCAATCCGAATTGAAAAAATTTTTCACCACAATGAGGGAAAGTCGCTGAGAAATCCGATTTAACAATTGAAGGTGATCAACTTCACGTGAAAACCAGCAAACTCTCAACAGACCGCTATCGGCGTAAGCGATGTGGCTTCGCCTGAGCGCGATCATTCTTTAATTCACATTAAAACCATCTTCAGGAGTGTGAAGACCATGTTGAGTCCGAACGTAATAACTGTCTGCGACAACCTGGCGCAGTCATATTCAACAATCACCAAGGTGGACGCATTTGCATACGCATGCATGAACACCTTGATCGGCAAACTTTCGCCTGATCCGGACTGGCTTGGGCCGGTCAGAAATGAACTGGCTTTATTGAGCAATGCGGGAGCGGACTGGCAGCAGAAAAAACCTGCCATCTGGACTCCGTTGTTGAGCCAGTTCACCAACTACTCTTCCTTGTTTTCCGGTTTTGCTGAAGTGGCCAGCCAGCTTGGTAACGACAAGGACACCTGGCTTCAGGTGCTTGGCGAACTCAGCGCTTCACTGGGCAACGCATCGTTGGCCAGCAAGGCTGCTGAAGGCCAGTTCACCTTGCAGGTCAATAATCTGAACAACATTCAAAAGGTTTTTGACAGCAGTTTGAACAAGGCCTGGGCGGAGCTTGGCAATGAAGAGCAGGCCATGATTGATCTGGCCACGCAGGTGACAGCGCTTCAGGACAAGCTCAGTTCTCTGGACGAAAGTATCAACAGCGCCGAAATATCAACCGGCAAAAGCTACATCCAATCAACCGTCAGCATTACCTACACGCTGGTGACGTCCGCCGGCGCCGATGTTCCTTATCTGTCAATCGTGGGTTTGGTGTTCACCGTCGGGAAGCTGGCTTACGACATGATCGTCACCGACAAGGAAATCGAGGACACCATCAACAATATCGTCGAACTGCGAAACAAGGCTTCGCAGGAAGCTCAGGCCGCGGCTATGAGCAAGGCGGTCATTCAATTGATCAACAACTTCGATAAAAACCTGCTTGCCGTTCAACACCAACTTCCGGCTTTGAGCGGAATGTGGGATGACGAAAAGCAAAAAGTGGATCAAACAATCAACGCCATTCAGGCTGGCGCTGTGCCATCACAGATGATTGATCTGGTCTCCATGCCATCGGCGGCGGCAACCTGGAAGACTCTGGCTGATTTCGTTATGAAGATCACTCAAGCCCCAGAACAGGGCCGACCCGTCAATATCACTACAGGTAATCAATCCTAAACAACCTTGTCTGATCAACCTGTCTATTCAACCAATCTGGAGGAAAAATTTATGGGTACTTCGACAGCAACTGCAACTTCAACCACCAACGATAAAACCGCCAGCGGATTCGCTTCGCTGCAAATCGTGACGACTTCCTGTCACGGCGTTCTGAACACGCAATTTATTGCGCCTTCGCCCAAACCATCGTGGTTCGATGATCTGAGCGGCAAGCTGGACGCGGCCAAGGTTTTGGCGAATCAATGGATTGATGATTTGGCGCAACAAATGACGGCCAGCATTCCCAGCCATGTCATTGATTATGGAACCACCTATTCCGCGCTGACGGATCAAATCGTTCAACTGGCCAAAGCCAATCCGAACGCGAAGGGAAAAGACGATCCGACCGTGCAGGAAGTGCTGGCTCTGGTTCAGGGGCTTCACGACGCAGTGGCTTCCATCATCACCGAAGTTGAAAAAACGCAGGGACAATTGAAAACCTGGGGCGACGGCATGCAGAAAGCTCATGACGATCTGTTCACAGGCGCGGCCAATATTCAATCTCTGCAAACTGACCTGCAAAACGACATTGACAAGATGAACAACGCCATCAAGGGATTGCAGGACATGATTGACGGCGAAAACAAAGCCATCGCCGCCGGAGCCGCAGCCATCGGAATCGGTTTGCTGGCATTGATTGCCGGAATTGCGTTGGCTCCGGAAACCGGCGGCGCTTCGCTGATCGTTGCCGGAATCGGCGGCGCGGCCATTATCGGCGGCGCGGTTGATTGGGGAGTCATGCAAGCCAAAATCAACAGCCAGTTCGATGAAATCGCGAAAGATCAGAAGGAAAAAGCCGACGACCAGCGCCAACTGATTGCCTTGCAGGGATTGTCGCTGGCTGCCAGTTCGGCCATCACGTCCATCGCCACCGCGACCAATGCGCTGTCCGACGTCAAGGTGATGTGGACTGTGTTCCAGAATGAATTGCAGGGAACGCTGGACAAGCTCAACAACACGAATGACACACTGGCGGTCATCGTTGACGAGGCTTACGTTCTGGCCGCGCAAAACGAATGGAATCTGGCCGTGCAATTCGCCCAGCAATTGGTGGGAATGAATCTGCAGGTTCAATCCAAGACCTTGCCAATGGCGGCCTGAGAGGGATTCTCAATCCGGCATATCTCAGCAATAAGCTCAAATAACTCCGGGCGTGCGTTTGCAACGTGCGCCCGGAGTTCGAGCGTAGAAACCAATCAACCGGCAAAACCACATGGAGAAATCAAGATGAGTTTGGACGCCAATAATCTCAATCAGCAACTGAATTCAAGCGCCAGCGCCACATCGAACCTGAATATTTCCTGTCAGGGGATTCTTGACACGCACATCGCGCAATCGAGTTCGCCGTGGTACGGAACTCTGGTTGCGGAACTGCAAGCGGCACAAAACCTGGCTCAGGAATGGCTGGCAAATTACTCCAATAAGCTCAACACAGACATATTGACCAGCATCGTCAATTGCGGGCAGAGCTTTACAAGCGAACGCGCCGACATTCTCAATATGTTCGACAATCCTGTAAATGGTTCTAACGGATCTCCTTTGCAAGGCGCGTTGATACATTTGCAACAGATGGTTCAAACCATCAGCACAAACGTTTCGAATTACGAAACTCTGCTGCGCAATTGGGGAGAAATGTTGCAGCAGGCTCATGACAACATGGCCGCAACCATCGGCCAGATTCAGGCACAGGAAAACGATCTCAGTTCACAGATCAAAGCAATCAACACGAACATTGCAACCCTGCAAGAACAAATCAAACAAGACCGAAAGGTCATTGCCGAAGCCGAATCGCACAGAACCACAGGAATCATCGAAACGATTTTCGGTGTGGTCTTTGCGCCTTTCACCGGTGGGCTGTCGCTGATTCTGGCGGGCATAGGGGTGTCTTCAATCGCCGAAGCTCAGAGCAAGGTCGAGGCGATGGAACAGACGATCAAGGATTACCAGACCAAAATAGTTTCCGCGCAACAGAATCTGAATCAGGATCAGGCGCAGTTGGTCACTTTGCAGGCTCTGACCTTTTCCGCCGGAATCGCTTTGAGCGATATGGAAGTGGCTTTGCAAATGCTGGATTCGGTCAAAACCACCTGGGACACGTTCAGTCAGGAAATGAGCGGAGTCATCAACAAAATCAGCAAAGCGGAAAATGCTGGAATGCTGGTGGTCGAAAAAGCCTGGTTCAATGCGGCCTGTGACGAATGGGCGGTGATCGTTTCCGGCGCTCAGGCTTTGATGGGAATCCAAACCAGCAATCGCAGCGTCAGTTTTGCCAGCAGCGACGTGCCTGTTGTGCGGATTGTCCCGACCAACACTCATCCGGCGATTCCGGCGGATATGAAGATTGATCCTTCTCCCGGCCCGAACGATTTGAGCCTGGCGCCAAATTGTCCGGTCTTGTCGTGGGGAAATTACACTTATTGGGTGGCGGATTATGTGGATAACCGATTAGCCATGTGCATTCTGGCTTTCGATGCTTCGAACAAGGTGATTAAACAGATCGCGAAAAACGGAGCGCGCTACATCTGGAAAATGACGTTGGATCCGAACAGCAACACGCTGACCTGTTATGGCCAATCAAACCAGACCATCTCCGCCAATTTGTCGGAATTGAAAATCAGTTAGATATGGAACTTGTCACAGGAAGGACCTGGTTTTGGGACTGAGTCTAAAAAAACAAAGACGCGAAGCGCAGGGAGGAAAGGAGGAGAAACTCGCGCGCTTCGCGTCTTTGCGGGAAAAGCTACTTTTGTTTTCCCGGGGGCTTACCTTTTACCGACGAACCGGAACCTTGATCACCTGACCGGCTCTCAGTTTGGCGGATGAACTCAGGCGATTCAGCGTGGCAATGTCACGAACTGATGTGTTGTAACGACCGGCAATATCGCCGAGCGTTTCGCCGCGTTTGACTTTGTAGCTGATGACTTTCGCTCCGCCGACGGATGCCGAACCGGCGGAACTTCTGGACGTCAGCACGACGCTTCGAACGCTGCCGCTGACCGGAATAATTACCTTTTGGCCGGGTTTGATAACGCCGCCGTTGACCTGTTCTAAAGCATCAGCCGAAACGCCTGTCTTGCGGCTGATCGCGTCAAAATCATCGCTGCTTTGCGCGGTCAACATTCTCCAGCTTGCGCGCTTCTCAGGCGGAATGCGCATCAGTGCGGTTTGCAGCACGCGCCCCTTGCCGGTCGGCACTCGCAACAAATGATCAACTCCCGGAGGCGTCACGCCTCGTTTCAATTCGGGGTTGAGCATTTGCAGGTAATCGAACGGAGTGTCAGTCGCGTCAGCCACCAACCGCAGATCGGTCATGTTGTTTACCTTGACGTAATCGTAAGTCAGCGGCGGTTCGGGTTTGACGTCGAATCCGTACTTTTCGGGATTCTTGGCGATGATGATCGTCGCCAGAATATTCGGCACGTAATTTCGCGTTTCCTGCGGAATCAAACCGCGCTGATAAATTTCCCAAAAATCGGCATAACCCGAACGAGCAATCGCCGAATCAACGCGGCCTTCGCCGGAATTGTAAGCCGCCATCGCCAGTTCCCAATTGCCGTCGTAACGGTTGGCCAGCCATTTCAGGTAACGAGCCGACGCGCGCGTGGCTTTTTCAAAGCTCGAACGTTCGTCAACGTAATAGTTCTGATTCAATCCGTAACGTGCGCCGGTTCCGGGAATGAATTGCCACAAGCCCACGGCAGCCGCCCACGAACGAGCGACCGGCGACCAGGCGCTTTCAACCTGACCGAGCCAGGCGATGTCCTGCGGCACGCCTTCTTCCTTGAAGATTTTGCGAGCCATTGTCATAAATCGTCCGGAACGGCGAAGCCCCTGTTCCATCGTCGCGCGGCCACGTCCCTGATAATAGTTGATGAAACTTTGAATCAAGGCGTTAGGCTTGAAGTTGAAATCCAGTTTGGCCGAAGCCACTGCCGTTTCAACCTCGTCGTCGCTTACGTTTTTGGATTCCTGCTCCGTCAGTTTGATCTTCGCCAGTTCATCGAGCGGCGACGGTGTAAAGGTCTGTTGACCAAATCCGCGATCCGAAGTCTGTTTGTCTTTTTGATTTGATGACGAAGTGGTTTGTTGTGGATTCTGGGCTGTGGACTGCTGCAACTCTTCGGAGAAAGCGACATCTTTGTTCGATGCCGGAACAGCAGTCAGCAATGTCATCTGACGGCGAAAAACGCTGTCAACCAAAGCCCTGTAATGTTGTTGCAGGCGAGCGTCGCTGCGAACGTCAATTCCTGATTCCAGCACGATGTCAATCGCGCGGTCGTATTCGCGGCGAGCCTTGTCGAAGTTTCCGTCCTTGAAATTGACTTCGCCCGATTGAAAGTAGGAAGTCGAGCGGTCAATTACTCTTTGAATCTCAGCGTAGCGGTGGTCAACAGGATTATCGTGACCGTTTGAAACCGCCCCGCGCCCTTGAGCAAATGAAGTAGTAAACAGGCACGGGGTCAGGGCAAGCGAGAGGAGGCAGGCGGATAAAAAACTACCCTTCTTCCCACCAGGTAGTTCTCCATCAGTAAGCTTTATCATTGCGTCTAATTCCTCCAAAATCTAATTTCATTCCAGCAATAAAAAGTCCGGCAAACCAAAAGACTTTCTATTTTCTATTTGTGTTTTCGTTAGCTCGGTGAGTTCATTTTGCGCCAGGGTCGTAATGAATGTCAGGGGCGCGCTTTGGTCTGCTAACAACGGCGCGGATTGTAACTTTTACACGGTTGGGGTGTCAAACTGTATTTCCTCCCTGCATTTTTCACGCCGAAAGGGGTTGCGGCGGTACAAGTCGGCCAAGATTGACAGGCTGTTACCGCAAAGCTATAAGTTGTAACGATGAAATCTCCCTTCAAACTGATTTTTCCCGTTCTGCTGTTCGTTTTGTGTGGAGCGATGACGGCGGCGCTCGCTCAATCCGGGCAATTCCCGCCTTACAGTGGTCACGTCAATGACTTCGCCAAGGTGATTGACGACGCGACTGCACAGCAAATGGAAACTATCCTGTTGAACTTCGAGAAGAAAACGGGGACGCAGATTGCTGTCGTCACAATGGACACGCTGGGTGACAGACCGCTGGAAGATTTTTCCACAGACCTTTATCGCGCCTGGGGCATTGGCGGCAAAAGCGGCGAGAATCGCGACAAAGGAGCGCTGCTGCTGGTTGTCATCAAAGACCGGAAGACTCGGCTTGAGGTTGGTTATGGGCTGGAAGGCGATCTGCCAGACGGACTGGCCGGAGAAATGATCCGCAATATGCGACCTGACCTTCAGTCCGCCAACTATTCGCTGGCGATGATGAAGGGAATGCGAACCATAGTGGACACGCTGGCCGCCAAGTGGGACGTTTCGCTGGAGGGCATTGAAGACCGGCGTTTCGCCTACGGAGGCAGAAAATCTCCGGAATTGAGCGGCAAGGCGGCGGCAATCATCTTCTTTTTATTTATCGCGTTTATCATTTTTATGGCAATTGTTGGCCGATCCGCTCGCAGGCGCGCTTCGGTTGTCGGTGAGGCCGTCTGGTGGCTGGCTCCGTTGATATTCAATCGCGGCGGCGGAAGTTTCGGCGGCGGGTCGTGGGGTGGCAGCAGCGGCGACAGCGGCGGTTGGGGAGGCGGCGACAGCGGCGGCAGTGATTGGGGAGGTTTCGGCGGCGGAGAAAGCGGAGGCGGCGGAGCCAGCGACAGTTGGTAACTGAATCGGAGCGTCAACTTTTAATAGACAGGATTGACAAGATTGATCAGGATTGGAGTCAAATCTGCTCAATCAAATGTGTTCACCTTGTTGAATCCTGCAAATCCTGTCCAAAAGTTTCCTGGTTTGATTTAGATTGCGGATTCTGGAAAAGGGAATTTTGATGAACTCAAATTTTGACGAATTGGTTACTCGATTGCAGAACGGGCTGCGCGACAATCTGGTGTCGGTGATTGTTTACGGATCGGCCATCGCCGCGCCCGGCAATCCGAAAAAATCCGATTACCAGTTGGCGCTCGTCACGCGACATTTGAACGGAGATGATTTGCGGCACGCGCGTTCGGCTGTGCAATGGTGGACGGGGCAGGGTTATCCGATGCCGACTTTTTTCACCGCCGATGAGTTCCGCGCTTCGCTGGATGTTTTCCCGATTGAGTTTCGTCATATGAAGCAGGCTTACAAGGTTTTGCACGGCGAAGACCTGCTGGCCGGAGCCGATATTTCGAAAACCAATTTGCGGTTGGAAACCGAATCCGAATTGCGCGGAAAGCTGTTGCGATTGCGCTCGCTTTCGATTCCGGCGGGCGAATCCGCTCAGGGCCTGACCAGATTGATGACTGAAAGCGTCGTCAGCTTCGTCAGGTTCACGCGTCCGATGCTGGAACTGGTTGGCGAAGAAGCGCCGCTGGGCCGTCTGGCGACGGTCAAAAGAATCGGCGAAAGATTTCAAATTGACACCGACGTTATGGTCAGAGTCCTGCAGCTTCGCGACGAGCCGAAGGAATTGATGGAAATCGAAGCTCAGGACCTTTTCTCAAGTTATCTGAAATGCCTGGCGCAAATCGTCGAGGCAGTGGACAAGCTGTAAGAGTTTCATCTTCTGGAGGAAAACAAGATGGGCAAAGTAGGTTTAGTCGTTTTGGGTGTAATCATCCTGTTTGCGTTGATTTTGGGCGGTTGCGGGCTGAGCAGTTACAACGGCCTGATCGCCAAACGCAACGCGGTTGATTCGCAATGGTCGCAGGTCGAAAACCAGATGCAGCGCCGCGCCGACCTGATTCCGAATCTGGTGGAAACCGTCAAAGGTTACGCCGGTCAGGAAAAAGAAATTTTCACGCGCATCGCCGAAGCCCGCTCGCAATTGCTGTCGGCCACCACGCCCGAAGCAAAAATGGACGCGGACAACAAACTGACTCAGACCTTGCGCGACGGCGGATTGCTGGGAACGGGCGGACGATTCCTTTCTATCGTCGAGCAATATCCGCAATTGCAATCCAACAACAACTTCCTCAGATTGCAGGACGAATTGACAGGAACCGAAAACCGCATGGCTCAGGAACGGAGGCTGTACAACAAATCCGTCGAAGAGTACAACACGACCAAACAGCAATTCCCGACGGTCATCGTCGCCAGCCTGACGGGTTTTCAGGACAAACCTTTCTTCAAAGCCGACGAAGGCGCGCGACAAGCGCCGAAGGTAAATTTCGGTAAGTAAGTTTTCTTCCTGATCACAAAGCGCGGCCAGTGTTATTGTGCTGGCCGAATTTGCAATAACGGGATGGATGAAGGTCATTTGATCTTCTGTCCATTCCGTTATTTCTGTTTGTTACGTATTCTTCCTCAACCTCATTTGGAAGGAGCATTCGAAAATGGCTGACAGCAAGCAGGAAGAGACTGAGTATCCGCATTGGAATCGCGTCTACATCACCGTCATCATCTTTACCGTTTTGCTGATTGCAGGGCTTTGGGCTATCACGCAACTGTTTCAGTAGTTCACAAAATTTAGACAAGCTGTCAGCTTGTCTTTCTTCTGAAAGGAATCCGCTGAATGCGCTGGCTTGATTGGGCGATTGTCGCGGCTTATCTGATCTTCATCGTTTACGACGGATTACGGCTGACGAAAAAGAGCACCGAAGTCGAGGGCTATTTTCTGGCTAACCGCAGTTTGCCGTGGTGGGCGGTCGGGCTTTCGGTGATGGCGACGCAGATGTCCGCCATTACTCTGGTCGGCACAACGGGGCAGGCTTATTCCAACGGCATGCGGTTTGTGCAGTTTTACTTCGGCTTGCCGTTCGCAATGATTGTTCTGTGCATGACGGTGGTGCCGTTTTTTTACCGCGCCAAAGTCTTCACCGCCTACGAATATCTGGAAGGCCGATTCGATGTCAAAACCCGCGCGTTGACCAGCTTCTTCTTCTTAATATCTCGCGGGTTGTCATGCGGAGTGATCGTCGCCGCTCCGTCGGTAATTCTGTCCATCGTTTTGGGTTGGAACGAACTGACGACGATTCTGGTGATGGGGCTTTCGACGACGCTTTACACCATGTTCGGCGGAGTTCAGGCCGTCACCTGGACTGATGTCAAACAGATGGTCGTAATCTTTGCCGGTCTGGGAGCCATTTTGTTTGTCATCATCGGCCAATTTCCCGACGGGGTCACCATTGGCGACGCTATGCATCTGGCCGGTTCCACCGGGCGTATGCAGATGGTGGACACCAAATTCGATTTGAACGAAAGCTACACGCTGTGGTCTGGTTTGATCGGCGGAATGTTTCTGGCGCTGTCGTATTTCGGCTGCGACCAGAGCCAGGTTCAACGTTTCCTGACGGCTCGCTCGGTTTCCGAAGGCCGGACTTCGCTGCTGATGAGCGCATTCATCAAAATCCCTATGCAGGTGGTGATCCTTTTTGTCGGCGTGATGGTTTTCGTCTTTTATCAGTTCGTTCAACCGCCGCTGGTTTTCAAAAACGATGACCGAGCCAGAATCGAAACGCGCGTCGAATATCAGCAACTGAACAACGAATACACGCAAGCCTTCGAAGTCAGAAAGCAGGCGGCGGTCAATTTCGCGAACGCCGAAAGAAATTCGGATGATTCAACCGCCGCCAAACAGGAATTCATTGCGGCCAACAATCAGATCAGCGATTTCCGAAAGCGCGTCGGCAAGCTGGCTGAAAACGTCACCGGCAAAAGTTTCAACGATGTGAACTACGTCTTTCCGACTTTTGTGACGACCTACGCTCCGGCGGGAATCGTCGGCCTGATCATCGCGGCGATCTTTGCTGCGGCAATGAGTTCCATTTCCGCCGAACTGACTTCGCTTTCGACGGCGACGGTGATGGATTTTTACCGCCGCCATTTCCGCAAACAAGCGCCGGACGCGCATTACCTGAAGGTTTCCAAAATCGCCACCGGATGCTGGGGCATTTTTGCCTGCATTGTCGCCACCTACGCCACGCGTCTGGGTTCGCTGATCGAAGTGGTCAACAAATTCGGCTCGTACTTTTACGGTTCGCTGCTGGGCGTGTTCGTGCTGGCAATCGGGACGAAACGCGCGACCGGCAACGGCGCTTTCGTTGGTTTGCTGGCCGGAATCGCCGCTGTAGCAGTCGTCGGCAATCTGACAAAAATCAGTTTTCTTTGGTATAACGTCGTCGGCTGCGTGGTCGTCGTGATCGTCGGAATGGCAATCAGTTTGATTGAAAGAAAGTGAGGTTGTATGAATTCAGCATTGGCATCTATTCAGGAGAAAGCCCAGCAGCTTCCCCTTGAAAAACAACTTGAAGTTGTCAAATTTATCGAGACGTTGTTGAGCGAAGCGCCATCACAGCAAACGCGGGGACTGAAGTTTGATTGGTGCGATGGGCCGGATGATCCGCCTGTAATGCTCAGTTCGGTTGAGTTGCAGCATGAGGCTTTGGAATGGCGCGTCAAGAAAGCGGAGGAGTATTTGCAACAGCCATGAAGCTACTGCTTGATACGAACATCTTTCTGGAAGCTGTCTTCAACCAACCCCAGGCGATGAATGCTCGTCTTCTACTTAACAATGTTGGCCACGAGCTTTTTGTTTCCGATTTCAGTTTACACTCGGAAGGCGTACAGCTTGTACGCCGCCGTAGCACAAATCATTGGAGACGTTTCCTGAATGATTTGATCTTACCCAGCCGCGTCACTGTTTTGGTCTTGCCATCTATCGAGTTGCTCCGAGTGGCAGATGTGATCCAACAATATAAGCTTGATTTCGATGACGCCTATCAATATGTGATAGCGGAACACCATCAATTGACTTTGGTTAGTTTTGATAGCGATTTTGATAGAACGCAGCGTGGGCGGCAAACTCCACAAGCGATCAACCAACTTACTCTTCCTAATACTCCAACCTCATAGGAACGAAAATGAAAAGAACCCTCGCCCTGACACTTACCTTTGCGCTGTTTGTCCAATTAACTCTTGTTCCGGTTTCTTCCGACACGCGTCCCGCTGCCGAAGAGCGCGGAGCCAGCGGACTGGCGTTGACGCTTCGCCGGTTGCAAACCATCGGCAGCGTTTTGCACACGGCGGCTCACCCTGACGATGAAAGCACCGAAATGCTGGCCTTTATGTCGCGGGCGATGGGAGCGCGAACGGCTTATCTTTCGCTCAATCGCGGCGAAGGCGGTCAGAACGGAATCGGCCCGGAACTTGGAGAAGGTTTGGGCGTCATTCGCACTGAAGAACTGTTGGCCGCGCGCAAACTGGATGGCGCGGAACAATACTTCACCCGCGCGATGGATTTCGGATTCACGCGTTCTGTCGAAGAAACTTTTCAGAAATGGAATCGCGAAGAGGTTCTGGGCGATATGGTGCGAGTGATTCGCATGATGCGCCCAATGGTGTTGGTCAACGGTTTCAGCGGCACGAATCAGGACGGTCACGGCCAGCATCAGGCAGCCGGAATGCTGGCTCCTGAAGCGATCAAAGCCGCAGCCGATCCCGCGCGCTTTCCCGAACAGATCAGCCGGGAAGGTTTGCAGCCCTGGCAGGTATTGAAAGTTTACGCTCGCCGCTTCGGGCCTTCGGCTTCCGGCCCGCGAGCCGAATTCGATGTCGGCGCTTACGATCCTGTGCTTGGCCGTTCGTACAATGAACTGGCCTCGGATGGTCGCAGCCGTCACCGTTCGCAGGATTTCGGAATGATCCAATCGAAAGGCTCGCAAGTTCGCGCTTTTCCACGCTTGTCTTCGCTGGTTGAAGCGCCGGAAAAAGAGGATTCGTTGTTTGCCGGAATTGACGTGACCGTCACAGGCATAGCCAGGTTCGCAGGCTCCGGCGGCGAACGCTTGCTGCCTTCGCTGACGAAAATCAAAAGCGCCGCCGCCAAAGCTCTGGCTGAATTCAAAATCGAACAGCCGGAATTGATCGCACCGCATCTGGCCGAAGGTTTGCGCGAAGTTCGCGCTATTCGCGCTTCGCTTGGCAATCTTGATCCTGTGTCTCGCCAGAACGTTGATTCGATGCTGGCGACCAAAGAGCAGCAGTTCAACGACGCGCTGATCAAAGCTCATGGCGTGGTGGTTGACGCACTGGCCAATACCGAAATCGTCACGCCGGGCGAATCGGTTGACATTGCCACTCACGTTTACTTCCGAGCGACGGCGGCAAATTGTTCGCCCGCAGCCAATCTCGAAGCTCCGGCCACCTGGACGGTTTCGCCTTTATCGCCCGAACCTGAACAACCCGCCAGCGGAATGGCTTTTCTGCGCGGACGCGATACGCCGAATTTCGTCGCGCGATTCCGAGCCACAGTTCCTGAAAACGAGACGTCAACTCAACCTTACTGGCTGGCAAAGCAGCGAACCAAAGATCAGTTCGATTGGGACGATTCGATGCCGCGCAATTTGCCGTTTGCTCCGCCAATCGCTACGGCCCGCGTCGAACTGACTTTGAACGGCGAACGCGCCGTCATCAATCAACCGGTCGAATACAGATTCGCCGATAAAACCTTCGGCGAAATTCGCCGCGAACTGAAAGTCGCTCCGGCTCTGACGCTGACGGTCAATCCGCAGCTTCTGGTGATTCCGTCCGAAAGCCCGAATCGCACGCGCGAGATTTCTGTCGAAATCACAGATAACGCTCGTCGCCCGGTGAATGGGACAATCAGGCTGATTGTCCCACCGAACTGGAAAGTCGAAACCGAAGCGAAACCGCTGGCATTCGCCAAACAGGGCGAAAAGACCGCGCGCAGTTTCAAAGTCACTCCGCCAGCCGGAGCCAACGGCAACTTCGATCTTCAGGCCGTCGCCGAAGCTTCCGGTCGCGAATACAAAAACGGATATTCGGTCATCGCCTATCCGCACATCGAAACGCATTACATTTACCGTCCGGCCAAAACCAAAATCGCCGTCTTCGACGCCAAAGTCGCAGCCAATTTGAAAGTCGGATACGTGATGGGCAGCGGCGATGACGGCCCGCAGGCTTTGCAACAACTCGGCGTCAACGTTCACATAATCAGCCCGGCTGAACTGGCTTCGAGCGATTTGTCGGTGTACGACACGATTGTGCTTGGCATTCGCGTTTACGAAGTCAACGAAGACGTCATCGCCAACAACAACCGTCTTTTGGAATACGTGTCAAACGGCGGAACGCTGATCGTCCAATACAACAAACAGGAATTCGCCGCCGGCAATTTCGCGCCTTATCCGGTGAAGATGGCTCGCGGCGACCGCGTGACCGACGAAAACGCTCCGATCACCGTTCTGAAACCCGATCATCCGCTGTTCAATTTCCCGAACAAGATCGCTGACGACGATTGGAAGAACTGGGTGCAGGAACGCGGGCTGTATTTTCTCAGCGATTGGGACGCTCGCTACACGCCATTGCTGGCTGCGCCGGACGACACAGGCAAAGCGCTGAACGGCGGCCAACTGATCGCAGATTACGGCAAAGGGCATTACATCTTCACTGCCTACGCCTGGTTTCGCCAATTCCCGGCGGGCACGCCCGGAGCTTACAGGCTGTTCGCGAACATGGTCAGTTACCCGAAACACGGCGCGAAGTAATTGAATGGAGCAGAAAAGGATGAACTCGATGAAACTTTGCTTTCGGATTGCCGCAGTTTTGTTGATAGCCTCGTTCAGTCTGGCGTCCAATGCGCCGCGCTCTTCGGCGCAAACTTCGCGCCTGAACATTCTGTGGATTTCGACCGAAGACATCAGTCCCGATCTGGGTTGTTACGGCGATTCTTACGCCATCACTCCGAACATTGATCGGTTGGCGGCGCAGGGAGTTCGTTACACCAACGCGTTTGCGACGGCTCCTGTTTGCGCTCCGACTCGTTCGGCCATTATCACGGCGATGTATCCGACGACGATTGGCTCGCTGCACATGCGATCGAAGGCAGTGCCGCCTGCCGGAGTCAAAGCTTTCACGGAATATCTGCGCTCCGCTGGTTATTACTGCACGAACAATTCCAAGACCGATTACAACTTTGAAGCGCCGCCATCGAACAGACCGCCTGACACCGTTTGGGATGAAACCAGTAACACAGCGCATTGGCGCAATCGTCCGGACAAATCCAAACCCTTCTTCGCCGTTTTCAATTTCACAGTCACTCACGAAAGCCAGATTCGCGCGTCTGAAGCTGCTTACAAAAAGAACACGGCGCGATTGAAGCCTGAAGAATTCCACGATCCGGCCAAAGCGAAATTGCCGCCTTATTATCCCGACACGCCGCTGGTTCGTCAGGATTGGGCGCGGTATTACGACAACATCACGGCAATGGATTACATGGTCGCCGATGTGCTGAAGCAGCTTGAGGAAGACGGCCTGGCCGACAACACTGTGGTTTTATTCTGGGGCGATCACGGACGCGGGCTGCCGCGCGGCAAACGGTGGCTGTACGATTCCGGTTTGCGAGTGCCGCTGATAGTCCGTTGGCCGGGGAAAATTCAACCGGGCACGGTCAATGACGAACTCGTCTGTCTGTTCGATCTTGGGCCGACGGCGTTGTCCATTGCTGGCGTGCCGATTCCACAGCATATGCAGGCGCAGGCGATTCTGGGCGATCAGAAAAAAGCGCCGCGCCAATACGCGTTCGCGCATCGCGACCGCATGGACGAAGCTTACGACATGTCGCGGTCAGTGATGGGCAAACGCTTCCATTACATTCGCAATTTCTTTCACGGCAGACCATACGCTCAGCACATCGAATACATGGAAGAAATGCCGACGATGAAAGAATGGCGGCGGTTGTACAAAGATCATATGAACGCTCTCAGTCCGGATTACGGCAAGGCGCTGAACGCCGTTCAGCTTCAGTTCATGGCTCCGGAAAAGCCGCCCGAAGAACTTTACGATCTGGCCAACGATCCTTACGAGATAAACAATCTGGTCAACGATCCGCGTCATCAGGCGACGCTCAAACAAACGCGCGAGGCTTTGGACAAATGGCAAAAAGATACCAAAGACCTGGGTCTGGTTCCTGAGCTTGAATTGCGTGAGCGCATGCGTCCTGGCGGAGTCTGGCAAAAAGTCTCGACTCCGACGGTAATCGAAAGTTCCGCCGGTTCAACGATCAAAATCAAATTGAGCAGCGCGACCGAAGGAGCTTCCATCGCTTACACCACTGACGTCGGCGCGAAACCTCACTGGCTGCTTTACACAGGCGAACTGATTTTGAATCGTCCGGCGACTTTGCGCTTCAAAGCCTGTCGTTTCGGTTATCTGGACAGCGACGAAGTGATCAAACGGATTGCGCCACAGGTAAATTGAGGACGAGAACCGAGATCAACTTGTCGTCTGACGATTAGATGCGATGGTTCAGGAATGCCTGGCCAGCACGTTGAAGCGTGAACTCTGTGCGGTTGCAGGTTTGAGGGCGACTTTTTGGGCTGTTTGCTTTCTCACTTCTTCCAGGCAGAGCAGGGCGACACCAATCAGATAAACGGCCAGAGCGCCGAGCGCGATTGCGCTGATGATGTTCACGACAATCTGCAACGCAACCATCATTGAATTCATATCGGCTATCAATTGAGTTGACATAACAGGCCTCCTTTTGTTTTGGCGGTTGGGGCTTGATTCTGTTTTTCCCTTACATCAATACAACCGCAATCGCCTATCGGAATCCCTCATCAATACCGCAAAATTTTGTTCGGGAATTCGGATTGTTCATCCGAATCGAAGGTCGCACTGCCTTGCCAGTGCCTGCTCAATGCTGCAAACTAAACCTCAAGCAATGTTTTTTCACCAGCATTCGATTCAAACAACAACTCGCTAACCCGAACCACGGAGAATACTCATGAATTTCAGCCCCCTTGATGATGAATTTGAAGCTTCCGCTTCAAAAGGCAGAACATACAGACGCCCGCGATGGTTGCTCTTTATTCCGTTGCTGATTCTGGTTTTGTTGCTATGGCCGAGTTGGGCGGCTTTTTATACCGAATGGTTGTGGTTTCGCGAAGTCGGATACGACACGGTTTTTTCCACGACTCTGAAAACCAAACTGGGACTGGGAGCGATAACAGCGCTGATTGTCGCGCTGATTGTCTGGTTGAATCTGAAGGTGGCGTTGAAACTCAGTTCGGCGCATTCGCGAATAGTGCGTTACGTGACGGTCAACAAAGAGCGAGTGCCTTTGCCTGACATCGCAGGATTTCTGGAACGTTGGGTGTTGCCGATCTCGCTGTTGATCGGAGGATTTTTCGGCCTCAGCATCTGGGAATCGTGGGAAACGATTTTGCAGTTCGCTCATCGGACTGCTTTCGGAACTGCCGATTCGCTGTTCGGTCGCGACATCGGATTTTACTTTTTCACGCTTCCTTTGCTCGATCTTGTGGCGCAACTGCTTTTCACGCTCGCGATCGTATTGCTGGTTTCTGCCGCGCTTCTTTATGTGATGCGAGGCGGTCTGACGCTGGGGGATGGGCAACCCATTCTGGAACGTTCGGCGCGAAAACATCTGTTTGCTTTGGTCGCGGTTTTCTTTCTGGTTGTCGCCTTCCGAGTTTATCTGGGAATGCCGAACCTGTTGTTTTCCAGCAGCGGCCCGGTGGCCGGAGCCAGTTACACGGACATCTCAGCCAAATTGCCGATGATGTGGGTGGAACTGTTCGGCGCTTTGCTGGTGGCGCTTCTGGCGATAGTGACGATGTTCAGTTCTCAATTGCGATTGCTGATTGCCGGTGTGGTCATTTATCTGCTGGCGATAGTCATCGGCGGATGGTTTTATCCGATGATCGTCCAACGTTTTTCGGTCGCGCCGAATGAACTGGTCAAGGAAACGCCGTACATCATTCACAACATCAACGCGACGCGTCAGGCCTTCGCCCTGGACAAGGTGGAAGAGCGCGAACTGTCGGGCGACACAGGATTGACGTTGCAGGACATTCAGGAAAACAAACCGACGATCAATAACATCAGGTTGTGGGATCACGGCCCGCTGTTGGACACATTCGCGCAGATTCAGGAAATCCGAACCTATTATGAATTTCAATCGGTGGACAACGATCGTTACCGGATTGGCAATGAACTGCGCCAGACGATGATCTCTCCGCGCGAATTGTCAGTCGCCAGTTTGCCGAATCGAAACTGGATTAACGAACGATTGACCTTCACTCACGGATTCGGATTGACGTTGGGACCGGTCAATCAGGTCACGCCCGAAGGCCTGCCGGTTTTGTTGATCAAGGATTTGCCGCCGGTTTCCACCTCGCCTTCGCTGAACATCACCAGACCGGAGATTTATTACGGCGAACTTTCGCACGACCCGATTTACGTCAAAACCGCTTCCAAGGAATTCAACTACCCGTCGGGCGAAGAAAATGTTTATTCAGTCTACGAAGGCGAAGGCGGCGTTCCGATTGCTTCTTACTGGCGCAAGCTGATTTTCGCCACGCGTTTCGGCGATATGAAGCTGCTGCTTTCAAACGACGTTTCAATTGAAAGCCGTGTGCTGTATCACCGAAACATCTCTGATCGTTTGAGCCGCGTCGCTCCGTTCCTGACTTTTGATCGCGACCCTTATCTGGTGATTTCCGAAGGCAAACTGTTCTGGATTGCCGACGCTTACACCACCAGCAATCGCTATCCGTATTCCGAACCGATTGGCGGAATCAATTACATACGCAATTCGGTCAAGGCCGTGATGGACGCTTATTCCGGCAACGTCAAACTTTACATTGCCGACGAAAGCGATCCGCTGATTCAAACCTGGGCGAAGATTTTTCCGGGAATCCTGCGCCCGTTGAGCGAAATGTCCGCCGATTTACGCGCTCACCTGCGTTATCCGGAAGACATCTTCAAAATCCAGACTGCCATTTATTCGACCTATCACATGGATCAGCCGCAGGTTTTTTATAACAAGGAAGATCAATGGGAAATCGCTTCGGCTTCGGAAGCCGAAGGCCGTCCGCAACAGATGGAACCGTATTACACGATCATGAAATTGCCGCGCGAACAGCAGGAAGAATTCATTCTGATGCTGCCGTTCACTCCGCGCAGCAAGGACAATATGGCCGCCTGGATGGTGGCGCGCGCCGACGGAGAAAATTACGGACGATTGCTGGTTTATCGTTTCCCAAAACAGAAACTGGTTTTCGGGCCGAAACAGATTGTCGCGCGCATCAATCAGGACGCCGAAATTTCGCGCCAGCTTTCGTTATGGAACCAGCGCGGATCGCAGGTCATACCCGGCACCTTGCTGGTCATCCCGATCAAGGAATCGTTGTTGTATGTCCAGCCGCTTTATCTGAAAGCCGAATCCGGCAAGATTCCTGAATTGAAGCGCGTCATCGTCGTTGCCGAAAACCGCATCGCCATGGAAGAAACCCTGGAAGCGAGTCTGGCTCGCATTTTCGGAAGCGCTCCGGCAAGCGCGCAACCGTCAACGGCTGAAACTCTGGCATCGGCTTCGCCGTCCGGCGCAGCGCCGCCGACTTCCCAAACGTCATCCGCCGCTCAAGGTTTGGCTTCTCAAGCCAAACAGCATTACGACCGCGCGATTCAAGCTCAACGCGACGGCGATTGGGCGCGGTACGGCGAAGAGATCAAACGACTCGGCGAAGTGATCGAGCAAATGTCCAGACAGAAGTGAGCGAGACGTAAGAAATGAGGCTATAGCTTTTAAGAAAATAACTTCCCGCGAATCACGCTGAATACGCGAATGAA
>CAYRQB010000018.1:0-25985 GCA_964426025.1 uncultured Heliomicrobium sp.
GCTTTCAGCGCGACGGCTTCGTCCGGGTCAACGCTGCGCGCGCCGATCAGCACGCAATCTTCAGGATGAACCTTTGGCGCGAATCCGCTGATATGCGTCAAATCTTTCGCGCCGTGACCCAGAATCGCCGCGAACGGCATGCCGTGAATGTTTCCGGACGGCGAAGTTTCAGGCGTGTTCATATCGCCGTGTGCATCGAACCAGATGACGCCGACGTTCTGTTCGCGTTTGCGGTGGTAAGCTGCAAGCCCGGCGACGCTGCCAATCGCAATTGAATGATCGCCGCCGAGAATGATCGGCGTCGAACCGGCTTCAAGCGCGGCTTCGACTTCGTCCGCCAGCTTCTGGCAGGCTTCGGCGATTTCCGGCAGATACTTCGCCGCTCCATCTGTGATCTGCATCATCTCAGGATTGCGCACGGAGATGTTTCCGGCGTCGCTGACTTCGTATCCCAATTCTTCCAGCCGCTCGTTCAAATCCGCGACGCGAACCGCCGACGGCCCCATATCAACGCCACGCCGATCCGCGCCCAAATCCATCAGCACGCCAATGATCGTGGCTTTTCGTTTTGCGTTCATAATCAATACCTCAAACTGCTACTTGATTGCCTTGATCAGCGTGAAGACGCGATCATGTTTGCTGCGCTGGCGCAGGGCACGAAACATAATCTGGCTGAAACCGGCGGTCTTCATCATCTCCATCATTTCTTCGGTGGAATGAAAATACGCTTCGGCTTCAACCGGATCGCGCGCAATCAATTGATAATATTTTCGCCTGACGGTTTCGCGCAGCGGACTTGTGCCGGCTTCAGGAGCAAGTTCATCTGCGATCAACAAACGTCCGCCGGGTTTCAAAACGCGATAAGCTTCGGCCAGAAATTTTTCGCCGTTCAAACGGTGAAAAGCCATCGCCGAAGTAACCAGATCGAAACAGTCGTTTTCGACAGTCAGTTTTTCTGTGGGCATCATTTTCCATTCAATGCGCAGGCTGGCCTTCGCAGATTGAGCCGCCAGCCGGGCTTCTTCAATCTTTTCGCGAGTCGAATCAGCGCCGACAATCTTGCCGTCCTGGCCGATCTTGCCGACAAATTGACGGGCGATGATTCCCGATCCGGTCGGAACATCCAGAATGCGCATGCCCGGAAAAGGCTCTGCAGCTTCGATGATTTGAGCGATGGTGGTTTTGAAATCCAGGCTGGTTCGCCGATGGAAATCTTTGGCAATTCGTTCTTCAAACTGGCTGAGCCAGGTGTCAATCAATGCAGGTTTCTGCGGTTGGACAGCCAATTTGGGCGACCATTCATTTCCAGGCGTTTGCTCTGCTCCCAGCAGAGTTGAGTCTTCTTTTCGAGTCATGGGGCAATAAACCTCAAGTGAAGCATCAATAACTGGGGGAACAACTGATGGGACAATGCAGGCGAATCTTACTGGCAAAAAGAATTCGCCGACGTTCATATGCCGTTACGGTTTCAGCCGATAAAGCATACGAGGGAATGGGATGGTTTCGCGCACGTGTTCAAGTCCGCACACCCACGCCACGCATCTTTCGATGCCCATGCCGAAACCGCCGTGCGGCACGCTGCCGTATTTGCGCAAATCCAGATACCAGTCGAAAGCTTCAGGGGGAAGCTCGTGTTCGTGAATGCGTTGCAGCAGCAAATCCAGCGAAGACATGCGTTCGCCGCCGCCGATGATTTCGCCGTAACCTTCAGGCGCCAACACGTCCACGCACAAGGCCAGATCAGACCGCTGCGGGTCGGGTTCCATGTAAAACGCTTTGATCGCCGCCGGGTAACGATGAACCATCACCGGTTTGTCGTATTGCGAAGAGATGTAGGTTTCATCCGGCGAACCCAAATCGCCGCCCCACTCAAAACGGTTTTCCATTTTGCCTTCGGCGTGAGCCTGCTGAAGCATTTTCGCCGCGTCGTCGTATTGCAAGCGCGGGAATGGCGGCGCGATGGATTCAAGTTTGCTGACGTCGCGTTCCAACACCTTCAATTCTTCCTGACGGCTTTCCAGCACGCGCGTGACGATGTGAGTCAGGAAGTTTTCGGCCAGTTCCATCACGTCGTCCAATTTGGCAAAAGCGACTTCCGGTTCGACCATCCAGAATTCCGTCAGGTGGCGGCGCGTCTTCGATTTTTCAGCTCTAAAGGTCGGCCCGAAGCAATAAACCTTGCCGAAAGCCGCCGCAGTAGCTTCGTTGTACAACTGGCCGGATTGCGACAGGTACGCTTTTTCGTCGTCGAAGTAATTCACTTCAAACAGCGTCGTCGTTCCTTCGCAGGCAGCCGGAGTGAAAATCGGCGTGTCGCACAGTGTGAATCCATTGTCGTCGAAAAAATCGCGGACGGCTTTGATGATCGTATGCCGAACTCTCAGTATGGCGTGTTGCCTTCGCGACCTCAGCCACAGATGCCGATGATCCATCAGAAATTCGACGCCATGTTCTTTCGGCGTGATCGGATAATCTTCGGTCAGGCTGACGATTTCCAGCGTCTTGATGTCCATTTCGTAAACGCCGGGCTTTTTCGGATGCTCGCGCGGAATGCCCGTGACGATGATCGAAGATTCCTGCGTCACTTTTTCAGTGCTCGCCCAGGTTTCCTCGCTGACGTCTTTTTTGGAAACGACGGCCTGAATCAAACCCGAACCGTCGCGGATTTCCAGAAAGCCGAGCTTGCCGCTCGAACGTTTGTTGTACAACCATCCTTTGACGGTGATCTCTTCACCAAGATGTTTTGAAATGTCTGAGATGTATGTTTGCGTCATAAATTTTCAACTGTGTATGCAGGTCCAAGATAGATTGTTTCGTCGTCCATCGTCAGTCCAAGATGAAGATTATTAAGCCAGCCAATGCGGCCCAAGATATTTCTGTTTGTGTTTCGCGTCGGATTGAATAACACGACGGACTCAAATTGAATCCAATAAGTTTCCAGCATAACAGTGTGAGCGTAAGCTGTGAATGATCCGGCAAGCGTGGTCAGACTCACTGAAAAGCCTTCTTCGACTTCAATCTGTAAATCCTCCGCTATTTCACGCCTGAACAGACAGTACTCGCTTCCAGGATCAACCTTTGCGTATAAATCCACAACAGCGCCATTTCGCTCCAATGAGCACGGAATCAGAATACCAACTTCAGTGGTTAAGAAATGTCGGCGAATTGGGAAGCTGAGTTGGAATTCCATTTTACGCATCCACGAACGGGAGATCGGACGGTTCCACGAAGATGAAGATCGCCCGTGGATAACCAAGTTCTCTGGCTTTGGCAAAAACTTCTTTCGCCTCCGTGCCGGACGCCAGTAGCTGATCGCCAATCAGCGCAACCCATTGTCCGGCGTATTGCCGCCGATGTTTTGCCAACCATTCGCTCTCTTTTGTGCGATCAATAGACGGAGCGTTGGTGCTGATAATTCTTCCTTCAGGAACCACGTACTCGGTTTCGGTTTCCTGTTTCAACTTGGAAATCAACTTTGCCCGTTCTGCTGCTGGCAATTGGTTGACTTGAGCAAGGATATTTTCAATGGTTGCTGCTGACATTGTATTGCCTCCACATTTCGTTAAAGCTCTGCCAAAGCTTTTCTGAGCGCCGGATATTCTCTCATGCCCGGCTTGCTCATCGCTCGCAACACGGTGGCAACGGCGGGGGAGATGTATTGTTCATAAACCACGCCGCGACCGACAACAGCCGTTTGATACGAAAAAGTCCCGATGGCTTTCAACTGCCGCTGAATGGTCATCAGATTGAATTCGTATTGTAAGTCATCGGCTTCGAGTTTCGGCAAACCTGATTTTTCGTGCAAGCGCAGAAACAAATCCTGATGTTCGGCGACCCAGTCTTCGTCCACAGGTTGCAATCGCCGTTCGACCAGCAATGGAACCAGATCGTAAGTTGCCGGGCCCATCCGGGCGTCCTGATGATCAATGATTCGCAAATCGCCATTCGCGTCAACCATCAGATTCATCGCGTGGTAATCGCGGTGAGTCAGCGCTCGCGGGCGGGCGGAAAGTTCGGCGGCGATGGCCTGTAAATCTTTTTTGATGGACGAAGCTTGATCGTCAGCAAACTGTTGCTGGCGGTAGCTGCCGAAAAAATGATCGAAGAAATAATTCAGTTCCCACGACAGTTTGTCTTCGTCAAAAGCCAGACGGCTAGCGACGGAATTCATCGTGTAAGCCAGCATTGTCGCTGATTGGATTTGCGCGATCAGATCAATTGAGCGGCGTATCATTTCTTCAGCGCCGGTTTTATCGCCACGGGCTTCAGCGTCGCTGAGCCATTTCGCCAGACTTGTGTCGCCCAAATCTTCCTGCAGGATGATGCCTTCGGTTCCGGCCACGTCAATGATTTCAGGCACGGGCAGGCTGGCTTGCTCGAACAGTTTCGTCACGTCCAGAAACGAATTGTCGTGCGGGTTGAAAGGCGAAGGATACAAACTGACGATCAGCGTATCTTTCGGGTTCGCGGCGGTGGCGATTCGATAATATTTGCGCGTTGAAGCGTCCGGCGTCAGGATTTGAAACAGAATTTCTTCGACAGGGGTTCCGAAATAACGCGCGGCATAATTGGCGACGCGCTTTTCGCTTAAACCTCCGGTGGATTTAGCCATCGCGCCGGATTGCATCTCGGGTGAAGAATAGTTGTTGGGCATGGTTGCAGTCATATTTGTCAGGTTAATCCTGTGTGCGGGCGAGTCGGTGAATCATTCAATCCGAATCTACTGCTCGAATTTTTACGCGAGCGCCGAAGGGGGTAGGCTCAACGAAGCTACGGCATTTTGTCTGCCCGCGATCATTCAGTTTCAACAGCAGGTGCGAAACGACGGCGGATGGTAGCATCAGCCGAATTTCACGACAAGATTCTCTCCGATGACCTCGCCCGGCAGAGCCTTTTCCGGACGCTCGGTTCCGGCGGCCAGTTCAGCGCGGACGATGACTGAGCGACTGAAATCCGAACCGGCGGGAATTCTGACGTTATCGCCCACGATGCATTCGGATAATTTCGCGCCGCTTTCGACGCGCACGCCTTTCCACAAAATTGACCGGATAATTTGCGCTCCGCTTTCGATCAGGCAACCGGCGTCCATTTCTACATCGCGGTTTTCACGAGCCAGGAATTCCAGGCTGATTTCCAGATAACGTTCGATCGTGCTCAATTCGCGCCAGAAGCTTTCAGGAGCAGCAGCCGCGATGTGAGCGGCAATCGTTTTTCCTTCGGCCTTCGCCTTGGGATAAACTTCTTTGACCGAATCCGAAAAAACGCCGCGCGCAATGTAATCGAATATCTCCGGCTCCATCAGGTGAATGCCAGTGAACATCAACGGAGTTTGCGGATTGTCGGCGGAAGGGAAGCCTGCGAATTCCGCTATGCGACCGTCGTCGGTGATTCTGACTTCGCTGAAACGTTCGCGCTTTACGTTCGGCAGCAAGACAAGCGTGGCCAGAGCTTTCATCCGGCGGTGAGTTTCAAGCGCCGCCGCCAGATCAATGTCGGTGATGATCTTGCCGTTGATGACGACGAAAGTTTCCCGGTCCAGTTGATCGCGCACGCGGTCTAACGCTCCGGCAGTTCCAAGTATGTCAGGTTCTTCCAGCGAATAATAAATCCGCACGCCGAAACGCGAACCATCGCCGATTTGCTCTTTCACCGATTCGGGTTCGTGGTGAAGATTGATGATCACATCTTCAAAGCCGTATTTCCGCAGGTAATCAATGGTGAAGGCAATCAACGGGCGATTGAGAAATGGAATCGCCGGTTTGGTGCGACCAATGGTCAGCGGCCACAATCTGGTTCCAAAACCTGCGGCCAGTATCATTGCTTTCATTCAGCCTCCGTTGACGATTGCTCAAACACCATGTCCTGAAACGGTTTGTTTTGTTGCTGGCAATGCATCGCCTGCAAAGCCAGATAACTTTCCAAAATGAAATCCCCGGGCTCAACGCCGATCAATGCGACGGCTTCTGCAATTGCGTTTTCTTCGCCTTCAAGTTCGATGAAATTGCCGATAGGAGTTTCGTCGAACATCACGTGCAGACGCGAACCGCCGGGCAGTTCAGCCAGATAAACGGTTCGATACTTTTGATAGCAAAACCAGATTTGATAACCGAGCCGTTCAAAAATGGCGACGGCATTGGCCGGATCGTCCAGAGCAGTTTCAATCTCCAGACGCTTTTTGAATCGCGTCGCCGAAGCGTCGGGCGAAGCCTTTTCCTTGTATGTCATCCAGCCGTTTTTGCCGGATTGTCGAATGCGCAAAATTGCCGGTTTGCCGCCCAACATCGAATCAGTGGTATCGAGCAGCCAGTTGTCTTCAAAGTGTCTGGGAGTTTGCATCGTCAATATCAAACCGGCGGCGCGAAGCGGATCAATGCTGTCGAATCGCAGTTTGACTTCGATTTCGTGGGGAGTGTTGGCAGACATAATTGAAGCGTGGAAGCGTCAGGCGACGCCGGCCAGATGTTCCGGATTGAGGTCGAATGTTCCGGGCGCTATTTTGACGAAACGTTTGCTGCGGCTCAATGAAACGGCCAGCGTAATCAATTGATGCTGGCCGCGAAATTCAAAACCGCCAGCGGACATGCGGCGATAAATTTCGCTGACGTGAAGCGGGCGATTGGCTTCGCGCAAAACGATTGTCGCAGCCTGCGGAATGCGAAAATCCGTGAACCGCACGTTGCTTGATTTTTCGGATTGTTCCAGCCGTGCGACTTCGGCATCAATGTCCTCGTCCTGATTCGCGCCTTCGGAACGTATATTCGCATTGGCGGCGGCAGAACGATCATCAAAGTGCGAACGATTAGCCGGTGACGGGGACGGCAGCTTTTCGTTTGGAAAAAGCATTTGAAGTAACACGTGCTCGGTTTGTTCGATGATGGTGTCCAACGAGGCAAGCTGCGACCGCAACGAGGCCGATTCGGCTTCGATCTCTGCCAATCTTGACTGAATTTTACGCTTGGCTTCGCGATTATCGCTCAGCGACCGCTGAAGCGCAGCCAGGGCAGTGTCGTTCATACGCATCAATTACCGGCATAACAAGCGCCGGTTTTGGAATCAGGTTACTTGTCGCGTTCAATTATGTACTGCGCGATTTCCATCAGAGCGCGACGATAAAGATTGTCTGGAAATATTTTCAAAGCTTCCTGAGCGCGCTCTGCAAAAGCATAGGCTTCCTGACGCGCTTTTTCCAGTTCGCCGCATTCAGCCAGTATGGCCAGAACTTCTTTGGCGCGAGCCGTTTCGCCCAAAGGTTCTTCCATTGCCGCGCGAACCTGCGGGGTGTATTGCGGATACGACCGAAGCAGACGAATTAGCGGCAGCGTCAATTTTCCTTCACGCAAATCGCTCAGAACGGGTTTTCCCAACTTTTCCAGGTTCGAGGTGAAATCCAGCAGGTCGTCAACCAATTGAAATGCGATTCCCAGGTTGAGGCCATAATCCGCCAGCGCTTTTCGCTCCGCCGGGGTCGCTCCGCGCAATATCGCGCCGACACGACAACTGGCGCTGAACAGAAAACCGGTTTTGCGCGTGACTATGTCCAGATGCTGATCTTCCGTGATTCGCATATTGCCGATCAGCGTCAGTTGAATCAATTCGCCTTCGGTCATCTTGCGCGTTGCTTCAGTCAGGGCGTCCAGGATGTCCAGATTCCGTTCTGCCAGCGCGGTTTCAAAGGCGGTCATGTAAAGCCAGTCACCCATCAAGACGGCGGTTTCATTTCCCCATTGAGATGAAACTGCCTGACGGCCTCGGCGCACATCGGCTCCGTCAATGACATCGTCATGGACCAGCGTGGCCGTGTGCAGGAATTCCATCACCGCCGCCATTTTGATGATGGAATGATCTATCTCTTCGCCGAAAACTTTTGCCGCCAGAACGACCAAAGCGGGACGAACACGTTTGCCGCCGGTCTGATGCAGATAACGTCCGATGTGCGCGATGATTTGAATGTTGGAGCGAGCCTGACGCTCGAACTCTTCCTCAACCGCCTGCATTTCGCGGGCGATCAGGCTGAAGATTCGCCCGGCAGTTGTTACCGCTTCACGCGTGGAAGATGCTGAAACAAATTTTGCCATAATCTTGAGCGCTGAGTGATGAGGAATGAGCCACAGATTCGGCGGCTCAACCCCGGTCGTTCAACGCTTTCCTAATTCGATCTGTAATTCGTATATTGCATA
Source organism: uncultured Heliomicrobium sp. (assembly GCA_964426025.1). Taxonomy (GTDB): domain Bacteria; phylum Acidobacteriota; class Blastocatellia; order RBC074; family RBC074; genus RBC074. The sequence goes on from CAYRQB010000018.1 coordinate 8,178, forward strand.
TCAATGCCGAAATCCTGCGAGCGCAAGGCGGTAATGACTTCCTGCAGAATGTCGCGATCGCGCCCGGCAACACGGACGAAATCTCCCTGAATCGAAGCCTGAACTTTCAGCTTCGTGTCTTTGATGTATTTGACGATCTCTTTGGCTTTGTCCTGCGGAATGCCTTGTTGCAGAGTTATTCGCTGGCGAACCGTCCCGCCAAGCGCCTGTTCGATCTTGCCGTAAGTCAAACCTTTCAGCGGCACACCGCGTTTGACGAACTTCGATTGCAGAATGTCATTCAGGCTTTTGAGTTTGTAATCGTCGTCCGAAGTCAGAATAAGCGCTTCCTGACCTTCCAACTCAATGTCGCTCTTGCTGCCTTTGAAATCGAAGCGGGTCTGTACCTCTTTCATCGCCTGGTTGACGGAGTTGACTACTTCGGCGTGATCAATTTTTGAAACGATATCGAATGTGTTTTGCTGCGCCATAATTCACAAACCTAGCCATAGCCAATTGCAAGAGCTTGCTCAGACGCGGAACATCGCGAATGCAATAGGCTTTTGAAAAACCTCAAACTTACTATTCTGAGGCTAAAACGAAAGTTTCGCCTACCCGTGAAAGATCGGTCAAATAAGTATCACGGACGGCAGTCGTACTGACAGACTTGCTTGTCGCTGATTGCTCGCTTGTTTTGCCTGTGACTCTCTGCTTTTGGCAGGAGCGAAGTTGTACCCTGACGCTAAATCCATTGTCAATGCGAGGGAAATCTACGACAGGTTGAATAATCGCCGGAAATTACTGCCGGTCTGACGACCGATTTCTTCCAAACCGGATAGTTTCAACTCGGCCAACTTCTTTGCCGTTTCTATCACGAAGGCCGGTTCGTTGCGTTTGCCGCGATGCGGAACAGGCGCCAGAAAAGGGCAATCCGTTTCGATCAGCAATCTTTCCATCGGCACGGATTCGGCGACTCGACGCAAATCTTCAGCAGTTTTGAAAGTCAGTACGCCGGAAAAAGAAATGTGGAATCCCATCTCGATTGCCGCATCCGCCAGCTTTTGCGTTCCTGTAAAGCAATGGATGATTCCGCCGATTTCCGCCCCGCCGACTGCGGCCCAGGTCTCCTGCAAGATTGAGATCGTGTCGTCTTCGGCGTCGCGAGTGTGAATGATGACAGGCAATTTGCGCTCAAGAGCCAATTCCAACTGTCGCCGAAAGGCTCGCCGCTGCACCTCGCGCGGGCTGTTGTCGTAATAATAATCCAAACCGATTTCGCCCCAGCCAATGACTTTGGAATGATGGCTGAATTCGACAAGCTTCTTTTCCAGTTCTTCATTGAACAAACTGGCTTCGTGGGGGTGCAATCCGACTGCGGCGTAAATGAAGTCATGTTCTTCGGCCAGTTTCAGCCCCGGTTCCAGCGAACCTTTGCCGACATCGCTGCCGGCAATTTCCAGCATCAATTCGACGCCAGCCGCGCGAGCGCGAGCGATCACTTCCGCGCGGTCTGCGTCGTAATTCGGCACATCCAGATGAGCGTGAGAATCAATAAACATCAGAACTCGATAACCTCAAATCTTGACGACCAATTTGCCGATGTTCGTTCCCTCGAACAGTTTGTTCAAAGCCATCGGAGCGCCTTTCAATCCGTCAACTTCGTCAATTCGGTATTTGATTTTGCCTTCCTTCAGCCATTGGCCAAGCTCTGTCATGCACTCCATCGCGCGCGGAGCGTAATCCAGAACGATGAAACCTTCGATGCGCGCCCGTTGAACCAAAATGTTGGCGAAGTTGTATGGACCCGGAACCGGCTCGGTGGCGTTGTAACCTGAAATCAAACCGCACAGTACAATTCGCGCGCGCAAATTGATCTGAGCAAGAACGGCATCCATAATTTCTCCACCGACGTTTTCAAAATCTATGTCTATGCCGTTTGGGCAATGCTTTTTCAGAGCTTCGTAAACGTTCTCGGTTTTGTAATTGATTGCCGCATCAAACCCTAACTCATCAACGATCCATTTGCATTTGTCGTCGGCTCCGGCAATGCCTACGACGCGGCAGCCTTTGATCTTTCCTATCTGACCGACCAGCGAGCCGACTGCGCATGCCGCGGCTGAAACCACCAGCGTTTCGCCGGGCTGAGGTTTGCCTATGTCCAGCAATCCGAAATAAGCCGTCATCCCAATGTGACCGAACAATCCGAAATGCGCTGTCAACTGAACTCCGGGCAGGTTCGGCAAAACGTTGATGCCTTTGCCGTCGGTGACGGCGTATTCCTGCCAACCCAGCAAGCCTGAAACGTGATCGCCCGCTTTGAATTTGGGATTGCGCGATTCTTCAACGACGCCGATTGTGCTGCCGCGCATAACTTCGCCAATTTTTACTGCGGGCAGGTAAGTGTCGCGTGTCGCCCACATTCGCATTGTCGGATCAAGCGAAAGATACAAGTTGCGAACCAGCAATTGTCCATCCTGTAAATCTGGCAACGGTTCTTCGCTCCATGTGAAGTCCGTTTCCTTGATCAATCCTTCCGGACGCGCAGCCAGCCGCCATTGATGATTTGTCTTGTTTGCCATTTGTTTTCCTTCCAATGATTTGTGACAAGCTGCCAGCTTGTCTTCGTTGTTACCGCCCGGCGTTTAGTTAGCAGGCGGGGCAATCTGGCAGATTGCCTTACAATTCTCTGCGCGACGGCACGACGATGTTGGCGATCAAAGTTCCGGCCACCAAAGCCATCGCCGTCAGAATCATTTTGAAAGTCGTGTCAACGCCAGAGACTATCTGCCGATCAAGCAGCGCAGCCAATCCGCGAAAACCCACGCTGCCGGGAACCAGCAGCAGAATGCCCGGAACCTGAGTGATGATCGCCGGATGATCCAGCAATCGAGAATACCAATTGCTGGCAACGCCAACGGTCAATGCTCCGAGGAAAACTCCCAGTTCCGGCCCCAACAACCGCGCGCCAAGTTTTGCTCCGCCGACTGCCAATGCTCCGGCAATGATTATCCACACAGCATCACGCCAATGAGCGCGCAACAAAACAGTCAGAGCCAGAGGCATGGCGACAAGAGCGATCGGTTCCGTCCACGGAGGCAGCGGGATTGCCCGCGCAATTTGCGGATTGCCGAAAATTTGATAGGCGACAGTGTCGCCGACCGCCACGCCGAATCCCATCGCGATAAAGATGACGAAAGCGCCGCTCAATCGCGCTGTGCCGGATGACAGATGTTGTGAAGACAATTCGATCATCGCCGCCGTCAGCGTCAAACCCGGCATCAGGATGATCAGTCCGGCGACTGTCGCATTTGAAACCGCGTATGGCCCCACGATAAAGCTGAAGGCCGCCGCCAACGCCGAAGCCGCAAATGCTGCGACCGGTTCAAAGACTCTGCTCCAACTGGGATATTTCGCTACGATGGCGGCGAGCAATCCGATCAGTAATCCGATGACTCCTGAAACGCCGATCTCCTTCAATCCACCGCCAAGAAATCTGGAAGCGGCGGCTGACGCCATTCCGAATGCAATTGTTCTGAGCAGGTGGCTGTAACGTGACGGCAGGGAAAGAATGCTTTCGATTCTGACGGAACCATCCGCAGGATTCAGCGAACCGCGCAAAACGTCGGTCGTTACATCATCAAGTTCCGACAATTTGCCAAGATTCACTTCTCCCGGCGTGACTCGCATCAGGAAGGTTCGCTGATCTTCCTGCTCGCCAAATGACGCGAAGATCGAAGTCGGAGTGGAAAAGAACTGACCGGTCAATTTCAATTGATCGGCGGCCTTGCTCATCACCTCTTCCAACCGATGAGCCGGATAACCGTATGAGTGCAGCGCCCGGCCAAGCCGCAACACGAAACCTATCGAATCGCGAGATTCGCCAATCGGTTCGGCGGGAATTTGAGATTGTGCAATAGTCATCAACGAATTCAGGAATCGAACAAAGTCGCCTGCGACGGCTCCAGCCCCAACGCTTCGCGTACCGGTCGAAAACTGCGGCGATGGATCGGCGATGCGCCAAGTTTGCGCAAAGCGGCAAAATGTTGCGGAGTCGGATAGCCTTTATGCGCTGCCAAACCATAACCGGGGAATTGCCGGTCAAGCTCAAACATGATTTCGTCGCGCGTTGTTTTGGCGATGATGGAAGCCGCCGCAATGCTGGCCGATTGAGCGTCGCCGCGAATTATGCCTTGTTGCGGCAAAGCGCAATCGGGAATCGTCCGAGCATCAACAAGAACGAAGTCGGGCCTGGCGCTCAAAGCTTCAACCGAACGACGCATGGCCAGCAATCCCGCGCGGTAAATGTTCAAACGATCAATTTCTTCGACTTCGGCAACTCCTATCGCCCAGGCTACGGCATCGGCTTTGATTTGTTCAGCCAGTTGATTGCGCGTTGCTTCGTCCAGCTTTTTTGAGTCGTTCATCTCGCGCAGTTTGTACGCTCGCGGCAGGATTGCTGCTCCGGCAACAACTGGTCCGGCCAGAGGGCCAACGCCAGCTTCGTCAACACCTGCTATCAATTCAAAGCCTTGTTCCCATAACTCGGATTCAAATTTCAGCAGATGCCGCAATCGTTGCCCTTCGGTGCGATTCCGTTGCTGGCGAGCGCGCAATCTGACGGCCAGTTCGCGCGCGCCAAGTCGCGAATCGTTTTCCAGCGCATCCAGCAAACCGCCGGGCAACACTTCTCCGCGACCAATAAAGCTGGCTTTCAAGCTGGCGATGGATTGTTGCAAAAGCTCTTCGACCGATGGCATGAAATCTATTGTGTCTGCGATCACATAAAATTGAACAGAGCGGGGATTATAACTTGAAGCTTGCCTGCGCGAAGAAGAACGCAGTGTCGAGAAGGAATAAATTTTTGATGGTTTGTCATACACTTGTGACGAAGTGGCGAGACAATCGCGGTTTAGAGGAAGAAATAATGCTGATCAAAAACTCCGACGACATCAAAAGCAGCGAGATTACGGACGAGCAGAATTACTGGAATCGGCGCAACTTCATTCGCGGCGCAATCCTGGCTGGAACGGTGACGGCGACCGGATTGCTTTATCGTGCGCTGAACACTCCGGGACGCGAAGCGAGAAAGCTCGACCCGGCTGAACTGCAAGCCAGAGGCGGTTATTTGACTCCTGAAGGCGAAGCGGCGAACGATTTTGAAGACATCACCAACTACAACAACTTTTACGAATTCTCCACTGACAAACAATCTGTTGCTCGCCGCGCGCGAAATTTCGTCACTCGTCCGTGGACGGTTGAAGTAGGCGGTCTGGTTCACAAACCGAAGACTTTTGATCTGGATGAAATCTTGAAACTGGCTCCGCTGGAAGATCGCGTTTACCGATTCCGTTGTGTTGAAGCCTGGTCAATGGTCATACCCTGGCTCGGTTTTCCGCTGGCTGAACTGCTCAAACAGGTCGAACCGATGGCCGATGCCGGATACGTCAAATTCTTCACGCTGTTTGATCCTGAGCGAATGCCGAACCAAACGCGCGATGTTTTGCCGTGGCCATATATCGAAGGTCTGCGAATGGACGAGGCGATGCATCCGTTGACGCTACTGGCTTCAGGGCTTTACGGCAAAAATTTGCCGCCGCAGAACGGCGCGCCCTTACGTTTGGTCGTTCCATGGAAATACGGTTTCAAGAGCATCAAATCAATTGTCAAAATACTTTTGGTAAAGGATCAGCCTGTTTCAACCTGGTCGGCTGTCGGACCTGACGAATATGGTTTTTATTCAAACGTCAATCCGAAGGTTTCGCATCCACGCTGGAGTCAGGCGACTGAACGACGCATCGGCGAATTCGGTTTGCGCGACACGCTGATGTTCAACGGATACGGAGATCAGGTCGCCGGCCTTTACGCCGGAATTGATTTGAAAAAGAACTTCTGACAATTATGCCTGACATCAAATTTGCCAAATTCGCGGTCTGGGTCAATTCGGCAGTGCCGCTATCGCTGTTGCTGTGGGACGCTTACCACCATCGTTTGGGAACGAATCCGCAGGAGTTCGTCTTGCACACGACCGGTACACTGACTCTGGTCTTTTTGTTGTTGTCTTTGGCCGTGACGCCTTTGCGGAAAATGCTGGGGCTGCCGTGGATGGTGCAGTTCAGGCGAATGCTTGGTCTGTACGCCTTTTTTTATGGCTGTTTGCATCTGCTTGCTTACACCTGGTTTGACAAGGGGTTTGCTTTGAAAGCAATTGCCGAAGACACGCTGAAGCGACCATTCATATTTCTGGGCATGTTCGGATTTCTGGTGATGATCCCGTTGGCTGTAACTTCGACCAATAACATGGTCAAAAGATTGGGCGGGCAAAGGTGGAACAAGCTGCATAAGTCAGTTTATCTGGCGGCGATTGCAGGCGTGTTGCACTATTACCTGTTGGTCAAGGCCGACGCCCGAATACCACTTGCTTTTGGAGCAGCACTGGCAGCATTGCTTGTCTACCGTGCGCTCAATAAATTCTTTCCGTCATATACTCAACGCAAACCGCGCCGAGCGGCAATCCCGGCCAGAATTGAAGACTGATGCTGCTCGAAACAGTTAAATATTCGACGAATAGAGCCTGCTTCTCAGACATGAAATTGACATTTCACTCATCCTGAATTACTTTCCAAATAGAAGAGCAAAGTCAATACTTGCTATCATTCAAGTGATGTTTGCCGTTATCGGTGGATTCTTTCTTAATTACTTCACGTCCCAACAAGCGTTTTTGGCACAACCTCTCCGAGCCTTTACGCTTGCTGTTTTGTCATTTTCTAAACAACGTGTCGCCTGAACTCAATTATGGGCGACAACCACATTCAAACCGCTAGCTAATGCGTCACATACGCGTTTACGGAGGACAGAATATGGAGAAAAGCCTGACTTTCGCCGACAATGAAGCATTCTACAAACAACTTATCGAAATGGAATCCCGCAACGAACCCTACTGCATTGATACAGGCATTTCAGAGGCCAAAAATTTGCCGCTGAGATTGCTGCATCACGTCGGCATCAGCAAGGATGATGTCGCCCACCTGCAGCACAAAGTGGTGGAAGAGAGCGCCTGGATGCACGATTTTATTGAACCAATGGTAGTCAAATTCAATGAAATGATTGGCAAGTATCAACCGGCTCGCGATTACGAATTCACCGTCGAAGCCGAAGATTACGACACCATCAAAATCCATGGCCGCCCGAAGGCTTCAGAACCTGCCAGAGTTTAATCAGAAAAACGAAAGGCAGCAGGTGGCAATTGGATGCTTCGCCTGCTGCCTTTCGTGTCATTATTGTCCGAGCGCCACTACTTCACTTTTCGGTCGGTTTCTTCAATTGCACTACCGTAGTTTCTTCCGGCCCAGTTGACTCCCTGAATATACTTGCCTACCGCGCCGACGCGCGCGCCTCTACTTGGGACACCACGTTGCGTGACGACCCAAATCTTACCGGTTTCATCATCCAGTTCGTAAGCGCCCTGTCCAAGTGCGCCAAAACTGTTTGTCACTCTTCCGACGATCAATACCTCTTTACCGCGGTATCGTTCAGGATCGCCATTGAGTTTATTGATGGTGGTTTGACTGGGACAGCCCATCAGAAAGACGGATGCGGTGAGCAAAAATAGGAAAGCAAAGATTCGAGTTTTCATATTCCTCCTTCTCAATCGGTTTCAAATTGGTGAGTCGAAACTTGTAGCAAAGGGGAATCGCCTGATTTCGGTTGCCATCGCATAACGGCTTGATTTGCGATCTCGCATCGGCAACCGAGTCACGCTTTCGACTGGCGCGCATTATACACACCTCAGACTTGTTTGTGGGTGAAAATCATCTCACTTTCAACCGTTGCATTGATCGGTGATAATCCGGTCTATGTTCAGTTTACCCAAACTTTACGCTATCACAGATTGCCAATTGTCCAATTGCACTCACGAAGAGATAGTGCAGATGATGTTAATTGGCGGCGCGCGGATGATTCAATTGAGAGACAAGGAATCAGGCGCCAGAGAGTTGCTGGATGCGGCGCGAGCCTGTTTGAAGCTGACACGTTCAGCCGGAGCCAGTTTGATTATCAACGACAGGGTGGACGTTGCGCTGACGGTTGATGCCGATGGAGTGCATTTAGGGCAGGATGATTTGTCGGTTGACGAAGCGCGGGAAATTCTGGGCGATAAGAAAATCATCGGTCTGTCAACTCATTCGCTGGAACAATTTCATTCAGCACTCGAAACGTCCGCAAACTACATTGCCGTCGGCCCGGTTTATCCAACCAAAACGAAGGAGAATGCCGATCCGGTTGTCGGGCTGGAATTGGTTCGCGAGGCAAAGAAGCTGGCTGACCGTCCATTGGTGGCGATAGGTGGCATCACGGCTGATCGCGCTCCTGAAGTCATCGCCGCCGGAGCAAGCAGCGTGGCGGTGATTTCCGACCTTTATCATTTCGGCGAGATTCGCGACTTTTTCACCAAACCTGACATCACTGGCCGCGTGCGGGCGTTTCTGGAATCTATGGAAGTTTCTCAGTCGGTCGCTTGATGGTCTTCGATCTTTTTCAATCTGTAACGAAGTTGATCGCGCGAGATACCCAACAGTTCGGCGGCGCGAGTCTGATTGCCGCCGCTACACTCCATCGCTTGCCGAACGAAAGATAGTTCCACTTGCTCAAGCTCGATTCCGCCTTCCGGCAGCTTGAACTGATCTGGCGATGGCGCGGCCAATTGTGGCGCATCCCTGGGCGACATTCTCGAAGCGTATTCCTCAGCGCCGGTTTGTGCTTCCTCTTTTATCAGGTCGCGCGGCAACCAGGTCGGTGTGATCCAATCCGAATCTTCCAAAATCATTACACGTTCAATGACATTACGTAATTCTCTGACGTTTCCCGGCCAGGTATAACGTCGAAATATCCCTTCGACTTCCGGCCCCAAACCGCGCACTCGCTTTCGCAGGCGTTTATTGAAATATGAAATGTAATGATCGGCCAGCAGCAAGACATCATCGCCGCGTTCGCGCATTGGTGGCAGGTCTATTTGAATCACCGATAGCCGGTAATATAAATCGGCTCGAAATCTTGTCGCTTCGCTTTCAGCTTTCAAATCACGATTGGATGCGGCGATTACTCTCACATCCAGGGTCAAATCTTTCAGACCGCCGACCCGACGAAACTTGCCTTCTTCCAGAACGCGAAGCAATTTTGCCTGCAACCCCAACTCAAGCTCGCCGATTTCATCCAGGAACAAGGTTCCGCCCTGAGCTTGCTCAAACAAACCTTCCTTGCGGGCTTTGGCATCTGTGAAAGCTCCTTTTTCATGACCGAACAATTCGCTTTCAAGCAGCGTGCCCGGAATAGCCGCGCAATTGATGGCAATGAAAGGTTGATCGGCGCGAGTCGAATCGTAGTGGATGGCTTTGGCAACCAGGTCCTTGCCCGTTCCGCTGTCGCCTTGCAGTAATACAGATGAAGCCTCGCTGGCAGCGACCTTTTTGGCCAGATTAAGCATTTCTGTCATTGCCGAAGACTGCCCGATAATTTGTTCGAAGCTGAATTGTTGTGCGCGTTCTCGTCGCAAAGTGCCGACCTCACGCCGCAATTTGCTGGCTTCCAGGCCGTTGCGAATGGTGACTTGCAACTCATTCAACCTGACAGGCTTGCTGATGAAATCGTATGCGCCGCCGCGCAAAGCCGCGATTGTATCTTCCAATTGAACATTGCCGGTTATCATTATCACCACTGCTTGCGGATTGCGGTTCTTGTATTCGTGCAAAGCGTCAATGCCCGATCCGTCCGGTAAATTGACGTCCTGTAAAACAGCAAGCGGCTGTTCAGCGTCGAACAACTCCACTCCTTCAGCAATCGTGCCAGCTTCAATTGGCTCATATTTCCATCCACGCAGCGCTTCGACCAGTGTGTAACGGATGTTCGGCTCGTCATCTACAATCAGAATTTTTTCTTTCGGCATAATGCTCTCACTAATGTCGTCAAGGATGGCTCGAAGCTATAAATAAATCGCCGCATAAAGTCGCACTTCTCGGCGACTATGCGGCTCTCGCCCCGCCGGGCGTTGCGCAAATTCATAGTTGCAACTACACCTGAAAAACAATCGCGTTTGAAAATAGTGATGTCGGATGATTCCACAGACAATCAGGCTTGTCGAGCAATGGAAATCCGCTGTCGCAACAAAATGGCTCAGGTCGTCCATGAGGCCTACCCGTCTGCAATTCGCAAAGTAACACGACAGGGCAATCGCATTTTTGGCTCTTTAAGAATTACCGGAAGCTCCACAATATCTTGTGATCTTAAATCCCGAAGAGTTTGAAGCCTTCCAGATCAAGCCGGACTCGCTGAAACAAATGCGCAATGTTCGTGATTCCATAGCAGCGCCGTTTGAGGACTTTGATCTTGTTATTCAAGCCCTCTTGAAAACCGCTCGTCTGGAGGAAGAAGAACGGTTGATGGAATCGCTGACAGGGCGGCTCGCTCATCTGCACCCCATAATCATTGTGGCGGTTGACGCGGAATTGCGGCGGCGTGAACTGTTGAGCCTTGAGAAGGAACAGGTTGATTTCAACCTGGACGTGATAAACGTGAAGAGAACCAAAAGCGGAAAGGGCAGGACCGTACCAATGACGCCGCGCGTTCGAGAGACGCTCATCAGACTCTGTGTGTCGGGCGAAAGTCCGTACGTCTTCGCCAATTCCGAGACCGGCAAAGCAATCACGGATGTGAAGCATTCGTTCACGTCCGCAGTGAAGGCTGCCGATCTGGCGGATTTCACGTTTCACGACTTGCGGCATACCTTCGGAACGCGGCTCGCGGCATCAAGGGCAGATGTGGTCAAGATTCGGGAACTGGTGGGGCACGCTTCGATCACGACCACGATGCGCTACATGCACGCGAGCGATTCGGGCAAGCGCGACGCCATCGCGCAAATGGCTGCGAGCTATGCCACGAAGGACTGTCACAAGATTGTCACAAATGAAAAACGGCAGGCAAAGCGCCTGCCGTAATTTGTTGATTTGATTATGCGCCCGGCACGACTCGAACGTGCGACCTTTTGGTTCGTAGCCAAACGCTCTATCCAACTGAGCTACGGGCGCATTTGAAGAAGGCGGATTCTGCCATCTGACCCAAAGGCTGTCAACCCGCAGTCGAAGTGTCGTCAGACCGATTTCAGCCAAAACCCCAAATAAAAACTGTTTTTGCGCAAAATCTATATTCCACATAAAATCAGGTCATATGAAAATGCGTTTGCTAAAACTTTCGCTGCTGCTTGCTTGTAGCTTACTGTTGCTGCCGATGGTTGGGGTCTCTGCCCGCCTTATTTGGCGACATCAGTCACAAGCCAAAGTGGATTTCATCCGCGACATTCAACCCATCTTTGCGGCCAATTGTTACAAGTGCCACGGCGGAGCCAGAGCGTCCGGGCAATTGAAACTGGACACGAAGGCTCTGGCGATGAAGGGCGGTCTTTCCGGCGAGGTCATCAAGCCCGGATCGAGCAAAGATTCGCGGCTCATTTCTCGCATTCTGGGCGAAGGCGGCGAACAACGCATGCCGCTGGGTGGAACTCCGCTAACCGCGGAGCAAATCACTCTGATCAAACGCTGGATTGATGAAGGCGCTGTCTGGCCTGAAGACGCTCAATCTTCAATCAACAATCAAGCATCGTCGCTTCCGCAACACTGGGCGTTTGTCGCGCCTGTCCGGCCTGCATTGCCTTCAGTCAAAAATAAAGCCTGGCTGCGAAATCCCGTGGACAATTTCATTCTTTCGCGAATTGAAAAGAACGGTCTGACGCCATCGCCTGAAGCGGAGAAGACCACGTTGTTACGCCGGTTGAGTCTTGATCTGACGGGCTTGCCGCCTTCGCTGAAAGAGATTGACGATTTTCTGGCTGACAGTTCGCCTAACGCATGGGAAAAACAGATTGATCGTTTGCTAGGCAGTCCGCATTACGGCGAACGATGGGGGCGCTGGTGGTTGGACGCTGCGCGTTATGCCGACACCAACGGATTTGAAAAAGATTTGCCGCGTTCGATCTGGCCCTATCGCGACTGGGTGATCAAAGCCTTCAACGAAGACATGCCCTTCGACCGTTTCACCGTCGAACAACTGGCCGGAGATTTGTTGCCGAATCCAAGTCTCGACCAGCGCGTTGCCACGGGTTTTCTGCGCAATTCCATGCTCAATCAGGAAGGCGGGGTTGATCCGGAACAGTTCCGAGTCGAAGGTTTGATTGATCGCGTTGACGCCATCGGCAATGCCTTTCTGGGGCTGACGATCAAATGCGCGCAATGCCACAACCATAAATTCGATCCGATCAAACAGACAGAGTATTACCAGTTTTACGCTTTTCTGAATTCCGACGACGAACCGGAAATGGAAGTTCCTGACGCAAAGATCATCGCCAGGCGAGAGAGAATCCAAACTGAGATTAAGAAGCTGGAAGATGAATTGATTGCTCGCACGCCCGGCCTCAATGAACGCATGGCCGAATGGGAGCGGAAGACGGTTTACGACGAGAGCCAATGGACGCCGTTGATGGATGCGGAGATTCACGCGATTTTCGGCGTCAAGTTCGAACGTTTGCCCGACGGTTCTTTTCTGGCCAGAGGCGATAACGCGACCGCGAACAATTACCAGATCAAGGCGCGCACGAATTTGAAAAACATCACCGGCTTTCGCGTGGAATTTCTGACCAGCCCAAATCTGCCGCGCAACGGCCCAGGGCGTGATTCCGACGGCAAGTTTTTTGTTTCGGAGCTGATCGTTGACGCTGCGCCATCTTCTGCATCCGATAAATTGACGCGGATCACATTGCAAAATCCGACCGCAGATTACGAACGCGCGGATTATCCGTTGAAGAACGTGATTGACGGCAATCAGAAAACACACTGGTCAAGCGACGCCGGAGCCGTCCGTCGCAATCAGGATCGAAAGATGGTTTTCGCCGCCGCCAAACCTGTCGGTTTCGACGGCGGAACGACGTTGTCATTCCAGTTGATTCAGAAATCCAGCGAGGAGATTCGCACTCCGCAACCCAACATCGGGCGATTCAGATTGTCAGTGACGACGGCTGAAAATCCATACGCCGACCCGCTGCCTTCGCGCGTGCGAAACATTCTGGCCGTTCCAGCCGCTGAAAGAACTGGCGAACAGCAACGCGAAGTTTTCAGTTTTTACCGCACGACGGTCAGCGATTGGGATGACACGAACAAGAAGATTGACGAACTGCTGGACGGATGGCCTTACGGCGCGACGACGCTGGCGCTGACTCCGCGACAATGGCCGCGTGAAACCAACGTGTTCCGTCGCGGCGATTGGAAACGTCCCGGCGAAGCAGTGACGCCTGGCACGCCTGCGTTGATGCATCCTTTCCCTGCCGAAGCGCCGCGCAATCGCCTGGGTCTGGCGCAATGGATCACGGATAAAAAGAATCCGCTGACGGCGCGCGTCGTGGTCAATCGAATATGGCAACAGTATTTCGGCGATGGTTTGGTTGCGACGCCCGAAGATTTCGGATTGCGTTGCGATCCACCGTCGAACGCGGAATTGCTGGATTGGCTGGCGGTCGAATTCATGGAAAGCGGATGGAGTTTCAAACACCTTCATCGTTTGATAACGAACTCGGCGACTTACCGGCAATCGTCGCGCGTCACGCCTCAGTTGCGAGATAAAGACCCGACCAACACTTTGCTGGCGCGCGTGCCGCGTCTGCGAGTGGAATCAGAAATCATTCGCGACATCGCGCTGATGGCCAGCGGATTGTTAAGCCGCAAAATCGGCGGCCCCAGTGTTTATCCGCCCATTCCGGACGGCGTGCTGAGTCTGGGTTACGGCAGCGCCATGCCCTGGCCGACCAGCGCCGGCGAAGATCGTTATCGCCGCGGGATGTATACGTTCTGGAAACGCAACGTGCCTTATCCTTCGATGCTGGTGTTTGACCAACCAGCCGGCGATTTTTCCTGCACTCGTCGCCTGCGCTCAAACACGCCGCTTCAGGCGCTGACGACGCTCAACGATCAAACCTTCGTCGAATTTGCTCAGGCGTTGGCAATGCGCATCTGGAAAGAAGGCGGTGCGAACGACGAAGCCAAAATGATTTACGGTTTTCGGCTCTGCACCGGACGCAAACCGACAGACGTTGAGTTACAGAAATTGCTGAAGCTGCTCACCAGTCAACGCCCGCTTTTCGACGGAAGCACGGCTTCAGCGGTTTACGTCTCCAGTTCGGATTTGAACAATCTGCCGGAAAACGTTGACCTGCACAAAATCGCGCCGTGGACTATGGTTGCGCGCGTTCTGCTGAACCTGGACGAAACAGTGACCAAGGAATAATGCGGATTGCGGATTGCGGATTGGATTCAATCTTGATCGGGCTGTCAATTACAAACAGGAGCAATGATGAATCATACAGAAGAACTCAAAGAGGAATTAAAGAAGCTCTGCTCGCGTCGCTGGTTTTTCAAAGAGTGTGGCGTTGGACTTGGCTCAATGGCACTGGCTTCGTTGCTGAATAACCGAACACTTGCCGATGGTAATCCGCAATCCGAACTCCGAAATCCGCAATCGAACCACCCGCTGGCTCCGAAACAACCGCACTTCGCGGCAAAAGCGAAACGTGTGATTTACCTGTTCCATTCAGGCGGCCCGTCGCAATTGGATTTGTTCGATTACAAACCCGGCCTGGTCAAATACAACGGCCAACCAGTTCCGCAGGAATTCACCAAAGACATCAACTACGCTTTCATTCGACCGGATGCGGGCTTGTACGCGTCGGAATTCAAATTCGCGCGTCACGGCCAATCGGGCGCGGAACTTTCCGACGCATGGACTCATCTGCCCAAAGTCGCCGACGACATCACCATCATACGTTCGATGATGACCGACGCGATCAATCACGCGCCGGGACAGGTGTTCATGCAGACAGGTTCGATTCAATTCGGTCGCCCCAGCTTCGGCGCATGGGTGACGTATGGTTTGGGTAGCGAGACCGAAAACCTGCCAGCTTATGTCGTCTTGTCCTCAGGAGGAGGAACCAGCGGCGGCGCAGCCAATTGGGGCGCTGGCTTTCTGCCGACGCTTTATCAGGGAGTCCCTTTCCAACGCACAGGGCCGCCGATTCTTTCGTTGCGAAATCCGCGCGGAGTGACACGAGAAATGCAACGCCGTTCGCTGGACACGTTGAAAGAATTGAACGAAGAGCACATGGCCGTCACAGGCGATGCGGAAACCGCCACCCGCATCAACGCCTTCGAGATGGCTTTTCGCATGCAGGACAGCGGGCCGGATCTGATGGATTTTTCAAAGGAATCGAAAGCGACATTGGATTTGTACGGCGCGGAAGAGGGCAAGGCTTCTTATGCAAACAACTGCCTGTTGGCGCGGCGATTGATCGAACGCGGCGTGCGCTTCGTTCAACTCAACCACGAAGCCTGGGATCATCATTCGGAAGTGGCCAAAGGCGTTCGCAGACAGATGAACCTGACCGACCGGGCGACGACGGCCTTGATCCTTGATCTGAAACAGCGCGGGCTGCTGGATGACACCATCGTCATCTGGGGCGGCGAATTCGGACGCACGCCGATGGTCGAATCCGATCCCGACGCCAATCGCAGTTTGGGACGCGATCATCACAACAAAGCCTTTTCACTCTTTGTCGCCGGTGGCGGATTCAAACCCGGCGTCACATTGGGCAAAACGGACGAGTTCGGTTTCAAGGTCGCCGAAGACCCTGTGCATGTTCACGATCTGCATGCGACTCTCTTGCACCTGCTGGGTTTCGATCACACAAGGCTGACTTATCGTTATCAGGGCCGCGATTTTCGCCTGACCGATGTGCATGGGATGGTGGTGGATAAACTGTTGGCGTGACAAACAAAACCGCACGCCAATCAACACTCTTTAAGTTTCCATGATTGGTTTGCGGTTCAGGAAAGTCCGAATTGATTATTTGATACACCCGTCGCGATTCGAACGCGAGACCTTCAGCTCCGGAGGCTGACGCTCTATCCAGCTGAGCTACGGGTGCGAACGCGGTCAAAATACACCAAGCAATCAGACGGGTCAAACACGCTCCGCCCAATAAAAATCGCCTGCTTGACGCTCTATAGGCCGTCAACTAGAATTTTCCATCGTTTTCTTAACGTTGATCTTATCTGTATCACCAACCTTGAGGTAATTAAGCACTAGCCATGAACGCCATCGACAAAGTATTCACCAAAGTTTTCGGATCGGCCAACGAGCGATTGCTCAAAAAACTCTGGCCCACCGTGCATGAAATCAACGTGCTCGAACCGGAGATTCAACAGCTTTCCGATGAACAATTGCGCGCCAAGACGGAAGAGTTCAGAACTCGATTGGCCGAACAGCTCGAAGGCGTCGCTGATTTGCCCGCCGCCGAACGCAAACAACTGGAACAGGAAGCGCTGAACGAAATTTTGCCGGAAGCATTTGCCTGCGTTCGCGAAGCTTCCATACGCACCACAGGCATGCGGCATTTCGACGTTCAGTTGATTGGCGGAATGGTTTTGCACAGCGGACGCATTGCCGAAATGCGAACCGGCGAAGGTAAAACTCTGGTTGCCACTCTGCCGGTATACCTGAATGCGCTGCTTGGCAAGGGCGTTCACGTCATCACCGTCAACGATTACCTGGCCAGACGCGATTCGGAATGGATGGGCAGGATTTACAAATTCCTTGGCATGACAGTCGGCGTGATTCAAAACGATCTGGACGATTTCGAACGGCAGGAAGCTTACAACTGCGACATCACATACGGCACGAACAACGAATTCGGCTTCGATTACCTGCGCGACAACATGAAGTTCGAGATTTCAACTTGCGTGCAGCGCGGTCATTACTTCGCCATCGTTGACGAAGTTGACTCGATCCTGATTGACGAAGCCAGAACGCCGTTGATCATTTCCGGCGCTTCGGACGATTCGACCAGCAAATATTACGAAGCTAACGAAGTCATTCCCAAACTCATCCGCGACGAAGATTATCAGGTTGACGAAAAACAGCATCGCGCGACATTGACCGAATCGGGCATTGAAAAGGCCGAACGAATGCTCGGTTACGGAAACCTGTTCGATCCGTCGAATATGGAAGTCCTGCACTGTTTGAATCAGGCTTTGGTCGCGCACACGCTATACCATCTGGACAAAAATTATATTGTTCGTGACGGCGAAGTGGTGATCGTTGACGAATTCACCGGACGCATCATGTCAGGTCGCCGTTGGTCGGATGGTTTGCATCAGGCTGTCGAAGCAAAAGAAGGCGTGAAGATCGAGCGCGAAACGCAAACGCTGGCGACTGTCACTTTGCAAAATTATTTCAGGATGTATCAGAAGCTGGCCGGAATGACCGGCACGGCGGAAACCGAAGCCGCCGAATTCGCCAAAATTTACGACCTGGAAGTGGCGATGGTCCCGACTCATCGTCCGATGGTTCGAGCCGATCATCCAGACGTGATTTACCGCACGCTGGAAGAAAAATGGGAAGCGGTTGTTGACGAGATCAAAGAGCTTCACCATAAAGGCCAGCCGGTTTTGGTCGGCACGGTTTCGGTTGAAAACTCCGAATTGATCTCCGAGCGATTGAAGCGCGCAGGCGTCAAACACAATGTGTTGAACGCCAAACCTGAAAACGCCGGTCGCGAAGCCGAAATCGTCGCGCAGGCCGGTCGCAAGGGAGCGGTCACAATCGCCACCAACATGGCCGGACGCGGAACAGACATATTGTTGGGCGGTAACATTGATTTTCTGGCGAAAGAGCTTTTGAAAAAACAGGAAATCAATCCCGACGAAGCGACTGGTCGCCGCGATCCCGGGGGCGAGTCTGGTGTCG
>CAYRQB010000018.1:25995-36915 GCA_964426025.1 uncultured Heliomicrobium sp.
AGCCACTGAAGAGCAGTTGGAAGAAGCCGCTCGCAAGGTTAAACCGACCATCGAAGAAGAACACAATCTGGTGGTCAGCCTGGGCGGATTGCACATACTTGGAACCGAACGTCACGAATCGCGACGCATTGACAACCAGCTTCGCGGACGCGCCGGGCGTCAGGGAGACCCCGGATCATCCAGATTCTACCTTTCGCTGGAAGACGATCTGATGCGAATCTTCGCCGGCGACCGCGTCAAGGCGATCATGGAACGACTGGGAATGGAACGCGGCGTCGCCATCGAATCCAAGATGGTCAGCAAACGCATCGAGGCTGCGCAGAAAAACGTCGAATCACACAACTTCACGATTCGTAAACATTTGCTGGAATACGATGACGTGATGAATAAACAGCGCACGACCATTTATTCTCTGCGCCGTCAATTGCTGGAACAGAACGATCACAGCGATGAGATTAAATTACTGGCCCAAGCGGTTCTTGACATGCTGATGGATGATTACATCAGCCTGGAAGAAATGCCGGAACAGTGGGATTTCAAGGCGTTCAAAGTTCAGGTCGAATTCCAGTTCGGATTGGATATTGATGAAGCGGGCATTGACCTTGAAAAACTGGAACGGGATGAGATGCGCCAGACAGTTTTGGACAGGCTTCTGAAGATGTACGCCGATAAAGAAGCGCTGGTCGGCGCTGAAGCCATGCGTTATTACGAACGCATCATTCGCCTGAACATTGTTGACGTGCAATGGAAAGATCATCTGCTGGCGATTGACCATCTGAAGGAATGGATCAATCAGGTCGGTTACGCGCAGAAAGATCCGCTGGTTGAATACAAAAAACAATCATTCGATTTGTTTGAAGAAATGCTCGACCGCATAGATATAGACACAGTCCGGGCGTTGTACCATTTGCAAGTGTCAGTTGAAGAACCGCCTGAGCAACGTGTCCAACGTCGTCCGCGTCGCGGTCAGGTGACTTACACCAAAGCGAACGCCACGGCTGCGATGGCTGGTGAGGACGAAGGCAAACCGCGCACGGTGGTTAATACCATGCCGAAAGTCGGACGAAACGATCCTTGCCCATGCGGCTCAGGCAAAAAATACAAGAAATGCCACGGCGAAGGCGTTTAAGAAAATGGGTTCTTTGGGAATCGCTGTCCAAGCATCCCATATCTTGTAGCCGTCTTATGCGAACGCGGCACGTCCTTTCAGATCGAGGCAAATAGATTGCCGATGTTGCTCAAGCCCTAACAGCGTCGTTTGAGCACTTTGATTTTGTTATTGAGACCTTCGATCCAACCGCTTGATCGGCGGCTGATGAAGTAATTGGTGATCTCTTCCCGCCAGTTTTCAAACGTCCCAAGAAATTTATCGAAGCAAGTCAGCCTGCTACGTTTGACTTTTTCTGTCCAAGCCAAGATCAGCCGAGTCGCTTCTGCTTTGCTCAGTTTTTGCTCGAAGATGGCTGTCAACTTCTCGCGCAGCGCGTGCGCCCGGCGCAGCGCCGGAGAACACTCGAACAACAATTCCAGCAGTTGCCTGTCTTCTTCTGACAGGTCATCGAAGTTGCGGCGCAGTTTCCACATCACGCCTTTCAAACCGGCGTACTGTTCTTTGCGGATGATTTTCTTGAGTTCTTTCATTTCCTGTTTGCGCAAATCGTCAACGGCGGCGCGGTAGAGTTTGGCGACGTGAAACCTGTCCGACCAATTTGACGTGCGGCAAAACTTCTTTGATGGCGTTGGCAAAACCATCGTAAAGGTCTGTGCAAGCTTGCTCGACATCGCTGATCGTGCTGTTGACTAATTCCATCAAGAGAAACTCAGCAAAGGCCTTTGTGCAATGGGCCCCGTCATACCAATCTCCCTGCTGAGTCGTCGTGGTGTTCCCGCCACAATGCAAACAGCGGTAACGCTTGGTTTGCAGGACAAGAAAAACCGGGCGATTGAAGATCGGCAAATGACGAAGCACGAGCTTTTCTCCATTGCGGAAAAACTCCGTTGCCCGCGCCCCACACTTGTGACAAAGGGCGAAATGCTGCGAGTGCTCGACCTGCAGCGTGATTTCGGTTTCCGTGAGTTGAGCGTCTATGACACGCACTTGCGGCAGATTCAACAGATCATCGAATGAAACTAACACGAGGTAATTCCTTCAACCTGGGATTTGAATACGACCACCATATTTTGCGGTGTCCGACAGCGATTCCTAAAGAACCGGAAAAGAGACCATTTGCTGAATCTGTCTCAGACGTCAATGGCAATGCTTCCTGTCAGTACTTTTTGAACTCGCTTACGTCGAACTCAGTAATAATGTGGCAAAAGGTAAAACTGAAAATACCTGTTGACAATACACAGAAGCAGGCATAGTTTCTGCCTTGCCACCCTGAATTAGCGTAAAATTTAACATCTAATGCGGAACTGTTTGGGGATGCATCTGAGCCATACCATCTTCACAGTGCCAATGGAGGTTCCGTGATTCCACGAAAAGGCCTATCAAATCTGTATTGCTTATCATTGTCAGTTCTATTCCTGTTTTGCTCATTTTCGCTTGGAACAATTACGTTTGGACAATGCAAAGATGATAAAGGAGAGGTTTTAGCCTCAGTTAATGGCCGCGTAATAACTGCGAGAGAAGTTGACGAATTACTTGGCAGTCAGCTCCAGGAACTACAAGAGAAAATATATTTCATCAGGAAGACAGCGACAAACAACTTGATAATTAGGGTATTGCTGGAAGAGGAGGCAACGGCAAGAGGGATAACCGTTGATAATCTGAAAAAGCAATTGATTCCAAGTAAAGTCGAAGTGCCACAAAGTAGAGTGGATGAAGTGTATGACGAAAATGCCAACCTATTTGCAAATATGAGCCAAGACGAAGCTAAGGAAAGAATTAGGTTGGACCTTGAAAGCCACGAGAAAATGGCAAAATATAGAGCCGCAGTTGAGGAATTAAGAAAAAAGGCAAAGGTCGAAACTTTCCTCTCCGCCCCACCATTAAAAGTAGCTGGCATAGAGGCTAAAGGTCCAGTAAAAGGGAACGCTGATGCTCCAATAACAATTGTTGAATTCTCTGATTTCCAATGTCCATATTGTAAACAGGCAAAGTCTGTCTTGGACCAAGTAGCTCAACATTATGGGGATAAAGTTAAGCTGGTTTTTGTGCATCTCCCACTATCTTCGATTCATCCTCAGGCTTTTGCTGCAGCACAAGCTTCCGTTTGCGCAGAAAAGCAAGGTAAGTTTTGGGAGTATCATGATCGAATTTTCGATACTAACCCCAACCTTTCACCTGAAATCTTTGAGAAAATCGCTTCGGAGCTTCTATTAAACCTTTATGTGTTTTAGAACTGCCTAAATTCTGAAGAGTCTAGTTCAATAGTTCTACGTGATCTTCAGCTAGCCAAAAAAGCGAATATTCAAGCGACTCCTACATTTATTATTAATGGGCAGGTTTTGAAAGAAGCTGCAAGCCTTGAAAATTTCAAAACTGTGATAGAAGCGGAGCTATGGAAAAGAACCAACAAGTAAGATACTGGTAAGCTTTGTAACCAACCAATCGCTGTCGAAAAACATGGAGGTTAAAATGATGAGATTTACAGTATTTCGCTTAGGTGTATCTGCCACATTTGTGGCTCTCTCAATAATTACATCACTCCCCTGCATTCCATCGGGGCAAGCCCAGCAAAACAAAGCTGAGATGAACTATGAAGAAGCTGTGATTAGGTGGACTTACCTAAAACTAATGTACTACAACTCGATCGCAAACAAAGAAAGAGCCAAGCAAAAAAACCAAACATACGACCTACAAAAAGATATTAAAATTAAAATACAAAATGTTCATACTGGGCCTATTGCCGAAATACTTGCTCAGCCACTTGAACAGTTGGGAACATTTCCAACTGGGCAGGTTGTTACGCTTACTCTTGAAGAGTATACCTATAACGGGAACCGGCCTGAACAGGTAGCTTATCATGCAGAGTGGACAGAGGGGCAATATACCTCAACTGTTTCACCAAAAAACATGTTGTTTAGCGAAGCATTCCAAGTTTTAGGTGCAGAATATTCGGATATAGGTAAATATTCGATGTATGAAGTAACTGTAAACTTTGATGGAAAAACGAGAACCTATAAAGCGATTGCACTTTTTCATGGCTCATACCAATCAACTGAACATATGAAACCGGAGTTCTGGGATTCAATCATTGGTATGGGAGGACTTTTGACGAAAATATGGAACGAAACTAGACCGCCGATCGGGTCTTCCAGAAAATCGGAGGCTGGCAATGACAAAGATGGCCTTATACTTAAACCGGTGGAAAAATATAGACGAATTGTTCCTTATGGTTGTGATGAAAATCAACCACTTTGTTGTGTTTGGGGAGCAACTTCGCTTTCTGAGTGTAGATGGAATAACAAATACTCCTGGTCCGAACCAACGACACCTATCCCGCACAAAATTCCAGACAAAGAAGAAGAACACCAATTTGAAAACAGCGGCACTTATCTGACAAAATTCACAGACAAAAATTATGAATCGATTACTGAGGTAGCTACTTCCTGTAATTATTTTCGTGATTATCATGCTCTCCCTTCAATGCATGATAATGATCGACGTGAACACGATAGCGGAAATCATAGCGCACATACGCAGGTCGATTTTGAATGCAAGAAAACAAATCAATGCGTTTCTACCTGTGACGTTTATATTCCCCAGCAAGGATATTCGGATAATGCAGCTGGAGTTAAGTGGTATTTAGGTTTGTATCAACCGTACCATGTTGGAGCGAAAAAAGTTTCTAAAGAAAACAGAGGCAGTCTTGGCGATCCATCTACATTAACTTGTAAAGGTGGTGTCGGGTATGCATTTAATTCTTGCTCAGTTCCTTTTTGTGCCGTTGATGTTAATGTTTCGTGGGGTGGAGCAACTTTGCAGGCTTCCGGCGGAGACATTTGGAATGTTGGGCATTCAAGAGAGTTTACCTGTTCTTTTCCAAATGGAAACGGTGGTGGTGGTTCGGGTGGTGGCGGCCAGACTGCACAGTGTGGTATTGGTACAGGGTTGTATTGTTACCAAGGTAATTCGTTTTGTTTGCCGTATACCTTCCCTTCAGGGAGCTGTTGTTGCTCAATGTCGCCAATCGTGATTGATATATCACGTTATTGGGATTGGACGACGAACAGCGGAAACGGCTATCACTTCACTGACGTTGCTGGAGGAGTCAGATTTGATCTAAACGGTGACGGGGTTAAGGAGCAAGTCGCTTGGCCGACTGCAACTTCGGAAAATGCCTGGTTGGCTCTTGACCGAAATGGCAACGGAGTGATTGACAGCGGGAAAGAGTTGTTTGGCAATTTTACCGATCAGGTAGGACCTTACGGAGAACCAGTGCAAACCGGACAGGGAAATGGCTGGCTAGCCCTGGCCGAGCTTGACCGAGGCAGAAGCGGCGGAAACGAAAATGGAATGGTTGACAGGGGAGACGCAGGGTTTGAAAATTTGAAATTGTGGGTTGATAGAAATCATAATGGCATTTCCGAAGCAAATGAATTGTTTACTCTTGCCTCAATCGGGTTGACAGGGATTGAATTGAACTATGACTCAGTAAGTGGTTGGACGGATCAATACGGCAATAACTTCAAGCTTCGATCCAGATTCAGATGGGGCGACAGAGACGACCCGGAATCTTTCTATACCGAATGGTTCAAGGATGCCTGGGACGTGTTTCCGCTTTGGACGCCTTGATTGAAATCTTCATGAAGCAAAGCGAAAAGGCTCGCATGGATATTGATTCGTGCGAGCCTTTTGCTATTTGTATGAGTCCGAAAGTCAGGATGAACGACTTCATGCCTTCTTGCAGCCGCCACAGCGAGCGTCGTACAATCCGCCATTATTTTGGGTGCTTAATTTTCTCCGGGACAATTGCTTTTATGCGAATCAAATTTATTGCGCTTGCCGTTTTGGTGTTTTGCGGCTGGCTGACCGGCTGTCGCTCCTCTTCGTCATCGCGACCGGAAGGAGCGGACGATAAATCACCCGTGATTGTCGAAATCAACGATTCACCGGAGCACTATTCCGCATTCGAGCGATTCGTCAAAGCAAGGCTTTCAGATTTCGAGTCTCAGGATTCCGCCAATCAAGCCGATAACGATCAGCGTCGAAGCCAGTTGCTGGATGCCTTCATTCAACGCCAGTTGATTGTTCAGGCCGCCGTTGAAAAAAACATTGAGCCGACCGATGACGAAATTCGCGACGCGTTGGAAAGTCAGCACAAACAGACCAGCAGCGCCAATTCATCGAACGGAGACAAATCGTCCGGTTCCGAAACATCGGAACAGAATCAAGCGCCTTTGGCCGGGGCTGAGCGGCGGATTGAAATTTACAACGACCTGTTGACGCTGAAGTTTTACAAGACCGAAGTTCTGAAAAATGTGCAGGTGACAACGCAGGAAATCGAATCTTATTACAACGAAAACAGCCCTGTGTATCAGGGCAAGAATGGTTTTTACGTTCGCGAAATTCGCGTCAGCGAAGACGCCGAAGCTCAGAAACTTTATCGTCAGGCGTTGGCCAAGCCACAGGATTTCGCTGTGTTGGCGAAAGAACATTCCGAAGCGCCGACTGCCTCCGGTGGCGGTTTGATTTATTACGAAGCCCAACAGCTTCCGCAGGTTTTGGAGCAGGCGATTTCGCCTCTCAAAGTTGGCACAATCAGCCGGGTGGTCAAATCGAATTACGGTTTTCATATCTTCAAACTGGAACAGCGCGGCGAAGCTCAACCGCTGGACAAAGTTCGCAGGGAGATTGAAGATAAATTGATGAGCCAGAAAAATCAGACACTGATTGACGAATACAACCAACGCGCGATTGCCAAAGCCAAGATCAAGGTTTATCGGGATCGCCTGGGATTCAATTACACTGGCAGCTTTGGCCGTTGAGCGCGCAAGGCAAGTTGAAGACAGTCGTTCAATTGGCGGCGAAACTTGCCGGAAAAATTAGCAGAAAGATGAAATCGTTCACGAAGCCACACGGCCTTCCATCTCGGCAATCAATGGGCGTGTGGGTCTTTTGTGGGACTTCGTGAATTGTTCACAGGGAGAGTCATTATGAAGTTCATTGCTAGATTTGTTTTGTTGGGAATCGTGGCGGCGTGTGCCGTTTCAGCTTACTCCCAGAGTGGTGAAGATCGTCCGGTGGACGAAGTGATTGCTCGCGTCAATTCCGGAGTGATCATGCGCTCGGCTTTCGAGGCAGCGCAGAAACAGGTTTTGGAAGACCTGAAGAATCAGGGATTGCAGGGCGCCGAACTGGAAAAGAAGTTCAACGAGGTAAAACCGCGCATTCTGGATGAACTGATCCACACGCAATTGCTGGCTCAGCGCGCCAAAGACCTTTCGATCAATGTCGAAGCGCAAGTCAATCAGCAGTTTTTGCGGATGATGAAGGAAAACAACTGCGAATCGCTGGAATGCCTGGGCCAGAAGATGCGCGAGGCCGGTTATGACATGGAAGAGGTTCGCAAATTGTTGACCGAAAACTTTTCCAAAGAGCAGGTGATTGGTCAGGAAGTATATTCAAAGATTTACCGTGGCATCACTGAGAAGGAAAAGCGAGACGCTTACGAAAAGAACAAGGAGTTTTTCACCGAACCGGGAACGGTCACACTCAGCCGCATCTTCGTCGCGTTGGGTAAAGATCCGAACCAGGCCTTGTTGAGGGCGAAGGAAATAGTCCTGCAAGCGCGCGGTGGGGCCGTCGAATTTGCAACACTCGGCGAAAGATTTTCCGAAGACGAACTCTGCAAGAAGCAGAAATGCCAACTCGGCGATCCGATTGAAATTCCCAAACTCGCGCCGGAAGTGAAAGTGGCGGTCGAGAACGCAAAAGTCGGCACTGTGACAGATCCCGTCAAACTGGAAAACGGTTATTACATCTTTCGCATTGACGACCGCAAAGAACCAACCTTGCAACCTTTTGAAGACGAAAATGTGCAACAGAAAATCAGCGGTTATCTGGTCAATCAGCAAGCCGCCGCACAAGTCGAAACTTACCTGAGCAAGCTGAGCAGCGAAGCATTCATTGAAATTGATCCGCGCTACCAATTTGAAGGCGGCAAGGTTTCATCCGCTCAGATCAAGCGCGTGCCGTTTTCTGATGAAAACGCCAAGACCAGGAAGAAGAGAGAAAAGGAAGAAAAGAAGAAAGCCGATGAAGCGAAAAAGACATCAGCCGAAGACAAGCCGTAATCCTGCTGTTTGCGACTTCGTCATGGTTTGGCGGCTTTCGGGCGATTCGGCAATAAGGTGATTCATGGAAAAAATCTTCGTCCGCGATTTCACACCCAATCAAACTATCAGCACGACTTTTCTGGTCAAATCAAAAGAGCTACGCGCCAAAAAGACCGGCGGTCAGTTTGCGATGATCACCTTTGCCGACCGAACCGGCGATATTTCGGGTCAATGGTGGGATAACTTTGAAGACGTCATTGATACCTTCGACAAAGACGACATTGTTTTTGTTCGTGGATTGGTCAACGTTTATCGCAACCACTTGCAGATACAGATTCACCGCATGCGTCCATGCCAGCCGCATGAAGTTGATCTGACTCATTATTTTCCGGCGTCGAAATTCGATGTTGATCAATTGTTCGCGGAACTGATTAGCATCATCCGCGAATTTCAAAATCCGTTTCTGAGGCAATTGCTGGAAAACATTTTTGCCGACGAAGAGACGACGCGGAAATTCAAACGCGCGCCGGCGGCAAAGACCATGCATCATCCTTATCTGGGCGGTTTGCTTGAACACACCCTGTCACTGGTCAAGCTTTGCAAGAAAGTCGGTTCGCATTACGAAGGCATAGACGTTGATCTGTTGCAGACCGGCGCTGTGCTTCACGATTTCGGCAAAATTGATGAACTGAGTTATGACAGAGCTTTCGGTTATACAAACGAAGGACAGATGATCGGCCATCTGGTGATGGAAACGATCATGGTTCACGATCACATAAAGCAAATTGCCGATTTCCCGGATGAATTGCGCAGACATCTGTTGCATATGTTGCTGGCGCATCACGGAAAGCTGGAATACGGTTCGCCCAAATTGCCCAGCACGCCCGAAGCTCTGATGCTGGCTTATCTGGATGATCTGGATTCAAAAGTCGAGGCGATGCAGCGATTGATGTCCGAACCGCACGCGACCGGCGACTGGTCGCGTATTTCGCCGATGTTCGAACGTCCGATTTACCGCATTCGCACGAACGAAGCGCCGCAATCGCCCGATCAACCCAATCAATCCGCTCAGGGCGAGGCTGAGACCGAGCCTCAAACCGCAATTGTGACCGCTGTGTCCGCGCAGCCGGAAAAAGCTGTCATCCAACAACGAAGGCCGAATATTCGTTCGGATAGTTTCAACACGCCGTTCGAGGGATTAGCCGACTATCTCAAGAGCGAGTGACGGTTAATGCCTCACACTGCTTGAATCAACGACAGGCTTCGTGCAATCTATCTTTCCTCAAACAATCAATCGAAGTAATAAACGAATATCAGGAGGCGGAATCACGTCATGATTTCAGGAATTCTTTTGGCTGCCGGAGAATCAAAGCGCATGCAGGGCGATTTCAAACCGCTGCTGAAATGGGGCAAACGCACGGTCATTGGCGAATGCGTTCACCAGATGCGTAATTCGCAACTCGCTGACATCTTCGTTGTGCTTGGTTATCGCGAATCAGACATTCGTCCGACGTTGGCGGGGACAGGGGTTCAGTTCGCCATCAACGAAGATTATCGCCGAGGAATGCTCAGTTCGGTCAAAACCGGTCTGGCGATGTTGGGGCCGAACACAGACGCCGTGTTGATTGCGCTGGTTGATCAGCCGATGGTCAAATCCGATTTGATCAATAAACTTATTGTGGCCTACGGCGATGGCGACAAAGGCATAGTCATTCCAACTTACAACGGCAAACACGGACACCCTGTAATTATCAGCGCCGATTACCACGAAGAAATCATGCAGTTGGATGACAACTCCGAAGCCGGATTGCGGTCGTTCATTGACGCCCATCGCGATGATTGTCTGGAAGTTGCCGTGGACACATCAGCCGTAATCGAAGACATTGATTTACCGGAAGATTACCGGCGTTTGAACGTTCAGGCCGAACCGCTATATGAATTTCACAAATGGCATCCGTGAAAGCAGAGCATGGGGTTCAGGCTTCGATCCACAGTCTTTTGTGAGGTTCGCTGGACTCGCCTGAACCCCATGCACTTTCGATAGACAATCGTTACTTCGACGACAAATCCGCAGCTTGTCACTCCCGCCAGTGGTTGTTACCATCCTCGACTGATTCACCATCATCTTAACCAGAAGTTTTTCCTCGGAGCGAAATTATGGCTTATGCCGATCTGCGCGAATTCATAAAGGTTTTAGAAAAGAACAAAGAACTCAAACGCATCACAGTTCCTGTTTCCAGCGATCAGGAGATTACGGAAATCACCGACCGCGTCAGCAAATCAAAAGACAACAACAAAGCATTGCTGTTTGAAAATGTTGATGGCGGAAAAATCCCCGTTCTGATCAATGCGCTCGGCAGTCGTCGCCGAATGGAACTGGCGCTGGAAGTTGACAGCGTCGAAGACGTGGCCGGGCGATTGACCGAATGGCTGGATTTCAAATCGCCCGAAGGTTTGCTGGAAAAAGTGAAGATGCTGCCGAAGCTGGCTGAGCTTGGAAAGTATTTCCCGCGCGAAGTGAAATCCGGTCAGTGTCAGGAAGTGATCAAACGCGAAGGCGAGTTTTCGCTGCTGGATTTTCCGATTCTGAAATGCTGGGAACTGGACGGCGGACGATTCATAACATTCCCGATGGTTTTCACCAGAAATCCGCGCACGGGCAAACGCAATTGCGGAATGTACCGAATGCAGGTTTAT
>CAYRQB010000018.1:36925-37161 GCA_964426025.1 uncultured Heliomicrobium sp.
TGACGAGAAGACAACAGGCATGCACTGGCAATTGCACAAACACGGCGCGGCGCATCATCGCGACATGGAAAAACGCGGCGAGCAAAGAATGGAAGTCGCCGTCGCCATCGGAGCCGAACCAATCACCAACTTTGCCGCGACATTGCCGCTGCCTGACGATCTGGACGAGATGATCTTCGCCAGCTTCCTGCGCGAAAAACCGATTGAGATGGTCAAATGCGTTTCGGTGGATTTGG
>CAYRQB010000019.1:0-17087 GCA_964426025.1 uncultured Heliomicrobium sp.
TTGTTCTGCTATTTTTCTTTGTTCTGTTTCCCTTTTTGCAGCCTCCACTGTTAATGCAGTTTGACGAATTGCTACCTCACGTTCATCTCGAGCATCCTTTTCTTGTCTTTTAGCTTTGGCTGCCTGGTCTTCCGCTATCTTCTTTTGTTTGTCTGCTTTCTCTTTTTCTGTATTTGCTCGATTCTTTTCATTAATTGCTTTCTGGGCGGCCTGACTCGCCAGCATCTCATTGAACTTAGCTAAAAGCGCTTGTTTCTCTGCTTTTCCTTTTTGCGTCTCAGCTACTTTTTTCCGATCCTCAGCAATTCCTTTTTGCTTGTCGGCTTCCTCTTTAGAACTTATCGCTTGTGACTCATTCTCCCTAGCTTTAATGGTTTGCTGGACTGCAGAGACAACAGCTATTGCAAGTATTGCAGCCACCCCGATCAAAACCGCTCGCCATTTGCGTGCTACTTCCAGCTTAAGCATTTTCAACTTGGCTAGTTCTTCATCTTTGGCGCGTTGGATTTCTTCGTTGTGGCTTTTTTCGATGAAGCTCTTCGTCAGGTTTAACAAGCTCTTGTCAGCGTCTTTTTCTTCGGGGAATTTAGCCTTGATAGCCTTTAGATCATCCTTTGAATGATAGCGCCCCGCCCAGGTTACTGTAGGTTTCTGTCGAGCCTGCCATTCCTGAGCTGATTTCAAACTGATCCCGCGTAATGGCTCTTCGTCGTTGTCGTCCCATAACATGGCAGTTTCGTATAACCGCCAATAAATGTGAGCCGAATCCGCTTCCTCTTCAATCCATTCGTGTAAACGCTTGTCTTTATCATTTCCTTTCCAAATGCGGATAAGGCTTTCGTGCGAAATATCAATTACCGCGTCTTCAGGGAAAACCTCGCCCTCAGGTAAATCAACGGTTGAAGGCGTAAGAAATGACCTTCCCTTGTTTCGGAAACAGTCAATAATTTGCGAGAGGGTTATTCTGTCCGAATCAGTAACCTCAGAATCATCGTTTTTGGTAACCGCGCATAACTCGCTGAAGGTAACAGTGCGGCGAATGCCTCGGCCTTCGTTATCTTTTTCCGTCAAAGCTTTGAACATTCTTTCGGTGATCTGCTGACCGGATACTCCGAGGATTTTACCTACTTCGTCATAGGCTTCATTGGCGTGCAGTGTCAATGCGTTGGCCATTTCTCCGGCTGATTCGTAGTGGCGAAAATCTATTTGGTCGGAATTGTTGTCATCACCGCCATCAGGTTTTTCGTCGTTATTCGTATCTTCGTTGCTGTCATCCTTTAATTTGGCTTCCTGTTCTTCGTGCCATTTATCCCAGGTTCGCATCAGCGCGTGCTGAAGAATGGGCAATTGATCCTGATTGTCGCCAATTTCGTTGAGCAGGCGATTGACCAAACGCTGAGAGATTTCAGCGCCGCCAACAGCGACAGGGCCGGTAATTGCCGATCGCATTTGGTCGCGATTCAGCCGCGGAATCAGATACTGGCCTTCGTTGATCGCTTCGGGCAGGTCCTGGAACTGCGCGCAATCACCCAGATAATCCGAGCGCATTGTCAGGACGACGTAAATTGAAACTTTATGTTTCCTGTTCGTTTCTGCGACGGCTTCCAGCAGAAGTTTGACGAACGCTGATTTGTCGGTGGCGATATGATCGCTTGACTCGGAATCTTTGGCGGATGATTCCACTCGAAATAACTCTTCGAATTGATCCGCGACAACCAGCAGATTTTCGTTCGGTTGCAGCAATGATGCTTTTGCGGCTTCGATCAGACCCAGACTGCCTCGGCGAAGCGCGGCTTCGGTAATAGCGATTTGCAGACTGAGGTTTTCCGCGTCAATGTTCTCGCCGAAGGCGTCCTGCGAACAGAAAGCTTTTGCCAGGTTGCCAATCGGGTCGTTGCCGGGACGCATGATTGCAATTCGCCAACGCGATCCGGCGCTGGGCATCATTCCGCCGATCAGCGCTGGCAACAGCCCCGCGCGAACAAGCGAAGATTTACCGCTTCCGGATGTTCCAACTACGGATAGGAATCTTGTTTTTCTGAGTTTCTCGATCAAACGCTTACTCAATCCTTCGCGCCCAAAAAATAGATGGTTTTCGTAATATTCAAAGGGGCGCAGGCCTGGAAATGGATTTGCAGTTTCGAGAATCTTTTTGGTGTTTAGCTGGATCATTTGATTGCCCCTTTCCCGTTTTTAACTCGGTTGATGAAATTCACAAGCTTGGGAGGTGGAAAGTCCGTGTCGCCGTGTATTATCTCCGCTTCGAGCGTCTCGAAATCTCTTTTGACAGGTGTGAGTGGAGCGCTCAGATAGAATGCTTGTGCCAGCAAGGGTTTCTTGCCGCGCAGCCCGCGAAGTTTCTGCAAAATGCGTAAATGCTGTCTGGTCCAATCATCGGTGGTGATGTTGCCGTAATAGATCATTACTGCGTCGGCTAGCTCGAGTAATTCCATGTGTTCGTCATCGTTACGAAGTCGGGTTCTGCCGACCGGTTGCAAAACTTCTATGTTTTCCCTGCGAAAATATCCTCTGATCGGAGCGGCTTCGTCATACTCCGGTTCATCGCAAACCACGTAAACCCTGCGCAGTGGCGGCTTGCGAATGGGTTTGGTTTTCTTGATGGCATTGAGGATTTCCGTCTTTAATTTCTCGATGTCGCCCTTGAAGAGGTCAATCATTGGCCCCAAATCCCTTCCATCTACATCTCTTCCGCTTTGCAGATCGTCAATGAACTTTTGTTGCTTTTCCTCAACGTCTTTCAAATCGGGCATGAGCCAGAGAATGCTTTTGAAGTTTGAATCCTTAGCGCAGTATTCGACAGCCATTTCGTGTTGAATGCGTCCGAGCGAGCGATCATTCGATCTGGGAGGAATGGTTCCGTAGTCCGCGCCGATGAGGTGTACGGCCAGACGAGACCTTTGCAAGTAGTCGCGAACTTTATCTTCGATTTGTGACGCGTTGATTTTGACGGGTAATTCCTGATTGGGCAGAATGTGATAGCCATGTTGTTCCAGAGCGCTTTTTACTTCGGCGTGTGCCTTTTCAAGATCAGGAGACGGTTCAGCCAAATAGATTGTTTTTTTACGTGAGCGAGGGTCAGAAGCGGAAACAGAAGCCGCTTTCAATTCGGCGATGGTAGTTTGCAAAGTTTCAGCAAGTCTTCTGACACGATCGTTAAATGCTGCACGATTATTTTCCGGGCTGAGAGCAGTTACTCTATTTGAGAAAGGATCGGTGCTGAAGAACTCAAAGCCGATAGAACATTGCAATTCGCCAGGGAGCGTCTGAAGCGATTCATCGCTTTTCATCACTCTGATCAACCTGCTTCGATTTCCAACAGTTAATCCGCCGCGTGTTTTGGCGCTGAGGCAGAATGCGTCTCTCTCTTTTTTGCACCAGGAAGATTTTAAATACTCGTCTGAGATGACTGAAAGCAGAATTGCTGAGTTATAGGCTTGATCCGCTAGCTCTTTCTCCAAAACATGGTTGCCTTCAAGATAGGGGTCTCGCCAGACTTTCAATTCCTGGCCATCTTCTTTGAAGGCGTTGATAAGGGCCAGATGTAAACTGTCAACCCATCCTGGTTCTCCCGACAGGGATACGTTATCGCGATGGGCGTAGCTGATGAAAAGATGATTTTTGTAACCGGGGATAGACGCCATCTTTTTCTCTCCAGGGCTTCAGTGGCTGATTTAATTCTTGCAGGCTTTCTTCCCATAAGACAGCAACTGAGAAGATCGTCCGATTACGGCAGTTTACGTTTATTCTGCTCCTTTTCCGCCAAAAATCAGGGCTATACTGGCTTGCCCCCCATCAAAAGGCAAACCGGCGAGAGAAGGCTTTCCCAAGCTCTTCCATCCGCCGGTTCGTCTTCTCTTGAAGAAGGTCAGATTGAGATTAATTTCGTTGTTACCGAATTTCGGACATCGCTGCGATGTAACAGCCGCGAGCGGTTGCGGTCAGAGGATCGCTGGCCATTCGCACGTCGGAAATCTGGAATGGGAAGCCTCCGTTTTTGACTGCCGCTTCAAATTTTTGCAGGAAGCCCCGCGGGCGAGCCGTTCCGCCGGAGAGCACGATTGGCATCGGACGGTCGAGCTTCGGCAATTGCTTTGAATTCTCGAACTCTTCGCGCAGTTTGCTGACCAGCATGTTGATCACTTCTTCGTAGTAAATGTGCAAGGCGCTGGTGATTTTGTCTTTCGGTTGTCGCGACAGGTCCAGCGATTCTTCCTTGATCAGGCGCACGCGCGTGACGGTTTCATCAACCACCGACGCGACGCTGCTGTCAATGTAATCGCCGGCGATGGGAATGCTGAAAGTCAGCATTGGCACGGACAGGAAAGCTACGCAGACGTTGCACATGCCTCCACCGCAACTGATGCCTATGCCGGTGAAGTTTTCGTTCTGCAATTCGGCGAAAACAACTGCCAGACCTTCGTTGACGGCTTTGGCTTCGTAACCTAGCGATTGAAGGAAGTTTTTCAGGATCGCTTCGTGATAGACCAGATTGGTGTCAGCGCCTTCGCCTTTGCCCGGCACGCTGAAGCAAAGAAGCTCGTTCTTTTTCGCGCGCGGAACCATAGATTCGATGATCGCCTGAATGATCTGTTGACCCATCGGTTCCTGCGGATTGAGCACGCCAAACTGCATCGGGCGACGCGGCACGGCATTGAAAAAGCTGGCGAATCTTTCGGAATCGCTGCCGAAAACATACAGCTCTTTGCCGTTGCGGTGATAAACCATGTTGTTTTGCTGCAAGATGGCTTCGGTCATCTTCGAATACGGCACGCCGACAAAGGCATTGAGTTGTGATTGAGCCTTGTGACCG
The DNA here is from genome assembly GCA_964426025.1 of uncultured Heliomicrobium sp. Taxonomy (GTDB): domain Bacteria; phylum Acidobacteriota; class Blastocatellia; order RBC074; family RBC074; genus RBC074. The sequence goes on from CAYRQB010000019.1 coordinate 4,832, forward strand.
CTTGCGCCGCCCGCGATGACTATGCGGCTTGTGCCTACGTCCAATCCCAGCGCGCCGACATCGCCGTCGGCAGCTTCAGCAGCATTTGCTTTGTTCTCTTCAGACATCTTTCCTCCGGTTTTGAGTTTTTCTTTTTGTTTATTGCCAGAAGCGGCCATAGATGGCCTCTTGACGGTTTAGACCACGCAATGGCACGAACTCAATCAGATGAACTTCAGGAAATTCGTGATGGTTGGCGGCCTCAGAATGGAATCATAAGAGCCAGGTCAATAGCCTAAACTCGGGTGATCAAGTTTTCAACGATTTGCGCCGGTTTCGGCGGACTCACTCAGATTTGATGATTTCGAGGCAATAACAGAATGGCCGTTGCCGGTTTGTTCGATACGAAGCTTGCGGGCTTTTTCCATTTGGGCGAGGTAACGGTCTCGCATTTTTCGGCGAAGCACCTCAGCATTGATGTTGGCCTTTTCAGAGCGTTTGTTGAACTCATCCTCGGCGGCGATTGCTCCTTCCCAAAGCGTTCTGCCAAGTTTGTCCAGCAATTCGTCATCGTAGGTGAATCCGTAATCGGCCATGTTTGGCGGCAAGACTTTGTATTTATTTGAAAGCCCCATAGCTTCGAAAGGGAAATTGCGAACCCAGTCGTGATGGGCGGCAATCAGCATTTTGTCGGGGTTGACTGAAACCAGACCGTGAGTCGTGCAGTTGACATCGTCAATGTTGTATTTGCTCCGCAGGACATTGGTTAAAACCTGGCCGGATCTGATTTGCGCTTCGGTCAGCGTTTCGAACAGCGAACCGGATTTGACGGTTGATTCAAAACAAATTCCCAGGAAACTTTCGTTGAGACCGACGTAAGCGTATTTACCGTCAGCCCAAATCGAATGCCCGGCATGATGCGCGGCATGGTCATCGCGTACGATTCGGTAAATTTCGCCGTACCGGTCAATCAGATAATTGTAAGAGCGATCTTTGCGAATCCAATCCAAAAGCCCTTGAGAGCGGCGTTGAATCGTGTCGTTGTTGTCGGGGGTGAACGGCACAATATCGCTTTCAGATGTGTGATAAACGATGCCAATCGGCTGGCGGCGCAATTCCAGACCCTCAGAATCAGAACCGCGCGGGATCAGGTAATAACCCCGCGGATGATTTTCCATTTCATATTGAGTCAGGATTCGGCATCCATTGCTGTAACGTTCGAGATCGCCGGATCGCTCGACTAGCCATACTTTTTCAGGCTGGTAACCGGGCAGGTATTTTGCGCTTTCTGTCGCCGGATCGTTTGGAGTGCCCTGTCCTGCCGGAGCGACGAAGATCGGAGCTTTACCTGTTTTGTATTTTTGGGCCAGGTATGAATTGACACCACGCGCGGACCAACTGACCAATGAATACACGCCGAATAAAGTGATCCCGGCGAGCACAATTCCCAACGCATAAAAAGCGTGACGGGCTTGTTGCACGAAACCATAAGCTTTAGCCGTAAACGGAATCTGTAATTTTTCGATTGCTCGCTGGCTGTTGGCGGGAAGCGAAGGCAGCGCTGCATGCAACTCTTCATGAATGGAATTGTATAAACGCGCTTCGAGAATCCAGTCGTAGAAAGGAGTTTTCTCCAGAATTCGAAGATGCCTGAGCGATTTCCTCAGTTGTTCCTGTCGCTCCTTTTGCCTGGCCAATGTGTTGTTGAGAAAGCGAAGACGTGTTGCGGGATTGTCGAAGAGCACGGCGTATCGCTCAACGATCTTTGAGTAGAGTTGCGCCGGGTCCACGCCCTTTTTGTGATTGGCCGTCGAATTACCGGCCACACCATCACGGCGCTCGTGAGTGGGTCGCTGATTGTGCAAACCTATGACATCTGTCTTCAATGCACGATTCTTCCCGCTGCAAAAATTGTGGCGAAGCTGTTCGCCAATAAAGATTTGATTTTACCTTAACGTATCGCTGACCGCTGCAATCAGCTATTTACTTGCTTATGGTCGTAACGATGAAATCCTGCAAGATGCCTTTGGATTTAAGCTGATTGGCGTAACCCAAAGCTTCCTCACGCGATTTGAAGCCGCCGATTTGAACCCTGTACCAGGTTCCTTTGCCTTGAATGTCGGCCTTTACAACTCTGGCATCAATGCTTTGCGAGCGCAATCTTGTAACTCGATCATTGGCTTGAGCCTGATCGGAGAATGAAGCCACCTGGATCGTCAAATTGCCATTTTGCGGAACTGCGGCAACTGCCGGAGCCTGTTGCGTTGGCACAGTTGGAGCTTTGGTTATTGGACCTACCTTGCCCTGAGGAACGGGTTCAATTGATACCGGCCTGCCACCGTCTTTTGATGTTGCCCCGGTTTGGGATGAATTGGTCGCAACGGCGGCGCCGTCAGATGGTTTTGAAGTATTGATCGCTGGCGGTTTGGATTCCAGGCTTGGTACAGTCGCGGGAGGATATGTGGAAGTCGAAGTGCTTTGTGCATCAGCCGCCTTGTTATTGTCAGCCGCATCGTCGTTGCCGCCTCGGCGGTTGGCGATTTTGTCTCCCAGGAAGTAGAACGCCAGAAAACTCAGCATGCCGAAAACGACCAGAAACAATGCCACGCGAGCCAACAATGCCTTGCGATTTGACGAGAAGTTTCCGCCAGTCTGTTCTTGTTCGTAATCCGCGTTTTCGGGTAACACCGGCCATCCCATAAATTCCGGCTCGGGTGCGGACGCATAATCCTGAGTCTCACGCTGGCGTCCATGACCGGTTGGAAAGCCTTCTATCGGAGCGGTTGGTTTTCTTTCCTGCGGCGGATAATCGTAGCTGGTCTGAGCGTCATAACTCGGCATTGCAAAAACGTCTTCAAAAGTGGCAGAAGGTTCGCTGGACGGTTGAGCGCCCATCTGTGTCTGGCGCGGAATATCCAGCACGTCATCAAAATCATCGCCGATGCGCGTCGCGTAAACATCCGGATTCGGATTTGACGGTGGATTGTTCAATGGCTGGCTGTTGCCGACATTGCCGACGAACGGCAACCTGGCAGTTTGTCTTCTGCCATTGCTGTCAAGTCCTGCGCCTTGATCCTGTTTGACTTCAATGATGGTCGCACAGCGCGCGCAGACTGTACGAGCGGATTCTGCTTGGTTTTCGTATTGGCATTTTGGGCAGATAAGCTTCATCTCACTACTCCCACGTTTGGTTGAGGGCACAAATCATTTTGGCCAATAGATCAGTGCTCTGCCAGACAAATTTCTTTTCAGCTTGCGTAGTCAACGATGGGGGCTCACGTTTTTCTGCTATTGAGCACTGGAAGGCTGGCCGGATTTTTGATGTTGTCATTAAAGACGCCAGATAATTCACGGGGTTGCTCAAAACTAAGGACGCGTCAATTAAGACTAAAAAAAGAATACTTAAAGAACCGTCGGACTTAACTTTGCGATTTGATCAATTCGTTTATCTTCAAGGTTCTTCGGAGGATGCAGGCTGTCAGCCCACGAACCGGAAACGGATTGTATCGCGAGAGATATAGCGAGGCAAGGACAAAAGTCGGCGCTGAGAAAGAGACGTTTTTGCGGAAGAAAATTCACTGACCGGCGACGCCCGGTAAAATCAGAGCGTCGCCGGTCAACGAACAAAAAGGAAAAGTTCAGGTGCTTTCCGAGAATCTCCAGCCATTGTTGGCTTCAGTCATAAATTTTGCCAGTTGCGGCAGATTGGTGCGAATGTCGCCGCGTTTGTATTCAATCAATCCGTGCTGACGGAATTCAATCATCATTCCCGTAACTACTTCTCGAGTCGAGCCGATCAATTCGGCCAACTCTTCGTGAGTCAGCCTGACGCTCGATTCACCTGCGCGCGCAGCTTCATCAGCCAGATCAAGCAAAGCGCGAGCAAGACGGCGATGATTGTTGTCGAATACCAGCGATTCGATATGGCGGTGAGATTCAGCCAACTGACGCGTTACATACTGCATGGCAGTTTGCATCAATGCCGGATCGCGACGCGCTGCATTCCAGAAATCCGAAATGCGAATCATCGCAACGCGTGTGGTATCAAGCGCCACGGCCTCATCGCTGCGACGAGATTCAATTCCGCCTCCGGCCAAAGCCAGTTCGCCGAACAGATCGCCTCTGTAGCGAATCGAGAGAATTTTTTGCTGGCCTTCCGGCGAACTGCGCAGAATTTTAACCCGGCCCTTCAGCACCACGTAAAGATGTGTGGCCGAATCTTCCATTGAATAAACAGTCATTCCGCGCCAGAAAGTTTTTTCGATGTGCGGCAGGTTAAGCAGGTTTGGAACGCTCGGTTGCCAGGCTTGCTCAGCTTGTTTCAAACTCGCCGCTAAATTACTCGCTGTTGCCATCATCTGGATCTCCCTCCTCTTTTGCTTGCAAGCAAATCGTGTGATTGGTTGTTGGATGGATGAACTACGGATTGATTATCAAAACGGCGTAAATATTCCACCACTGGCATCGCCAAATCTTTTGTCAGACTCTTATTTTCGTTTTTGGGCAAATCCGATACGACGACCACCACATGCCTGACGGTTTGATAAGCCCCAAGAGCGAACTCATTCTGAATGGCTTCCTGCATTTTGGCATGATCAACACTGAGCTTGAAATCGGCGTCGGATTTTAGCGCGCGTTGGTCGCGAGCCGTTACCAAAAGCGAGATTGTGCTTTCATTACGCGTGTAAACCAGATGTGCAAATTGTCTTCCGCCTGAACGACATAAATGAGCCGAATGCAGTTGCAGGTCTTTAGCGCCAGTCGCGGCCACTTTTTCCAGGCCAAAATAGGCTGTATCAACATCTTTGACGGATTCGGGCATTTCCATCGGGCCGATAGCTGGTATGAAATGAGGCGCGCATTTACGATGATCGTTCGCCGCTTCGGTCATCAATGCATCGCTCAACGTTGGAGTTTCGGCGTGGCTTCTCAAAAACGAGAAAACCCCGATCGCGCCTAAAATCAGTAACGCCGCCGCCGCCGGAATCGCATAACGGATGTTGAAAAATCCTGTCAGACGTTCGAGCCAGGTCGGAATTGGATTCACCTGCGGACTGACGCTCGCCGCCTCAGCCAGCAAACGCAATCGCAGGCGTTCGCAGGCTTCTTCGCTCATGCGATCTTTCGAGCAAGCCCGTCGCAATGATTCACGCATATTCCGCCGAGAAGCCATCTCCGAACGGCAGGGCGGGCAATGCTCCGTGTGACTGAGCATTTGGTGATTTGTCTCGACCGCCAGTTCTTCACTGAGGTACGAATCGAGCAGGTCTTTGAAATTACGGCAATCCATAAAACTTCCCAGCCTATTTGTGATTCAAACCTTGCTGGTTTGAATCACGATTCCTCTTTCTAAAATTCAATCTCGAATTCAAAACTTCTCCCTCACTTCTCCTCAGGTCGAAAACTTATAGCCTGCGTTGCGAGCGTAATTTACCAGCTCCGCTCGCAGCATTTTTCGACCTCGATGCAATCTGGACATCACAGTTCCGATAGGGATTTCCATTACGTCAGCGATTTCGCGATAAGAGAGTTCCTCAACGTCAGCCAGCACAATCGGGATCTGAAAATCCCGCGGTATTCGCTCCAATGCAGTCAAAACCTCTTCTTCCGTTAGCCGTTGCGGAGTTGGCGGATCGTAAGCGAGCGTTTCGGCAATCGTTTCTTCGACTGGCATAAGTTGAAGTTTTTCGCGGCGCTGGCCGCTGTAATGAACGTTGAACATGATTTTGTAGAGCCAGGCCCGAAGATTTGTCCCCAACTCGAAACGATGAAAAGAACGCCAAGCCTGTAAATAAGTCTCCTGAACCAGGTCTTCGGCTTTGGCCTGATCACGGCAAAGTCTCAGCGCGACGCGGTAAAGCTGGTTAGTAAAACCAAGCGCCTCCGCTTCGAACACCTCCATTCTGGCCTGTGATCTTTCCGCGCTGTTATGGATCAAAACACTGATCCTCTTGGATATATCGTTCCCACTCAAGGTTAAGTAATCGCCAAAACTACCTATTAAACTCACCTACCTGGCTTGTGTATCGCACGGCAGTCTGAAAATATTCCGGTAGCGGAAAATTTCTTTATTTGGAATATCTTGCCTTGATTGGCATTGCCAAGGTTGCGGCGGTTGAACTTTTTCCGATCGGCTTCTATAATCTGCGGCTTTCAACCAGACGAATAATCGGAGGAATTACAACAGTGGCATATGCAATCATCCGCACAGGCGGAAAACAGTTCCGTGTGAGTCCGGGCGATGTTGTGCGCGTCCCATCAATTGCTGATAAAAACGCTGGCGATTCGGTCGAATTTGAAGTGCTGACCGCAGGCGACGATAACGGTGTTCGCATTGGCAATCCGACCGTCGAAGGCGCCAATGTCGCAGGCACAGTTGTCAGGCATGGACGCAGTCCCAAGATCATTGTCTTCAAATTCAAACGCCGTAAAGGATTCAAGAAGACCAAAGGACATCGCCAAGGATTCACCGAAGTCAAAATTGAGTCGGTTTCATAGACCTTAGTAGCTGACAGATTAGCTAAATGGAGTTTTGAAAAATGGCACATAAAAAAGGTGTAGGTAGTTCACGTAATGGTCGCGACTCGAACGCGCAGCGTTTGGGCGTCAAACGTTTCGGCGGTCAATTGGTCACCGGAGGTTCGATTCTGGTTCGCCAGCGCGGAACCAAATTCAAACCCGGAACCAATGTCGGAATCGGCAGCGACGACACGCTGTACGCTTGCGTCACCGGCGTCGTCAAATTTGAAGACAAAGGACGCAAAGGCCGCTTCATAAGTGTTTATCCGGCGGAATGACAGTCAGGTTTCAGCGATCAACTGCATCGCTGACTGCTTTTATAAGCCGGAAAATCGAGAAGTTATAGATGTTCATTGACCGCGCGAGAATTCACGTGCGAGGCGGAGACGGCGGAAACGGCGTCACGGCTTTTCGCCGCGAAAAGTTTGTTCCTCGTGGCGGACCTTCAGGCGGCGATGGTGGTCGTGGCGGCACGGTTTTCATCGAATCAACCGAGGGGATGAACACGCTGTTACATTTCCGCTATAACCCCGAACATACCGCTGGCAGAGGCAGGCACGGAGAAGGCAGCAAGCGGTACGGAGCGGACGGTAAAGACATTGTCATCAAGGTTCCTGTCGGCACGCTGATAACGGATGAGCTGACTGGTGAAGTGGTTCATGATTTCACTGAGCCGGGTGAGCGGGTTTCGGTGGCTTCCGGTGGACGCGGCGGGCGAGGCAATGCGCAATTCGCCACGTCAACCAATCGCGCTCCTCGTTATCACGAAGACGGCAAGCCGGGCGAAGAGCGGTGGCTGATTCTGGAACTGAAACTTATCGCCGATGTCGGTCTGGTGGGTTTACCTAATGCAGGAAAATCCACACTGATTTCCCGCATATCAGCCGCGCGTCCAAAGATCGCCGATTACCCTTTCACGACCCTTGAACCCAACCTTGGCGTAGTTGATCTGGGCGATTTCAAAACCTTCGTTGTCGCCGACATTCCCGGATTGATCGAAGGCGCTCATACAGGAGCCGGACTCGGCGACCGTTTTTTGCGCCACGTCGAGCGCACCAAACTACTGCTTCACCTGGTTGATGTTTCGGGAATGGCCGAAGACCCGATCAGCGATTACCAAATGGTGACGCGCGAGCTTGAAGCTTATAGCCGTCAGGTCGCAGCCAAACCGAAAATTGTCGTGGCAACGAAACTCGACGCTTTGGACGACGACAATCGGTTGAAAGAACTTGAACTTTATTGCCGCGAACAAAGCCTGGAATTCCACGCTATTTCGGCGGCTTCCGGCAAAGGCTTGAAGGAGCTGTTGCGAGCGGTGGAGCGGCGGTTGGATGAGTTCAAACGGACTGAAGAAGAAACGGAGCAATCCGTTTTGTCAGCCAGTCAAAGTTGAGTGAAAAACGATTGCGTCATCGAATAGCAGTTTACGGCGGCACTTTCGATCCGATCCACAACGGTCATTTGCGAGTGGCCGATGCGATTCTGAAAGCTTTTGCAATGGATCGGCTGCTATTCGTTCCTGCATTTGTTCCGCCGCACAAACGCGGTCAACGTATATCGTCGCCGTTCAATCGCCTGGCTATGCTGGCGCTGGCGACTGCGGATCAACCGTTGATGTTAATTTCGACCATTGAACTGGAAGCTCCGCAACGACCTTACACGATTGAAACGCTCGGAATTTTGCAGGCCGAATTTCCTGATGCCGGATTGTTCTTTGTCATGGGAGAGGATTCGTTCCTCGATGTGACGATGTGGCGAGAGCACAAAAGGCTTTTGACCGAATACGACATAGTTGTGGCCACGCGTCCTGGGTTGGGAAAAGAAGAGTGTGAAGGCAATCTCGCTTCGCATTTGGAATCTGACTTACAAGCCCGTTGCATAGATTTGCGCGGCGGGCGAATCCCGACGGATCAGCAACTGGATGAGCCGCACATCTACTTGACCGATTATGTGGCTGTGGACGTTTCGGCGACTGGCATTCGCGAGGCGGTCGAACAAGGCCATGCGATTGACACGATGGTTCCACCGCCGGTCGCTGATTACATAGAAAAATATCAGCTTTATAGAAAGGCGTAATGACGACAGTTGTAACTGAAGAAAAAATCGAGCAGCATCTAAATGAAACGGCAAAAGAGCCGGAGGCCAAAACTCCGCAGGCGATGACGGCGGAAGATGAGGCAATCTTTGAGCACGTCAAGTTGGCCGCGCGCAGTGCCGACAGCAAAAAAGCGATAGACGCACTGGTCTTGAGATTGTCGGCGATTACTGAGTTCACTGATTATTTTGTCATCTGCTCAGGCAATTCGACTCGACAGACGCAGGCCATCGCCGACGAAGTCACGGATCAATTGAAAAAAGTCAAAGTTCGCCCGTTGCACACCGAAGGTTACAACAACGGCGAATGGATTCTGATTGATTACGGAATTTTCGTCGTTCACATCTTCACCGAACAGTCGCGCCAGTTTTACGATCTGGAACGGTTGTGGCGCGACGCTGAGCGAGTTGAGATTTGAAGCTGCATCTTGTTTGGATCGGCAAAACCAAAGAACGGCATTACGCCGCTTTGATCGCCGATTACCTTGATCGCATCAAACGCTTCGCCGCCTGCGAAGTCAGCGAATTGAAAGAACAGGGCGGCGCGGATGAAAAGCGCGTCATAGCCGCCGAAAGCGTCAAGCTGTTGGACGCGATTGAAAAAGATGATTTCGTGGTTTTGCTGGATGAGCGTGGCCGCGAAATGACTTCGCCGGAACTGGCTGAATTCATCGCCGCCAGACAGCAGGCCGCCACCAAGCGTCTGGCTTTCGTCATTGGCGGTTTTGCCGGCATCAGCGATGAAGTCAGACAACGCGCTAACCAGCAAATTTCATTGTCGCGGATGACGTTGCCGCACGAATTGGCAAGGGTGGTTTTGACAGAGCAGATTTATCGCGCATTTACTTTGCTGGGGGGCTTGCCTTATCACAAATTCTGAAGTCTAATCCCCGACTTCAAAACCACGGTTTCCGTTTTTTGGGGAAGGCGTGGCCCGACATCAAAACCACCGTTCTGTTTTTTGTAGGAGAAGAGTGGCCTAACATCAAAACCACCGTTCTGTTTTTTGTAGGAGAAGAGTGGATGGACAAAAAGAAACTTAAAGCTTATCAAGACCGCCTGATCGCCGAGCGCAATGCGCTGCTCGGCGTGGTCGGACGCACCGAAGATTACGGGCGCGAAGCCGACACCGAAGCCACGCAGGACCCTGCCGACAAGGCTTCAAATTCTTACACCAAAGAACTGCTCTTCAGCCAGTCAACCAATGACCGTCTGATTCTGACGCAGATTGATGAAGCTCTGGAACGCATCGAAGACGAGGAGTACGGCGTCTGTATCAACTGCGGCAAGGAAATCCTTCCCAAACGTCTTGAAGCTCTGCCGTGGGTTCGTTACTGCATAGCCTGCCAGGAACTGGCCGAAAAAGGTCTGCTCGACGACGAAGAATAACCCCGGCGAAAATCTGAAAGAAAACCCAAAAGCCCCGAACGGTCATTCCAGATCGTTCGGGGCTTTTTCCAACATGGTAAACGGGCGTCCTCGATTGCCGAAAAAAGCTGATTATCAGTCTTGCAGCCGAAAGGCCATCGTCACCCATTCGCCATCAGGTTTTTCTTCGATCAAGTTGAAGCCTTGCGCCGACAGCGCGGATTTTACGTCATCGCCCTGTTCGCGCAAGATGCCGGAGACGATCAAAGCGCCTTGAGCTTTCATCGCGGCAGGGAAGTCAGTCGCCAGCGGGATGATTACGTCTGCGGTCAGGTTCGCCAGCACAACATCAAATTCCTGACCGGCGTAGCTGCCGAGTTTATTGACTTCGATTTCGATGTCGTCTGCGACCTGGTTGATCGCGGCGTTTTCGCGGGCGACTTCGATGGCTTCGGGGTCAATGTCGAAGGCAGTGATTCTGAAGTTTCCAGGAAAATTTTTTCCCACGAAGTCACACGAAGGTTCACGAAGAGAAGAGGCAGTTGTCTTTTCCTTCGTGTTTTCTTTGTCTGTCTTTGTGGATGCGAGAGCCAACTTTGCCGCTGCGATGGCCAAAATGCCTGTGCCAGTGCCGACATCCAGCAGCGCGCCGCCTTGCCAATGCTTTTCCAGCATTTCCAGACAGCCGCGCGTGGTTTCGTGAGTGCCAGTGCCGAAAGCCATTCCCGGATCAATCTGAATGATCACCCGATCAGTTTCGGCAACCTGATCCAGCTTCCACGACGGACAGACCATCAGGCGCTGGCCGATTGGCATCGGCTCCCAACCTTTTTTCCATTCCGACAGCCAGTCCTGGTCGGCAATGGTCATCGCTTCGACTCGGCGCAGAGCGAATTCCGGCAGATCAATCAGTTTCAGGTGATAAAGGATTTGCTGGCGAAGTTTTTCTAAGTCTGGCGCAGTGTCGAAATACGCGCGTAGCGTGACGAAGTCCGAAGCGTCTTCGGAAACTTCGACGCCGGTCGTGTTCATCGTCCACAGTTGAGAGGTCGCGGCGGTTTCGGCGACTCGCGCAATTTCGACTTCGATGGCGTGCCAGATTTTGGTGGTCATTGTTTGGTGGTCAGGAAAGCCGGTCGCGAACCGCCCCGGTACTTCAACGTTCTTCGATGCCGAGTTCGTCCAGCGTGCGCGGATCGTCGCGCCAATCACTCTGGACGCGGACGAACAGATTCAAGCGGACGTGACGGCCAAGCATTTTTTCAATGTCGTGGCGGGCGCTAATGCCAATCTCTTTCAGCATCTGACCGCCGCGACCGATGATGATCGGTTTCTGCGAATCGCGTTCGACGTAAATCACACAGTGAATTTCCGTCGCGTCGTCGGTTTCATCCCACATTTCGGTTCGCACGGCGGTGGAATAGGGAAGTTCCTGCTCAGTGCGTTCCAGAATTTTTTCGCGGACGAGTTCGGCGACGATGTTGCGTTCGATCTGGTCTGTAAAAACGTCCGGGTCTTGGTAAAGCGGTTCGCCTTCGGGAAGATGTTCAAGCAATTTGTTGACCAGCAATTCGTGGTTGTCGCCTTTCAAAGCCGACAGCGGTATGACTTCGGCTAAATCATATTCCTAGCTGTAATGCGCAATCATCGGCAACAGCACGGATTTGTCTTTCAGCATGTCAATCTTGTTGAGCAGCAGAAAAGTCTTCTTGCCTGATTGTTTGATCAGATCAAGCGCGAATTTGTCGCCTGAACCGAAGCTGGTCGTGGCGTCTCGCATCAGAACGACGATGTCAACCTGCATCAGAGCGTCAGCGACGTATTGCATCATTCTGCGGTTCAGCGCATAACCCGGTTTGTGTATGCCGGGAGTGTCAACGAAAACGATCTGTCCTTCAGGTCGCGTGATGATTCCCTGAATGCGTGTGCGAGTGGTTTGCGGTTTGGCGGACACGGCGGCGATGTGTTCGCCGACCAGCGCATTCAGCAAAGTAGATTTGCCAGCGTTCGGGCGTCCGATCAGAGCGACCAATCCTGATTTGCGATTTTCAGTCAAACTTAAATCTCCCAATCTTCAATTTGTAAACCGGCGACTCGGCTGAATTCGCGGATATTGTGCGTGACAATCGTCAACTTATTGGCAAGAGCAATGGCAGCAATCAGCATGTCCAAAGGGCCAATCGGTTGGCCTTTAGATTCAAGCGCAGCGCGCAAACGGCCATATGTTTCAGCGGCTTGATCGTTGAACGGCAAGGAAATGAATTCAACCAACCAGAAAACAGGCAAGATAAAGCAA
>CAYRQB010000019.1:17097-35974 GCA_964426025.1 uncultured Heliomicrobium sp.
GGCTTAAAAACAAATGCTGTTTTGCCAGTGTCCGTTCCTGGAAACGGCTTTTCATTGCACCGGCAAACAACTCGGCTTTGACAATTGAACAAGCAGCAATTTGCTGCGGTACCATACTTTCAAGTCGTAAGCGAAGATTTGTAGACTGCCCGTTCAAATAACGTATGCAAGCGTTGGTGTCGAGCAAATAAATCATAACAACTCTTCGCGCACATCGAATTCACCTTGTGGAGGACGCTCCATAGGGTCATCTTTCAGGCAGCCAAACGTCTTTTCAAAAAAGCCTGGCGGCCAGCCCAAATCTTCCGGCGATTTGTCCCCGCCATTTTTTTGAGTTTCTTGCAATGCGACAGTCACTTCCACGTCTACGTCTTTTATCCCCACCGGAATCTGCAGCCGCAGAATGCCGTCTTCGCCGACGTGAGATTGAACGGTGATTTGCATAGCGTTACCTCCAGGATGATTTTGCCGAATCATTGTAATTCAAGGCGTCCGATTTTCAGTAGCTGTTGCCAGTAGGTTTGGTTGCCGCTTCCAATTGTTTGGCCTGAGCTTCTTCTTCCATCGGAAATTTTTGGATCCGCAGTCGAGAAACCTGCCGTTCGTTGGCTTCCAGCACTTCGAAGCGCAGGCCGCGAAAAGTCAGTATTTCGCCGATCTCAGGCAAACGACCCAATTGATTGATGACCAAGCCGGCGACTGTGGTGAAATCGTCATCGGCCAGTTCAGTGCCGAATTCCCGTTCTATTTTGCCGATTTCAACATCGCCGCGAACTACGCAGATGTCGTCGGATTCTTTGTGAATCTCGACTTCTGTGGCCAGCGGATCGGGTTCGTCTTCGTCTTCAATTTCGCCGACGATTTCTTCAATCAGGTCTTCCAGCGTGACCAGTCCGGCCAAACCGCCGTATTCGTCAATGACGATTGCCATTTGTACTTTGGCTTTCTGCATTTCGCGCAGCAGGTCGTCAATCGGTTTTGATTCCGGAACTTCATAAGGATGGCGGCGGGCGATTTCAATGGCTCTTCGCTGAGTTTCGCCGCTGGCCCAGAACTTGAGCAAGTCGCGGACGTAAAGCACGCCGTCAATGTTATCAATCTGTTCTCGATAAACCGGCAGCCGCGAATATTTCGATTCGATCATCAGGTTGCGAATCTCTTCGATGGTCGCATTGGCTTCGACGGCGATGATCTTCGGTCGCGGAGTCATCACTTCGGCGACGGTGCGGTCGCTGAAACGAATGATCGTCTGGATCATCTCACCTTCTTTTTCTTCGATGATGCCTTCTTCTTCGCCGACATCCAAAAAGGCTTGAAGCTGATCGTCGTCGTCATCGTTACTGTCGTTTGCGTCAGTCTGAGTTTGCGTTTGCTGTTCCGGCGCCCGCTGCAATGCGCGCAACGTGCGATAGAGCGGGTGAGCCAAAGCTCCGAGCAAAGGCCACAACAGGCTGAGCGGCAGGCGCAAGCGAAGCAAAGTCCGTTGCGGATCGTTCTGCGTCAGGATCAACGGAACGATCTGGCGAAAGACGATGACCGTCAGAAGCATTCCGCCGAAAGCCACAAGCAGAAAATGTTCAGGGTAAATCCTGTTGGCGATGGAACTGATCAGGATTGCAATCGAGGCGATTGAAGCGTGTATGCCGAAAGTGAGCGTGAAGCTGAGTTGATGGTAATGCTCAAGAATCGAACGCCAGAATTTGGCGTGAGGCGTGCTTTCAGTGTCGCTGGCAAGAACGCGCAGGCTGACGTCGCTCAGTTCATCAAGGGCGCTTTTGGCGGTGGCAGTGGCGACCAGCATCGCAATGAAGATGCCGGTCACGGCTATTTCAGATTCCATAATTGATCAGTGGTCGTTGTCTAGTTTGCCAGCCATTGAAGTTTCTGTTGTAACGGATGCTGACAGCGTTTGATTGACGATTAACGAAGCAGTTCTTTTCTCAATTTCTTTTCCAGACGATTCATCTCGCCGTTATCGGTTTCGTGGTCGTAACCGGCCAGATGCAAAGCGCCGTGGATGATCAGACATTCGATCTCGCGTTCAAACGTCAATCCAGGTTCTTTTCGATAACGATCGGCGGTTTCGACTGAAATTACCACATCGCCCAGGTTATGAGTTTCGCTTTCCGCGACGAAATCATCCTCAGCTTCGTGGTAGGCGAATGACAGCACATCGGTCGGTTTGTCAATTCCGCGATAATCGCGGTTTAACTTTCGCATCGCGCGGTCACGGATAAAAGTGATCGTCAAACTGTTTTTGTCGCGCCCGATTCGATCGAGCACAGCGCGTGATAATTCCGCCGCGTGATGACGATCAATTGTAAACAATCTTTGCCGATTAATAACCTCAATCGGAACTAACGGCTCAGCCTTTTGCTTTTTGATTTTGTCAGAGGCTGATTTTCTTCGTGTGCTCATCGTAAGCCTTGATGATCATTTGCACCAGTTGATGGCGAACCACGTCGCGTTCGTCAAACTGAATGAACGCGATGCCTTCGATGTTGCTGACCACGCGCTGAGCTTCGACCAAGCCGGATTTGCGACCGGATGGCAAATCAATCTGCGTCACGTCGCCTGTGATGACGGCTTTCGATCCGAAGCCGATACGCGTCAGAAACATTTTCATCTGTTCGGATGTGGTGTTCTGAGCTTCGTCCAGAATGATGAACGCGTCCGACAGCGTACGTCCGCGCATGAAAGCCAGCGGCGCGACTTCGATCACGCGTTTTTCCAGAAACTTGGTCACGCGTTCGTAATCCATCAGATCGAAAAGCGCGTCGTACAGCGGACGAAGATAAGGATCAACCTTGTCTTGCAAATCGCCGGGCAGAAATCCAAGTTTTTCTCCGGCTTCAACCGCCGGGCGAGCCAGCACAATGCGATTGACCTGTTTGGAAACCAGGAACTGAACGGCCATTGCCACGGCCAGATAAGTTTTGCCGGTTCCCGCCGGGCCTATGCCGAAGACGATGTCGTTTTCTTCCATCGCTTCCAGATAACGTTTCTGGTTCGGACCTTTGGCTGTGACTTGTTTGCGGCCTCCCGGATTGATGCGCTTTTGGCCGATCAGCAATTCGCGCAAACTGGAAGTGCGGTCGTCGGCAATCAGTTTGAATGCGTTGCGTAATTCGTTGGCCGACGGAGTGCGGCCTTCGTTGAAAAGCTGGCTGTAATCTTTCAGGATGCGTTCGACAATGGCTACATCGGCTTCGTCGCCTTCGACAATCAACTCCGCGCCTCTTCCGCCAACGCGCACGCTCAGAAGCGATTCCAGATATTTGATGTTCTGATCGTAAGGGCCGAATAAAGCTTCAAGCCCGCGTTCCGGCAATGTGATTTTCAGACTTCTCAGAGTTGTTGTTTCTCCCTGTAGGGTTGAAAAACCGATTGATATATAAAGCTAAGCGAGCCGAAAGCTACTACACGGTTTGAACGAGTGTCAATGGATTGAAAGGGAAGCGAGGCTTGATTGATCAGCTCTTACAGTTCGCCCGATAATTTTGCGCGGCGGGCTTGAGCGATAATCCGTTAGCGGGAGGTGAAATTCTTGTTAAACCGGATGCAATCAGGCGCTGGCTTCTGGACGAGTCACAGCAAAATGCGTACACTCACGTCCGCGAGTTTTCCCTCACTTTGCTCTCACAAAGTTTTTGGCAACTGATCGCACGAAAGCTCGCTTTCAAGAACAGAATGTTTTTACGAAATTCCCTTACCGCTTACGCCTTAGGTAAACGACGGCTGAGCGGGAATCTGTTTACCGCCACCGATTACATTACAAATTCGCCCGAATTTCAGACTACACACGCGAGGTTAAGCCGATGCGCAATTCAATCAATTTGCTCACCAGAACCGGTCAATTTACTTCTTCCCTGATCAAACGACTCCCGCGATCCGTTCAAGCAATATCGCTGGTATTGGTCGCATTGCTGTTTTCAGTCGGAGTCTCTTTGATTCGGACTCGAGCCGCCTCAGGAACGCCCGTCAGCCTGAACGCTCCCGGTTCAGCTTACACACAGGATTTCAATACGCTGGCCAACAGCGGAACTTCAACCAGTGTGCCCGTTGGATGGGGATTTGCTGAATCAGGAACGAACGCAAACACCACTTACACGGCGGGAACCGGATCGGGTACCGCTGGCGATACGTACAGCTTTGGCGCGACCAGCAACCCCGAACGCGCATTTGGCGGATTGCAGAGCGGCAGTTTGATACCGACCATCGGAGCGTGCTTTACGAACAACACTGGTTCCGCCATCACCAGTCTGGATATTGCCTATACCGGCGAACAATGGCGATCAGGCGTGACGAATCGAAACGCAGCCGACAGGTTGGATTTTCAATACAGTTTGAATGCAACCAGCCTGAGCGATGCCGGAGCCACATGGGTTGATGTTGATAACCTGGATTTCAGCAGCCCGAATATCAACGCGACAGCCGGAGCCTTGGACGGAAACGCGGCGAACAATCGCGCGGCAATCAGTTTCAGCATCACCGGTCTGAGCATAGCGAACGGTTCGACATTCTTTATTCGCTGGACGGATTTCAACATTGCCAGCAGCGACGACGGATTATCGGTTGATGATTTTTCAATTACCCCGCAAGGCGCCGGGGGAGGTTCACCGGTTCTGACGATCAATGACGTGACGATGGCCGAAGGCAACGCCGGAACCACAACGTTTACATTCACCGTCAGCCTTTCATCTCCCGCCGGAGCGGGCGGCGTTACTTTCGACATTGCCACTGCCGACGGCACTGCGCAGGACGATAACCCAACCACAGAAGATAATGATTATGTCGCCAAATCGTTGACCGGCCAGAGCATTCCTCAGGGCAGTTCGACTTATACCTTCGATGTTTTGGTCAACGGCGACACCAACGTCGAACCGAATGAAACATTCTTCGTCAATGTTACCAACGTCACTGGCGCAACAGTCGGCGACGGACAGGGTTTGGGGACGATCAATAACGACGATGTGTCGCTGACCAAGATCAACCAGATACAAGGATCAGGCTCAAGCTCGCCGCTGGCAGGTCAAAACGTAACCACCACAGGCATTGTCACAGGTTTGAGGAGCAACGGGTTTTTCATTCAGGAACCGGACGCAAATGTTGACGCCAACCCAAACACATCCGAAGGCATTTTTGTTTTCACCAGTTCCGCGCCCCCGGCAGCAGCGGCGATTGGCGCTCTGGTGCAAGTGACGGCTAACGTAGTTGAGTTCGTTCCGTCCGCTGATCCGTTTCAACCGCCACTGAGCGAACTTTCCAGTCCGACCGTGGTTCAACTTTCCACCGGCAATCCTTTGCCCGCGCCAATTGTTCTGACGACCGCAGACACAGGAACCGGCGGAGTGAATTCCGGCAACATAGAAAATCTGGAAAAGTATGAAGGCATGCGAGTGCAGGTGAATTCGCTGACGGTCGTTCATCCGACCGAAGGCAGCGTCAACGAAACCAACGCCACTTCGACTTCCAACGGAGTTTTTTACGGAGTCATCACCGGAGTTGGCCGTCCGTTCCGCGAAGCGGGAATTGCGGCAAATGATCCGGTTCCATCCGGCAGCGGCGTGACCATTCCGCCGGTTCCGCGTTTTGACGGCAATCCCGAAAAAATCCGCGTGGACAGCGATGCTCAGCCCGGCGCGACGGCGATCAATGTTGGGACAGGTCAGGTTGTCAGTAATCTGGTTGGCCCTTTGGATTATTCTTTCCGCACTTACACGATTCTGCCCGACCCGGCCAGTCCCCCAACCGTCAGCGGAACCATCGGCGCTGTTCCATTGCCCGCGCCCGGAACGAATGAATTCACCGTCGCTTCTTATAATCTTGAGCGATTCTTCAATGACATAAACGATCCGGGAATTTCTGAACCGGTGTTGACGGCTGCGGCATTCAACAACCGTTTGAACAAAGCCTCGCTGGCGATTCGCAACATTTTGAGAACGCCGGACATTCTGGCCGTCATCGAAGTCGAGAACCTGGCGACTTTGCAATCGCTGGCCGCCAAGATCAACAACGACGCCGTCGCCAACAATGAGCCTAATCCGAACTATGTGGCTTATCTGGTCGAAGGGAATGACATCGGAGGAATTGATGTCGGCTTTCTGGTTAAGACTGCATTCGTGACTGGGACGACGCCGCGCATTACTGTCAACGATGTGGTTCAGGAAGGCGCTGCGACCTTGTTCGCCAATCCTGACAACTCAACGGAACTGCTCAATGATCGTCCGCCGCTGCGGTTGATGGCGGTCGTCAATCGAGCCGTTGGAGCCAGCTTCCCGATCACGGTGATTGTCAATCACCTGCGTTCGCTCAACGATGTGAATAGCGAAGCAGCAGGTCAAAATGGTTGGCCGACTTCAGGAACGCGCGTTCGCGCCAAACGACAAGCTCAAGGGGTTTTCCTGGCCAATCTGATTCAGGCTCGCCAATTGGCCGATCCGAACGAGCGTATTCTGGCCGTCGGAGATTTCAACGCTTTTCAGTTCAATGATGGTCTGGCCGATGTGATCAACACTATCAAGGGAACTCCAACGCCGGACAATCAAACGGCAGTTGGCGGAGACGGCGCTGATCTGGTCAATCCTGACCTGACCAATCTGATTGATCTGGCGACCGCCGCTGAAAAGTACAGTTTTGTTTTCGATGGCAATGCGCAGGTCCTGGATCATCATCTGGCCAATGCGGCGCTCTTTTCATCCGTAGCTTCTTTCCACGCGGCGCGGATTGACGCTGATTTTCCGGAAACTTTCCGCAACGATGCCAATCGTCCCGAACGACTGTCTGATCACGATGTGCCGATGACATACATCAACTTGCCTCCTTGTCCGACGATCAGCGTGAATGCTCCGGCGATCAACTCCGGCGTCGTCGGCCAACCGTTCAGCCAAACTTTCACGCAATCTGGCGGAATCGGCATGACGACTTTCAGCACGGCCAGTGTTTTGCCCAATGGTATCACTCTGTCTTCGGCTGGCGTGTTGGGCGGGACGCCGACTCAATCAGGCATTTTCCCGATCACGGTCAAAGCCACAGACAGCAACAACTGCATGGGCACGGTCAGTTACACGCTGACCATTGCTTCCACACCGCCGCCAGTGACGGCGAAAATAGCCGATCCGTTGGTCTGCACTGGGCCGGGCAATACCGTTTCAGTCACTGCCACTGTCACCAACAGTTCGGCCAGTTCTCAATCGTCGAATTTCACCGCCAGCTTGCAACCTTCGTTGAAGGCTTTGCCTGCAACCTGCACGGCGACGGTCGGCGCTTGCAATGTGGTCAACGCTTCTACAGTGTCGTGGGCTGGAACGTTGGCCGCAGGTCAGACGGTGACGATCAATTATCTGGCGCAGGTCAACGACGGCGTTCCGGTCGGCGCTCAGGTATGTGTCACTTCGACGGCGACGGTTGGCGACAGCGCGCCCGCCAGCGTGACTGCCTGCGGAACTGTTAATTGTCCGGCAATTGGCCCCGGCGCTTTGCCGCAAACAGGTTCGCCGATCAGCGATCAAAAAGCCGGCAGCGTGTTGATCTACAACGTCTACACTTCGTCAGCGACAGGCGGCAACACTCAGAACACACGCATCGCCATCACCAACACCAACTCTCAACTGGTGGCTTTTGTGCATCTGTTCTTCGTCGCGGAAGGTTGTTCGGTGGCCGACAGCTATTTATGTTTGACGCCGAATCAGACTGCCAGCTTCCTGACATCAGACCTCGATCCGGGAACGAGCGGTTACGTCGTGGCCGTTGCGACTGATGCCAAAGGATGCCCTGTCAATTTCAACTATCTGATCGGCGATGAATACGTGAAGTTCAGTTCAGGTCACGAAGCAAACCTGGCCGCTGAAGCGATCACCGCAATCGCAGGCGGTCAGCCGCTCTGCGATTCAAACTCTGTCACCGCTCAAATCAATTTCAATGGAGTTAGCTACAACGTGCTGCCGCGCACGCTGGCCTTGTCCAACATCGGTTCGCGAACAGACGGCAATGACACCTTGCTGATTCTGAATCGCATAGGCGGTAATTTGGGAATTGGAGCCGCAACTCTGGGAAGCATTTTCGGCATACTGTATGACGATGCGGAAAATGCGTTGAGCTTTTCCGTCACCGGAGGTTGTCAGTTGCGCAGCGCTGTCTCCAACAACTTCCCGCGTACGGCGCCGCGCTTCGAGCAGTTCATTCCTGCCGGACGCACGGGTTGGATGCGGCTGTTTTCGCAAAGCGATATTGGAATGACGGGATCGGCGATTAACTTCAATCCCAACGTGGCGGCTTCGGCGGGAGCTTTCAATCAAGGTCACAACCTGCATGCGCTGACAAACAGCGCGGCAGCCAGCTACGTTATCCCGGTCTTTCCTCCAAACTGCTAATTGCGAAAAGCAATTTGCAGTTTGGATAAACATGAAAGCGCAGCGGCAGAATGAATATCTGTTGCTGCGCTTCGTCAACGCATTAGCTTTTATCTTTCTTGCCTCTAATTTCGCCTTTGCTTACTCCATCCAAATAAATGAGTAATCAAACTTTTTGTGGAACTTTGCCGACAGTGCGGCGTTGAAGCGTCTGTGCAATTGAGATCGGCATCGGACACGCCAAAGTAGTAATCACCTTCACGAAGTATGCGTCATCAGTTTTCGATTCTGTTAAGAAAAACAGTTCGCGATCTTTCGCGATTCAGGTTCTTAAGCTTGATGGCGTTATTATTGCTGATTGCTACAGCATCCATCATCACTTTGTCACAGTCGAGCGCTGCGAGCTTCCCGCAAGTAATTCAAGATTCAAAAACACCTGGATTACCAATAGCTCGCGGTAAAAGCAGCGGGGGATTTCTGGGTGTTTATTTAGGTGACATCAACGAAAAGCGCGCGAAAGAGTTGAATCTTTCAGAAGCGCGCGGCGCAGTTGTTGGAAAGGTGGAAGATGGCAGTCCGGCTGCAAAGGCCGGGTTGCGGGAAGACGATGTCATTCTCGCTTTCAACAATCAACAAATTTACAATCCAACACAGCTTTATAAGTTGTTGAGCAATTCAACTCCCGGCGGCAATGTGACATTGAGCGTCAGCCGTCATGGTGTTGTTCAACAGATGACTGTCAATTTGGGACAGCGGCGCGCGTCGCAGCGAGACGATCAACAGCGATTGTTTGCCGACGCTGATGCTGATCTGGAAGCGGCTGAAGATCGTTTGCGCCAAGCTGAAGAAGCGAGAAAGCGCGGAGATGAAAAAGAAGCCGCGAGGTTGTTGGATGAGGAAAAAGTTTTTCGTAAATCGTCGGAAGAGCGTCGCGCCTGGGCAGAGAAAGAATTGCGCGAAGGAAATATTCAGCTATCTCCCAACATTCGACGATTGAGCAGCAACACTACAGCCGCTCGTTATCAATTGGGGGTACGCGTCACGACGCTGAACGAACAGTTGGCAAAGTTTTTCAACGTCAATCACGGAGTTTTGGTTAACGAAGTCAGAGCAGGCGGCGCGGCTGAGATTGCAGGAATCAAAGCCGGAGATTGCATTGTCAGCGTCAATGGTGAAAAAGTGAATTCGCTGGCAGATTTGAATCGCCTGGTAGATCGAACTGACAAAGACGAAAAAGACTCAAGTGAAGTTAAGCTTGGCATAGTGCGGGATCGTGAAGAACAAACGGTCAATGTTCAGTTCGGTCAGCGATAAATTTCTTTAAGTGTGTGTTTGGTGTTCAGGGTGAGGTGTCCGAACGTTTTCGGACCCGAATTTCGAGGAGGCGTCGTTTGCCTCCTCTTTTTTTTTGCTTTCAAAAAGCTTTTCCAGCAAACTCGGCCAGTGGCAATTCGTTGCAATTCAAATCCATTCAACCAAAAGCTCAGGAGGAATAACACATAATGAAATCCCCTATTCATCAAAAACGCTTGGCTATATGGTCGTTGTTGGCGGCGTTCTTTCTGATAGCGGTTTCGGCTCAAGCCCAAACTGCGAGCAGTACAACCGCCAAGCCGGAGAAAGCGCGCGAGATACGCATCACGCTTCTTCAACTCAACGACGTTTACCAGATATCACCGCTGGATAAAGGCAAAAGCGCCGGACTGGCTCGCGTTGCCACCTTGAGAAAAAATATTTTGGCTGAATCGCCGAACACTTTGTTTCTTCTGTCAGGCGATACGATCTCGCCTTCCGTCGCTTCAACTGTTTTCAAAGGCGAACAGGTGATTGCGTCATGGAACGCCATCGGTTTGGATTACGCCGCGCTCGGCAATCATGAATTCGATTTCGGCAACGAAATACTTATTCAGCGAATGAAAGAATCGAAATTCGTCTGGCTTGGATCGAACGTGATTGATCGCAACACCGATAAGCAGTTCAACGGAATGCCTCCGTACGTAATTCGCAACTTCGATGGCGTGAAGGTTGGAATTCTTGGTTTGTTGACCACCGACACCAAGACCAGTTCCAGTCCGGGCGAAAACATTCGCTTCATTGATCCGATTGCCACAGCCAAACGACTTGTTCCGCAGATGCGCGACGCCGGAGCCAGTATCATCATCGCCGTCACTCATCTGGCAATGAGCGAAGACAAGGAACTGGCGCGAACAGGTTTGATTGATGTGATTTTGGGCGGGCACGAACACGAACTGCTGCAATCCCAGGCCGGGCGCACGCCGATTTTCAAATGGGGATCGGACGCCAGAACGCTTGGCAGAATTGATCTGAATATCAATGCGACTACTCGCAGGATTGAAAGCATTGACTGGGCGGGCATTCCAGTGACAGACGCAATTCCTGACGATCCAGCCGCCGCCGTCGTCATCAATGATTACGAAAGCAAGTTGTCAGCCGAAATGGATAAACCGATCGGGCGGACTGCGGTTGATCTGGACGCGCTGAACGCCAACGTTCGCAATCGCGAAACCAATCTGGGCAATCTGATCGCAGATTCATTGAGGCAGGGGACAAACGCCGATGTCGTGATTTTCAACGGAGGTTCGATTCGCGCCAACACGACTTTCGCCGTCGGTCCATTGACCAAACGCGATGTGATTTCGATGTTGCCGTTTCAAAATCCTGTCGTGAAGATCGAAGCGACTGGCGCGCAGATCAAAGCCGCATTGGAAAACGGAGTCAGTCAGGTTGTCGAAGAATCAGAAAGCGGACGCTTTCCGCAAGTTTCAGGTTTGGCTTTTGAATATGATGGTCGCAAACCAGCCGGATCGCGCGTGGTCAAAGTGACGGTTAACGGTCAGCCGTTGGATGAAAAGAAAATTTACTCTCTGTCATCCAATGCTTATTTGATCGGCGGCGGCGACGGTTACACGATGTTCAAGGATGCGAAATTCCTGATCAATGAAGAATCGGCTGAAATTGACAGCACGATTCTGGCCAACTTCATAACTGCCGCGGGCGAAGTTTCGCCGAAAACCGAAGGTCGCATTAAACGTCTGGACTGAGGGAGAAAGTTTAGACAGGATTTACAGGATTCGAGCAGGATTTGGGATAAACAAACCAGCTTTGATCTTTATCCTGCCAAATCCTTTTTATCCTGTCCGAGTGATCCAACCGTCTTGATTAGCAAACCGGCTATCACCAGCAGGCTCAGCAGAGAGAACACCGCTCCGGCTCGCGCTGCCGGAGCGGTGTATCGCATTTCAATTCTATGATTGCCAGCAGGCAGAATCACTCCGCGCAGCAGATAATCCGCCGCATAAATGTTTGTTCGCGCGCCATCAATCGTCGCTTCCCAGCCCGGATAGTTGATCTCGCTGACGACAAGCGCTGAAGTTTTCTCAACTTTGGTTTCGATGACCAATCGGTTCGGCTCGTAACTGATAAATTTTGCTTCGGCGTTTGCGCCGAGTTCGCCGCCGGATAAATCGCGCAATTCTTCAGGCGGAGCTTCCAACAACGCAACTTGTTTCGGATCGAAAGCCTTATCGCTTTGCCCGCGAATTCGCCGCAAAGCTTCATCTTCGCTGACGGCTTCGGCCTGAGCAGTCAGCCACACGCGAGGCATTGCTCGTTCGTTTTCATAAATCATCACTCCATCGTGTTCGTAAATTTTCCGCCAATGATCCGGCAATCGCTGAGTCAGGCTTGTAGCAATCCGATTCGATGAATCAACCGCAGCAGCTTTGGTGACGGCCAGCGAAGCCCTTTCTGTAAGATTCTCAATTTCTATTCGCTCTATGTTCGCTTTCTCTCCCAAATCAATTCGCGACCAATAACGATAGGCCGGAAAGCTGTTTTGACTGTCTCCGGCAAGGCTTTCAAAAACCGGCGGAAGCGAATGTTTGATGATCGTTTTGACATCAGGCCGTTCGTGCGCCCATTCGGCGGTGTCAATCCCGGCTTTCAATTCGCGTTCGATGATACGGCCATCCGTAAGATGGAATTTGATTCTGGCGACGGCAGAGCCTTGAATCAGATCGGCTGAATTCGCCAGGTTGCTGACAATCGAAAGCGAATCGGCCTGGCCTGAAGCTCCGCTCAATGCAACAGAGCTTTTCGGAGCGAGCGTTATCGCAATATCACGCGAAGAGAATATGAACTCATCTCTTTCAACCGTCTTGCCGATTGAAGCCGAGTATTCGATCAGAAATCGCGCGTTCAAAATATCCAGCACTCGCCATTGCGGCGACAGCAATTGCGCGTCGGTTGGCGCTGCGAACCACGGGGTGAAAAACGACCAGCGATTTTCAAACGCTCGGTTGTAACGTTCGGGCATCAACGGTTCGTATCCCGCAGCGTTTTGAAATCCGTCCAAAGCCGACAGGTTGTGAATTCCGGCCAGCGATTTATTCAGCGCCGCATAATCTGCGGCTGAAGTGTAAATGCGCTCATTGTCGCTCACGCGCTGTTTCAAAAATTGCGAGACGGCGGAATCGGTTCGGAAGTACGTTGAAGGTCTGGCATAAGGGAACCACCATACTGACACTAGCATGAAAGCTTCCAGACAACAGGCCAGCGATACTGCAATCGCCGACAGCGCGCTTCGCCACTTTGAATCTTTCATACGCCAAAGCCAGACAAGCGTCAGACAAGCCAGCGCCGTGAACGTCAGTTTGAATATCATCCAGCTTGTCTGCGAAGCCGTGATGTACTGAATGGATTCGCCGTCTTTCATCAACGCTTCGCCCGCCGCCAACCGCAAACCCGAAACCTGCCACCACGCGATAGAAAGCCCGATCAGGCCGATCAAAAGAATCAAGCCGATCAATGATTGCCATCGCTTTTGCACATCAGCTTTGGCGTTGTCGGCGAAGAAATTTCGCACAATGTCAAAACCGAATGCGCCGAGTATGCTGACGGCGAACGACCATTCAAAGGTATGTCGCCACGGCAAACGAAAGCGATTGAACAGAGGTATGTGAAAAGCCAGCCGGTAAAGCGGCGTGTTATCGCCCATCATCAACAACCAGCCAAACAGTGCGATCAACAGCCAGAAGAAAATCCGGCGATGTTTTGTTGGCGAGCGGAAGGCCGCAATGACGGCCATCACGGCCAGCATTACGCAAAGCAGAGCGACATAAGGCGTCGCTTCCCAATTCAAATGGTAGTAGGGCGCGATGAAAGCTTTCAGCGATTGAATAGGAGTGAAACCGCCGCCGCTGAAGATTTCATAGCTCAATTCGCTGCGCATGCTGCGGCGTTGCGCTCGCAATGTTTCAAGAATCTGAAAAGCCGCTGCGCCCGCCGCCAGCGTCATTCCGCCAAGACAAGCCAGAACGGGTTTCCACCATTTACCTTTCGACCAGGTGAAGCCGACAAAAAGCGAGTAAGCAATCGCGACCAATCCAACGTACAAAAACGCCTGCCCAATGCCCGTCAGCGCCGACATCGAATACGCCGCAGCGACGCCGATCAGACAAAGCCGTAATCTGCCAGTGCGCGAACGTTCAATTGCGATCAGCATCAGCGGCAACCACAGGACGGAGTTCGTGAACATTCCGTTGTGAGCCAATCCGCCAGCCATCATTCCGCCGTAAGTGAAGCTCAATCCGCCAAGCAAAGCCGCCGCGCGGCTGCAATCAATCTGTCGAAGATAGAAGTAACTGAAAATCGGCGAGAGCAAATAAGGCGCAAGCACATAAACCTGCTCAGCCCAATAACCCGGCAACAGCAGATAAAACCACGTCAACGGATAACCAAGGCCGAGTTGCGCCATCGAAAGCAGTGGATAACCGGAAAGCACAGCCGGAGTCCACAACGGCAATGTGCCGTGACTCAACATATCGAAAGCCACAACGCGCAATGGATACGAATAGACAAGCGAGTCGCTGAAGACCAGTAGCTGAGCTTTGAAAGTGGTAGGCCAGAAAAATAAAAAGAAGCAGGCGACGATAACGGCAAGCGCTGCTGCTTCTGTTTTGAAGTGACTGAGGTAGCGAATAGCTTTTGGTTGATCCGTCATATCGTGACAGAGGAATTAACCATCAGCCATTAACAGTCAGGATCGAATCATCATTTTGACTGCCAATGGTTGGTGGAAAGTGTTTGACGGCTAAATTGATTTTTTGACTACTGTGAATTCGTAGTTGTTTTCCGAAATCGTTTTGCCGCGTTCATCAACGACTTTTGCCCAGAGCGAGTATTTGCCCGGAACGCCGGCCTTGAATTTGACGTCCATCAACTTGATCGAAGAATCCGCAGCCAGCGTTTGTTTGCCAGGAGCATTACCGTTTGCCAAAACCTGTTTGGCCGCGTTTTCAACTCTCCAACTGATTGACGCATTCGGAATCGCAAACCAATGATCGTTGATCAGCCACAATTCGGTTTTCATTTCTTCGCCTGATTGCCAAGTGTCACGGTCGTAAGCGAACGAAGGCAAAACCATCTGAAACGAACGCTGAACGGTGAAATACGCTTTTGTCGGTTGGCGATAAAAATCCACAGCGGCCATTGTCACCGAAGGCCACAAATCAATTGCGTGAAAGTGCAGAATGCCGCCTGAAGGTTGATACTTGATTCGTCGCATTCGCTCGATGGCCAGTTGAAACAATCGCGCGACGTAATCCTGAGTTTGCGGAATGTATTCCTGCAAGCTCATTCCATCGGGAGAACCCCAGGCGCGCATGGCTTCAGGGATTTGCAGCTTGCGGAAAATCCATTCGTCTGCGTGATCTTTGATCGGCCAATGATTCGGCAGGAATTTCATGACGCTGTCGTAATTCGGCAAAGCCGTCGCGCCAAGTTCGGAAATGAATTTTTCGTTCGTTTGCGCGTAAGCCCAGACGCTGCCGCCGTACCAGCCTTCGTAAATGTGACCGTCGCCGTAACGACCTGTCGAACGTTGAACCATTCGCCGTTGAGGGTCAAGCGCGTAAAGTCGCGGTTCCAGATGTTTGGTCAGGTCGCGGTAATTTTCCAACGACTCTTCGTCGCTGGTCGCCCACAGCGCAACAGACGGATGATTGCGAACGTAACGAATCAGCGGATCGTACAGCCGCGCAGCTTTCAAACTGAAAGCACGATCTTCCGGGTAATGAGCTTCCAGAAAATCCTGAAAAACCAGCACGCCGGATTCGTCGGCCAGATCGTAAAATTCCGGATTGCTGAAATTGCAATGCAGCCGAATCATGTTGATGTTCATTCCCAGCATCAGCCGGAAATCGCGTTCGTAATCGGCGCGCCCGACTTCCGATTGAAACAGGTTGTAGTAAAAATTCGTTCCGCGAATGAACATCCGCCGCCCGTTCAGATAAAACTTCCAATCAACGTGCTCAATCTCGCGAATGCCAACGGCCAGCGAAATTTGATCGGACAACACGTCGCCGGTTTTGACGCGAACATCCAACGTGTACAAATTCGGTTTGCCGTGATCCCACGTCCACCAAAGCTCAGGTTTTTCGACCTGCAACACAAAGCGATGCGACGAACCAGCGGCTGATAACGGCTCGACCGATTTGAGAGAAATTGCGTTTGGGTTTGTGGAAGAGAAGTTTCGCGGCAACAGCGAAAGCGAAATGTTTGCGTCAGTGTTTTCAACGGCACTGAACGTCAAATCAACTACGACATCGGCGCTGCCGTCTTTGTTCAATCTTGTGTCAACGGCGATGTCGTCAATCTTCACTTCGCCGCGAGCGATCAGTTTAACCGGACGAGTTATCCCCAGCGGCGTGATGTTGTCAGGCTTTTGATCAACCGCGCCGTATGAACCTTTGATCGTGTAAGGCCTATGACGCCAGTAATAACTGATTGGTGTCCAGACGCGAACCGCCAGCGAATTTTCGCCGTCACGCTTCAGCTTGTCCGTCACATCGAATTCGTATGGATCAATGTAACCTACGTGCCGACCGAGCAATTCTCCGTTCAGGTAAACGTCGGCGTGATAATCCGTTGCATCGAATCGCAGCCACAATCGTTTTTCAGCCGCCGCTGGCCCACTTGTCTGATTGACTGTGAACTTGCGGCGATACCACCACTCTTTTTCGCTGATCCATTCTGCTTCGCGCGTGTAAAACTTAGGCGGTTCCAGAATCTGAGTGTGAACCGTGCCGGGAACTTGAACCGAGCGCCAGGCCGAATCGTCAAAGCCCGCAAGGTAAAAGCCATTCTTCTCACCTTCGGATTTTTCCGCCCAATTCAGCTTCCATTCACCATCCAGACTGAATTCCGGCGGTCGTTCGGTAATCTCTTTTTTGATCTCATCCACAGGTTGATCCGACTGTTGCGGCAGTTGTGGGTTAAACGTAGAGCGCTGATGAGATGTAAACGGTGACGGCTGATTGCTGATGACAGACAAAATCGGCTGAATGAATTTCCTGTACTCTTTGCGCGCTTCTGTGACAGTGATCGTTCCTTTCCAGGTGGGAAAGGCGATGGCGATTTCCGAAGAGCCTTTGCCGCCCGTCAGTTTGGTCGCTGCATAAAATTGCCTTGATCCGACGCCTCGCCATTCAAGCCGGTCGTCGAGTTCGTAAAAACCCAGCGCTCCGTAATTTTCTTCGCGCCGGTAATAAACCAAATGCTTGCCGGGCAAGTGTGCGAAATCGTTTGGCCCAATTTTGTGATCCGGTGGATTGTCAACTTCCCAACCGTCTGGAAATTTCGTTTGCTCCGAACCTTCCATCCATCGGTTGAACGGTTCGTAGGGCGAGGCTGAAACCGACGAAAAGAAAAAGCCGTAATTTGAATTCGTCTCCGTGCCATCAATCGAAACTTGCCATTGCAGCACAGGACTTCCGGCGTAAAACGTAAACTCCCAGCTTTCGCGCGCTGCGCCGAACTTCGCGCCGGACAATCGAACGCGAGCGCGAAGCGGGCCGGATTCCAGAATCTCAACTTGATCGAATGAACCGCTTCGTCGCTTGTCGCCAAGGAAACTGCCGAAGCCTGCGCTTTGTTTACCGAAGCTGAGCGGTTCGGCGACATCAGGCGAAGTGTCAATCAGGTTCAGCATTCGATGTTCGCCAGCAGATTTGTTGAAAGCGGCGATGATCGCCGGTTCAGTGTTTTCCAGACCCAGGTTGATCAGAACTCCGAACCTGTCGTTGGCCAGTTCGACTCTGCCAACTCCGATACGCCGGGCGGTGATGAGCGAGTTCGTAGCTTCGCCTTTGGGGGGCTGGCTGCCAGCGACCAATTGGAACTCCGGTCGTTCGCCGGGAACAATCGTTGCCGGAAACATCAACTCCGCCGATTTGATCGAACCGTCGTTGTGCTTTTCATTGACGGCAATTTGCGAGATGACTTCACCGCCTTCTGGCGAAATGACTCGCAATTGCTCCGCGCGAGTTTCTCCGGCGGCGAAGTTCAATTTGACGGTTACGACTTCGTTGTCGCGGCGGTAAATGCCGGTCGGTTCTTCCAGTGTGATCGTCCATGCTTTTGCTTGAAAGCTTTGCGAGTGCGCGGAAGACGTTGGCAGATCAAG
Source organism: uncultured Heliomicrobium sp. (assembly GCA_964426025.1). Lineage (GTDB taxonomy): Bacteria > Acidobacteriota > Blastocatellia > RBC074 > RBC074 > RBC074. The sequence goes on from CAYRQB010000019.1 coordinate 34,933, forward strand.
TATACGGATGCAGAGTAGAGTTACTGCTGCGGTGAAAAGTATGAGACGCGTTGTGGAAACCGCTGATCGGATGCTTCGCGCTTTTATTACAGCGGATGTGGACATCTGCGCTCCTAGTTTCATCATTTCTTTTCGCCGAGTTTGAGTTTGACCTGGTTGATGCTGAAATCCAGCCAGCCGCGTTCGTTACTGTTTCGGCATCGTTCGCGCAAAATTTCCAGAGCCTTCAACTTTGCCTGCAACGCTGTCTGATTCATCGCGTCGGCGGTCAAGGCGATGTCGCCCAGATGCAAAGCTTCGACGGCTTGACCAGACTGCGCGCGTTCCATCGCCAATTTGGCAACGGCATCGGCTCCTCCAGCCATTTTGACCAGATCGGGATAAACAGATGCGGCGGGTTTTTCGTACATCGTCGCCGGATTCAAATCGAACCAGCCGACATAACCTTCGTAAATTCCGCGCACTGACCAACTCAACTTGCCGTAGCCTTCGCCTATGTCGAGCGCGGGAGGAAGCTTGATTTCGTTCATCAATGTCCAGACATCCTTGCCTACGTTCATGCCTTTGACGGTTTCGTCGTGAACGTGCTGAATCGCGTCGCGATAACGAGTAACCTTCCTGACGATTTCTTCGTTGCCGATCAGCGGCATTCCGTGCGATGGCAAAACAAATTCCGGTTTCAAAGCCAGAACCTTGTTCAGCGAATTGATGTAATCCAAAGCCCAGCGCGGTTCGGTTCCACGCAGCGTGTAAATGTTGGGGAACGAATCGTAGTAGTTGTCGCCGACGAACGCCGCTTTGTATTTTGGAATCCAGACCGTCGCGTGGTCGTAAGTTTCGCCGGGCGTGCTAATCACTATGAACTTCACTCCGCCGAGTTCGAATTCGTATTTGTCGTCAAACAGAATCGTCGGCTGAATCTTTGCGCCGTAATTGCCCGGCCATTCCGCAGGCTTCGGCAAAGGCAAAGCGAACTGCGCAGCGTTGCGCAGCGCGTAAAAACCGTTCAGCCGCGATTGGTAATGCAGAAACTCTTCGTGGT
>CAYRQB010000020.1:0-4162 GCA_964426025.1 uncultured Heliomicrobium sp.
GACGCGGACGAGTTGTTTGCCGGTGTTTTCGCCTTGCAGCATTCCGATAAAAGCGCGCGGCATGTTTTCAAAACCGTCAACGATGTTTTCCTGATACTTCAACTTGCCTTCTTTGATCCATCCGGCCATTTCGCGCAAACCTTCGTCGAAGCGCGACCAGTAATCGGAAACCAGAAAGCCTTGAATCTTTGATCGAGTGACGATCAGCAAACCCATCAAGCGCGGCCCCATTTCAGGCTTTTCCAGATTGTATTGAGAAATCTGGCCGCAGACCGAAACGCGCGCGTGAACGTTCAGCAAGCGAATCGCCGCGTCGGAGATCGTTCCGCCTACGTTGTCGAAGTAACAATCAATTCCCTTCGGGCAAAGCTCGCGAAGTTTGCCGAAATAATCCGTCGCGGTTTTGTAATTGAACGCCGCGTCGAATCCGAGTTCGTCAATCAGATAACTGACCTTTTCATCGGTTCCGGCGATGCCGACTGCGCGACAGCCTTTGATTTTGGCGATCTGGCCGACCAAAGTTCCGACGGCTCCGGCTGCGCCTGAAACCAGAACGGTTTCGCCCGGCTTGGGATCGCAAACGTCCAGCAAGCCGAAATAAGCCGTCAGCCCGGGCATTCCCAAAATTCCAAGCGAAGTCGAAATCGGCGCGAGTGTCGGATCAACTTTGCGAACACCAACGCCATCGCTGACGGCGTATTCCTGCCATCCAAATTGGCCAACGGCGAAATCACCGGCTTTGTAATCAGGGTGATTCGAAGCAACGACTTCGCCGACTACGCCGCCGGTCATGACTTCGCCGATTTGCACAGGCTTGGCGTAAGACTTCACGTCGTTCATTCGACCGCGCATGTACGGATCAACCGAAAGGAAATGCGCTCTGACCAGAAATTGATTTGCCGCTGGCTCAGTCACCGGAGTTTCAACCAGATTGAAATCGGATTCTTTCGGCATACCAACCGGGCGAGCGGCCAGCAAAAACTGTCTATTGGTCATTTGTTTCCTCGTTTGGAGTGCTGCGGCTCGACGCAGCTTTAGCTTTGGTGACAAGCCACTCGTTCATCACCATGATTTTGGTAATGAACGCAAAGCGGTGTCGAGCCACCGCACTCCAAATTTATCCGCCGAAAGCGTCCAGCCCGGTGATGTGTTTTCCCAGCACCAGCATGTGAACTTCGTTCGTGCCTTCGTAGGTGTAAACGGATTCCAGATTGGCCATGTGTCGCATGATCGGGTAATCGCCCGTAATGCCGTTTGCGCCCAGAATGCCTCGCGCGGTGCGGGCGATTTCCAGCGCCATTCCGACGTTGTTGTATTTAGCCATCGAAACGTGCGTCGGTTCCATCGTGCCCGCATCTTTCATTCGGCCAAGCTGCAAACACAACAATTGAGCTTTGGTAATTTCGGTCAACATTTCGGCCAGCTTCTTTTGCGTCAATTGGAATCCGCCGATTGGCCGATTGAATTGAACCCGCTGTTTGGAATATTCGACCGCAGTCTGAAAACAATCTACCGCCGCGCCAATCGCTCCCCACGCGATGCCGTAACGCGCCTGAGTCAGACAGCTAAGCGGGCTTTTCAATCCGCCGCTTTGGGGCAGAATGTTTTCTTCCGGAATCAGGCAATCTTCAAAGACAAGTTCAGAAGTAACCGACGCGCGCAAACTGAGTTTGTGTTTGATTTCAGGAGCGGTGAATCCTTTGGTTCCCTTTTCAACCAGGAAGCCGCGAATTTTGCCGTTCTCTTCTGTCTTGGCCCAGACGATGGCGACGTCTGCTATGGTTCCGTTGGTGATCCAGGCCTTGCTGCCGTTCAACAACCATCCGTCTTTGGTTCGTTTGGCAAAGGTTTTCATGCTGGCCGGGTCTGAACCGGAGTTCGGTTCGGTCAATCCGAAACAGCCAATGGCTTTGCCTGCGGCCATCGGCGGCAACCATTTCATTCGTTGCTCTTCGCTGCCAAAAGCGTAAATCGGATACATGCACAACGCGCCTTGCACGGAAACGAAGCTGCGAATGCCACTGTCGCCCGCTTCCAGTTCCTGCGTGATCAAACCGTAAGCGACGTTGTTGACACCCGCGCAGCCATATTTTTCCGGCAGGTTTGCGCCCAGCAATCCCAACGAAGCCATTTCGGGAATCAGGTCGAACGGAAAACGGCCTTCTTCAAAACAATCGGCGATGATCGGTTTGACTCGCTCGTTGACGAAAGCTCGCACCGATTGGCGAATCAGTTTCTCTTCGTCGCTGAGTTGCGAATCGAGTTTGAAAAAATCCACTTCAGAAGCGCTCATAAATCTCTCCTTGTATGATTCGTTTTTGAGTTCGTAAATGATATGACTTGCCCGCCAACAAACTACTATTAAGCCGCGAATCGGGCAAACGAAAGCCGGATTTCCCGCGCCTGTAAAGTTCGCCATTTTGTTTAACCGTTCGTTGACGGCTGACAGGCACGGCCATAAACTCGACGCATCAACTTACAACCGGAGGAAATCAATGCCTGACCAACCGATTCTTACTCACGTCGAAAACAAAGTCGCCACGCTGACCTTCAACCGTCCCGACAAGCTGAACGCGCTGAGCCGCGAATTGCTGACTCAATCAATTGACACCTTGAAACGATGGAGTCGCGATGCGGAAGTCGGCGCTATCGTCGTCACAGGCGCTGGCCGTGCTTTCTGCGCCGGAGGCGATGTCGGCAACATGGCCAAAGACACTGCTCCGCCTTCATTGGAAGAACAGATTGACGGGCTGCGCGAAGCTCAGGAATTGTCTTGGTTGCTGTACAACATGCCCAAAGTCACAATCGCCGCCGTCAACGGTCACGCGATGGGCGCTGGTTTGGGAGTTTGTTTGTCGTGCGATCTTCGCATCGCTTCGGACGCGGCGAAGTTCGGAACGGCTTATGCCAAAGTCGGCTTCGGCGGTGATTTCGGCACGACGTGGTTGCTGGCTCGTTCGGTCGGCGCAGCCAAAGCCAAAGAACTTTTCTTTCTGAGCGAGATCATTGACGCGGCGGAAGCTCATCGGATCGGTTTGGTCAATCGCGTCATTGCGGCAGATCAATTGTCAACGCAAGTTTCAGAGATTGCCGCGCGCATTGCTCACGGTCCGCAGGTCAGTTACCGGTACATGAAAGCCAACGTCAATCTGGCGATGAGCACGGACTTCCGCACGCTACTCGACCGCGAAGCCGAAACTCATTTGCGCTGCGGCCAAACCGAAGACCACAAAGAAGGCGTTCGCGCTTTTATGGAAAAACGTCAGCCGAACTTCACAGGCAGATAACAGAATCTCCCGCGAATGACGCGAATCATACGAATAAAAACAAATCATTCGCGTCATCCGCGTAATTCGCGGGTTTTACGAGAAAAGCAATATGGAATTCACCGAAATCATTTACACCAAAGAAAACCGTGTCGCGACAATCACGCTTAATCGTCCGGCGAAGCTGAATGCATATTCCGAACTGATGGTTCACGAAATCATCGCTGTGCTTGGCGACGCGCGCGACGACGACGAAACCAGAGCCGTCATCATCACCGGAACCGGTCGCGGTTTCTGTTCCGGCGGAGACATTTCGCGCGATTTTCAGTATCCGGCTCGTTATCGCGGCCACAAGATGGAAGCGATGCTGGAAATGCGCGAGAACATGCATCAACTGGTGAGGCTGCTCGACCGTTTTGACAAACCTGTGATTGCGGCGATCAACGGAGCGGCTGTGGCCGGAGGTTTGACCCTGGCCTTGAGTTGCGATTTTCGCATCGCGGCGGAAAGCGCTCGGCTGGGCGACACCAGTTTGAAGTTCGCGCTGATACCGGACGAAGGCGGAGCTTACCTGTTCCCGAAGTTCATGGGTTTGGAGCGCGCGTTGAAGATGTCATTGTTTTCGGAAGTTTATTCGGCTCAGCAGGCGAAAGAGCTTGGCCTGGTGACCGAAGTAGTGCCTGATGCCGAATTGATGACGACGGCTCGCGCCTGGGCGGAAAAGCTGGCCGAAGGACCGCCAATCGCCATTCGCATCACCAAACGCATGATGCACAAACAACAGACGATGGATTTGGCGAACGCGCTGGAAGACGCCGCTTTAAGCGTGATGGTGACGAATTACTGCGACGACGTGAAGGAAGGCATCGCCGCTTTTCACGAAAAGCGCAAACCGA
>CAYRQB010000020.1:4262-34701 GCA_964426025.1 uncultured Heliomicrobium sp.
CTGTCCACTTTGAAATCGAATCCGTCAATGTCTCCGTCGTTGGCGGACAAAAAATGAATGCGTTTGTCGCCGTCTTTTTCGATCTTGTCTTGTTCGCGATTGACGACCACCGGAGCGCGCCCGCCGCGAACGCCAACCACTCGTCCGCGAGGCCCTCGCACAACTCGCGGCGCACGACCGCCGGCAATGACTTTGCTTTCCGCTTCAACATCAATTCGTTTGAGCGATTTCAACTCGCCGCCTTCGGCCAAGACCGAACCGTTAAAACGATGCATCGTTCCGTTGGTCGTCCAGCGCACATGCCATTCATCGCCGTCGCGCCAAACGTAGTAGCTGATTTCATCGCCTTTGGAAAAATCCGGCTTGCCGTCAAAGCTCGCAGCCGATTGCGCCATCGCCCCAGTCGTCATCACAGCCATCAAAAAGCCAACCATCAAAATCATTCGCTTCAGCATAAAGTGCCTCCTCGTCAAAAAGCTCTCCCACGAAGCCACACGAAGAAGCACGAAGAAAGAAATAGACAGGATTTACAAGATTGAACAGGATTCGCATCTATTCGATTCAATCAATCTCATCCCAATTCTCCATCTTGTTGAATCCTGTAAATCCTGTCTAAAGATTTCCCTCTTCGTGTTCCCTTCGTGTGGCTTCGTGGGAGAACCGTTCGTTATTCAGGAACGAGTGTTCGCAGTTCGTTCTTGATTTCGTCTAGCCGTTTTTTCAAAACCGCAAAATACTCCAACGCGCTGCGCCCGACCTTGCGGTCGGCGCTGCCCGCCATACGTGACAACGCGCCAAGCTGATCAATCAGCATCGGCTGCGGATACGTGATCGGAGCCGTCGCCAATTGCGAGCGCAAAGCTTGCAGCTTTTGCAGTCTGTCCGTTTGGCCAGCAACTTTCTGAATCGCCGCGTCAATGCGCTGCAACGTACGCCTAGCGTCGCCGGTTGTTTCTCTAACAGCCAGCAACAAATCAAGCTGTTCTTTCAAATCAGCCACGGTCACGCCGTCTTTCGCCAATCGAGGATCCAGCGTGACTTCCAACGCTTGCATTTGATTCCAACCATCGGCGGAAAGTCGAACTTTATATTTTCCCGGCAAAGCCAACGGCCCGAATCCGTCGTAACGAAAATCCCAGGCAAAGCGATTATGCCCTGCTCGTTTAGTTAAGTTGGCCGCCGCGCCTGCAAATCGCGGCCCGCGCATTTCGTCTTCATCGCCTTGCATAACACCGCGTCCAGCCGGAGCCGTTTGACCAGCACGGCTCGTCACCGTGCGAATGACTTTGTCGGCAGAGTCCAAAATTTCCAGCTTCAATTCGCCCGCCGGTTCAGCAGCCAACACGTAATCAATCACAGCCGCTGGCGCAGGATATTCCGGCGAAGCTCCGCCGCTTCGTCCGCCGCCGCTTGCCCGCCGCGTGCGAATCGCCGTCGCCGGTTTGAACAACGTCGCAGCCGAAGCCATCACTGCGTCCGTAATTTGATGAAGCGGCGAGACGTTATCCATAATCCAGAACGCCCGCCCCATCGTCGAAAGCACCAAATCTTTGCGATGAACGCGAATGTCCGTGATCGGCGTGACAGGTAAATTCTGCTGGAACGATTGCCAGTTTTTGCCGTTGTCGAAAGAGACGAACATACCGAATTCGGTTCCGGCATACAGCAAACCTTCGCGGTCAGGGTCTTCGCGGACAACGCGAGTTGGGAAGTCAGCCGGGATGCCGTTCTTGCCATCGGTCAATCGAGTCCACGTCGCGCCGTAATCGTTCGTCGCGTAGATGTAAGGCTGCCAGTCATTCAGCAAATACCGATAAACAGCGATGTACGCCGAGCCTTTGCGATGTGGCGACGGTTCGATGTTTTGCACTCTGCCGCCGGACGGCAAACCTTTCGGCGTGACGTTCTTCCACGATTTGCCGTTGTCGCGCGAAACGTGAACCGGCCCGTCGTTCGCCCCCGACCACAACACACCTGCTTCCAGCGTAGACTCACGGAAAGCGTAAATCGTCGAATAGACCTCTTCGCCTGTGATGTCGCGCGTGATCGGTTCGCCGCTAATGACTTGCTTGTCAGGTTCGTTGGCGGTCAGGTCGGGACTGACGACCGTCCAGGTGACGCCTTCGTCAGTCGAACGATGCACCACGTGCGAGCAGTGATAAAGCACTCGCGGGTTGTGCGGAGAAATTTCCATCGGCGACACGCGCTGGAAGCGATAAAGAATGTCTTTGGGGTTATGGCCGTAACGATTTTGAGGATGCACCCAGTAACTGACGGTCTGGCCGGTCTCGAAATTCGTGCGGTAAAACTCGCCTTTGCAAGCGCCGTAAACGATGTTCGGATTCAGCGGACTTGGCATAATCGGTCCGGTTTCGCAGCCCGGCCCTTGTTTCCACAACTGAATCGGATCGTCGGCACGCTCCATCGTTGATGGCAAACTCGGCACAATCAGCGTCGAGTTGTCCTGCTGAGCGCCGTACACCTGATACGGAAACTGATTGTCCACGGCAACTTGATAAATCTCCGCCGTCGGTTGGTTGTAGATGGTTGACCAACTGCGCCCGCCGTTCAGCGTGACGTTGGCTCCGCCATCGTTGGATTGAATGAAGATTTCTGGATTGTCGGGGTTGATCCACATCCCTTGATTGTCTCCGTGCGGAGTCGAAATTGGCCGAAAGCTTTTGCCAGCGTCGGTGGATTTGTAGAAACCCAGGTTGTTGACGTAAACCGCGTCGGCGTTTTTCGGGTCGGCGTTGATGTAGGTGTAATAAAACGGTCGCGCAATCAATCCGCCGGTTTTGTTAATCAGCGTCCAGCTTGCGCCCGCGTCGTCCGAACGATACACGCCGCCTTGTCCATCGGAAGCTTCCATCAACGCGTAAACCCGCTGCGGATTCGCCGCGCTGATGTCCAAGCCAACTTTGCCGATCAAGCCTTTCGGCAATCCATTGTCCAAATGCTTCCACGTTTCGCCGCCGTCCGTGCTTTTGTAAATGCCGCATTCTGAAGCCGGGCCGCCGCTGACAATCGTCCACGGTTTGCGGACGGCTTGCCACGAACCGGCATAAAGCTCATTCGGATTCGCCGGATTCATCGCCAGCGAAACGGCTCCGGTGCGGTCGTTGATGAACAGGACTTTTTGCCATGACTTGCCGCCGTCTTTGGTGCGGAAGACGCCGCGTTCGGCATTGGCTCCAAACGGCTGACCGAGCGCGGCAACGTAAGCGACATTGGCATCGCGCGGATCAACTTTGACGGAGCCAATCTGCCCGGCTTCGCGCAAGCCAACGTGAGTCCAGGTTTTGCCAGCGTCTGCGGATTTGTAAACGCCGCGACCGAGAATCACATTGCTGCGAATCGCCGCGCTGCCCGTGCCGACGTACACGACATTCGGATCGGATTCAGCGACGGCAATCGCCCCAATCGAAGCCGTCTCAAAAAATCCATCGGAGACGTTCTGCCAACTCTGCCCGGCGTCTGTTGTTTTCCAAACGCCTCCGCCGGTTGCGCCCATGTAAAACGTGTGAGGATGTCGGCGATGACCTGCAACAGCGGTGACTCTGCCGCCACGAGCCGGGCCGATGGAACGATAGCGCAAAGCTTGAAACAGCTTGGCGTCAACTTTGGCGACGGATTGCGAAGATTGCGGAGCGGAAAGAACGGCATCTCCGCGAGTGAAAAGCATCAGACCGAACACGACGGCCAACATCAGACCGAATCCCAACCGAAGGCGAGAAGACATTGCCATTTGAAAACTCCTGTTTGTGAGAAATGAAAACGAGTGAATGCAGATGCAGATACGTTTGCTGGCAAGCGGCGGTTACAGAGCTTCTTTGTGCCGGAGGCACAGCGGATATTAGCCGGTGATGAAGTCACCGGAACCGAGCGAAAAAGCCCTCGCGCCCCGGCAGGGCGCAGGACTAATCTTCACCAAAGATACTTTTCATCGTATTCGGCACCGCTCTGTTTCAGAAACTCCAGATATTCTTCCTGGAACGTTTTCTTCCGATGATGTTCTTCCTGATTGGCGATGTACCTTTTCACGGCGTCGAGTTGCGATGCGCTGACGGTGAAAGCGCCGTATCCTTCCTGCCAGGAAAACAACGGCTTTTTCAATTCGTCATGAACCCACTTCGAAGATGCGGATTTGATCTCGCGCAGCACATCCGCCAGCCGGTCCGTGGCGCGCAAGCCAATCAGTAAGTGAACATGGTCTTCTACGCCGCCAATCGTTTCGGGCACACCACCCAGATCGTCCACGATGCCGCCGATGTAAGCGTGCAAACGACCGCGCCAATCCCGATGCATGCAAGCGACGCGGTCTTTGGTGCTGAAGATCAAATGGTAATGCAGGCTCAGGTGAGTGGACGGCATGGCTGGTTCTCCCTGTCTTGTCCGGCGCTCGGGCAGGAGCGCGAATTTCACATTTCATGATTCCGGTGGTTTCCACCACCGGCTAATCTCCACTGCGCTTCCAGCGCTAAACAATCTGCGACTCTTCGTGCCGGAGGCTTGCGGGAAATTAGCCGGTGGTGGAGCAAAGCGGAACCTCGGATGAGTTTGCCAAAGAAGCCGCGTCCCCCCAGGGACGCTTGATAAACAATGCACGTCCGGCGCTCCTGCCGGAGCGCGATAGATTACCCGATCTGTTCCGGTGGTTTCACCGACCGGCTAATATCGTCCGTGCCTCCGGCACTAAAAAAAGCAAGGCATCGTTACAATTCCTGGCTGTCGAGCGGGGGTTCATAACTAAATCAACCAAAGATGAAAAGCCTGAAGCCATGCGTAAACGATTATCCGGGAATCTAATATTGGAAGCTTTTCAAGGCTTCATCTCTACCGTATTCAAGCAATTCTGGCCTAAGCCTCGCGCGGAGACTTAGGCCAGTGACAAATCCGAATTAACTCTGACAACGCTCAGCCCTGATGTTCAGGATGGGTGCAACCCTTGAACTCTTTCAGGTATGTGTTGCCCTTGTACTTCAATTCTTCGTGAATGCCGATTTTCGAGGTGTAATAACCGTCAATCGTCATGTTCTTGATCGCCCGGAAGAATTTCTCTTCAGTCGTTTGCGGCGATCTTTCGTTCTTGCTGATTTCGGTCAGCAGAGCGATCTGTTGATCTTTGGTTGCCTTGTTGAAGGCCGCGCTGTTTTTCGTCTGGCTCATTTTGTCAACGGCGGCCAAACCGTCAGTCCACATCTTTTTGGTTTCGGCGCTGGATTCGCTGACCATCAGGTCAATGAATTCCGGAACTTCGGCGGCGATTGCGCCGGGCGAATGGTCATCGGTCGGGATGATCAATTCCGAAATCGTCGCGATCAAAGCCATCTGGTCGGCCTTGAAAAACTTGGGCGCGGCGGCTTTCTTGGCCGGAGCTTTGGCGGTGGCCTGACCGTGGTTGTGGTCTTGCGCCAGAACGTTTGTGTTCAAAACCGGCAAGCTGGTTCCCAAACCAACGGCTATGCCTTTCAATGCGTCGCGGCGAGAAACATTGTTGTTATCTTCTGACATGGTTTGTGCCCTCGTAATGTTGGAAGTAATGAGCGCTGAATCAGTGCCGCAATCAGTGGGAGGCAGGTTTCAACGATTGGGGAATCGCAGAAAACCCGCTTGCTACCGCGCGCGGTACTGACCCGGCTGAACGTTAAGGTTTCTCTTTCTTCGGCTCTTCTTTCTTTTCGCCTTCCTTCTTATCGCCGTCTTTGGCTTCGCCTTCTTTGTACTCGGCCAGCCATTCAACGTCAATCACATCGGCTTTTCGTTTATCTTTTTCTGCGATCAGCCAATTGCCACGATCGTTCCAGCCTTCGCCGCCTTCAGCGTCTTTGTGGCAATACAGGCAATCTTTAGCGCCAAACTTGGCGGCTTTTTTCAGGAACGGCGGATAAGCGCGAGTGGTCAGCGCCGAACCCAGCACCAACGCGGAAATGGCAACGGCGATTGAAATCTTGATCAACTTCTTGGTCATAAAACTACAGGTCCCTCTCTGAAATTATTTGGAACGCGAGCATTCTTGCTCGCCTGGTGTCGCGGGCATCTTGCCCGAAATTATCAATCGTCACGGGCGAACAAACGGCTGAACAACTGACGGCGTCCGGGATCGCGCGGAGCCAACAACACCTCGGAAAAGCATTGCGCGGCGACTCTTTGCAAATCCGCGAGCCAGTTTTCTTCGACCAGATAGAAACCCGGCAGTTCAGTTTCCAGCCGCCGCTGTGGGTATTGATAGTCCCATTCGACTTTCACAGCGTTGTGCCAGAACTCGTTGCGACTTTTGATTTCTACTCTGATACGTCTTGCCATTGATTGTGACGAGCGGTTGCGCCGGAACTTTGATTGCCGCAAAAGAGGTAGCGACCTTGTCCAAACGCAGGTGCATCTTAATCGCGCACCGATACTGACGCAAGGCGCGATGCTTCCTTTTCGCCCGCCGCGGATATATCGCAAAGACGCTGAGAAAAAGAAGCAAGCCAAATCCGGTGCGTGTAATTCGAGGGAATCGGAGCGATTCCCTCGCTGTAAAAAGTCACTGCGCCTTTGCGTTGATGTTGCGGACGGTTTCCGTCACGGCGTGACAATCACGCCACCCGGATTGTCGTCTTTTTTGTTCAGAGCGCGTTCGACTTCCATCTCCTTGAGTTTGGTTTCCAGTTTGTTCTTTTTGTTGGAAACGACGCCGCCGAGAATTGCCAGAATGGTCGTGATCACGCCCAGGATATAAGTCAGATTCTCTTTGACGAATTGCCACGTCCTCAAAACCAGACCGGGTTCTTCTTTTTCAAACAGCGCGACGTTTTCGGATGGAAGTTCTTTGCTGATTTCCGGGCTGCCGCCGATGCTGTAAGAAACCGTCAATCGCAAAGGCGATTCTTCCTTCTTGAAGCCTTTTTCCGGCGTGAAAACCCACGACCAATTTTCGCTGCTGTTCAAATTGAGCGCGCGTTTTTGCGCCTTACCGTTGTTTGACTTCGAGTCGTAAGCGGCATTCAAGCGAAGCGGTTTGTAATCCAGTTCGATCCACCAATTGATGTTCTGTTGTTCCAGCGGGCTGACGAATTTGCTGTCAAGCACCTGATGCGGCGTGAACGTGGCATTCAACGACGAAGGTTTGCCGGTTTCAATTTCCTTGTCGTGTTTGACTTCCAATCGCCCTATGACAAGGTCTGTGATGGTCGTGATCTTGCCGTCCTTTTCCACGACCGTCGTGTGAATCGGCGAACCGTTGACCGATTGCGCCTGCAAACTTTCAGCGGCGGAATTGACCAATCTTCCGGCCATCATCGCCGGAACTGTTTTCTGCTGATCGGTCAGGTTGCCGAGTTGCCCGCTCAGATTGGCAGAGGTTTCGCCGCTTTGCGATAACTGGTTTTGAGCGTCTCGCAACTGGTTCTGCGTCTGGTTCAAATTGCTTTGGGATTGCGTTTTCAAAGCGTCAATCTGATTTTGCGATTGAGTCTTCATCGCGTTGAGCTGGTTTTGCGATTGAGATTTCAGCGCGTTGTATTGGCTCTGCCAGTTCGTAACGTCCTGTCTGGCCGATGCCAATTCAACAGAAAGCTTATCCCGTTCCGCTCGAAAACCGTCGGCTTGCGATTTGAAATTTGCTGCGTCGGATTTGAAACTCGCAGCCTCGCGACTCGCTCGATTCAATTGATCTTTCAACCGATTGTTTTCCGCAATCAAAGCAGAGGAAGAGGAAGCGTCAGTGCGAAGTCTGGAAATCTCGCGGTCGGCATCCTTCAACCGAGCACTGAGTTTGTCGTTGTCGTTCTTCAATGAACTGATCTGTTTTTCCAGCGAATTCTTTTCGTCGTTGAACCTGCTCAACTGATCTCTCAACCTTTTGTTTTCGGCAATCAGCCTATCCGACGCTGAATTGGCCGAGCGCAATTCTTCTATCTGATTTCTGGCTCGGCTGAGCTGGCTGTCGAGTTTTCCAATCGTGTTTTTCAGATCGTTGATTTGGTTTTCCAGATTCCTCTTCTCTTCGAGACATCTTTTGTATTGAGCGGAATAATCGTTCTGCTGTTTCTGCGGAACGCGGCTGATCTCCTTTTGCGAAACGACTTCCGGTTTTTGCGTGATTGCATTCGTCCTGGTTTGTGCTTGCCTGGTTTGCGCCTGGATGATTAGCACAAGGAGCATGGCGAAAAAGATTTTTGCGAACATAAGCCCTCCTTTGTTGGCTGATTTCGATCCTGTTGGCTGAGTTAACGGCCTGCACGGCGCAGGCTTTCTTCACAGATCGAGTTCCCGGACAGCTTCAAGCTTAAACAATTCTGCCGCGATGGATCAACCTTTTAATTGTCGTTCGGAGTTCACGCTTTGTACAGTTTCCACGCTTCCGCGTGTTGCAACACGCTGAAGCGTGGACTCTGAACCTTTGTCTTTACCGAGTCGAAAACTTGTAGATCGTCGTTGTCTGGTATTTCTCTCCGGGTTTCAGAACCGCCGATGGGAAATTCGGCTTGTTTGGCGAATCAGGGTAATGCTGAGTTTCCAGACAGAAGCCCGAACGACGCGGATACGCCTTGCCGCCTTTGCCGGTGATCGTGCCGTCAAGGAAATTGCCTGTGTAAAGCTGTACGCCCGGCTGATCTGTGAAAACTTCCATCACGCGTCCGGTTGTCGGTTCGTAAACTTCCACGTCCTGAGCTTTGAGGTCGGCGCCGTTGCTCAGCACGTAGTTGTGGTCGTAGCCTTTGCCGATGACTAGTTGTTCGTAATTCTGATCTATGCGCTCACCGATAGCCGTCAGCTTTGAAAAATCCATTGGCGTTCCGGCCAGGGCTTCGATCTTGCCGGTCGGAATCATGGTCTTGTCAACCGGAGTGAACTCTTTGGCGTTAATTTTAATTTGATGTTTCAGAATGTCGCCGTTTCCGGCTCCGGCCAGATTGAAGTAAGAATGATTGGTCAGATTCAGGATCGTGTCTTTGTCGGTGGTGGCCAGATAATCAATCTTCAATTCATTGTCGTCGGTCAGCGTGTAAGTCACCGTGACATCCAGATTGCCCGGATAATTTTCCTCGCCGTCCTTGCTCAGATATTTCATCCGGACAGCCGCGCCGTCTTTGCTTTCGACTTCAGAAGCATTCCAAATCTGTTTGAAGAATCCATTCGGTCCGCCGTGCAGATGATTTTCGCCGTTGTTTTTCGCCAGCGTGTAGCTTTTGCCGTTGAGTTTGAATTCGCCTTTGCCAATTCGATTGGCATATCGCCCAGCCAGAGAACCCATGTGCGGATTTTTGACCAGATAACCGTCAATGCTGTCGTAACCTAAAGTGACGTCGTCAAATTTGCCGTTGCGATCCGGCGCTTTGATTGATGTGATGGTTGCGCCGTAATTGGTGATCTTCACTTCGACGCCGTTCTTGTTGCTCAGCGTGTATGAATAAACTTCTGTTCCGTCCGGCAATTTGCCGAAGCTTTCTTTTTTCAATTTTGAACTCATTCCGTTTGTTCCTGCTTTTCCGGCTTCGTTGGCTTGGGTTGATGGTTGATCCACTGTCTTCTGCTCACAGGCGGTTAATAACGCCGACAGCGAACACAGCGACAGCGCGATGATTAAAGTTCTGAATTTCATCAGTCAGTCTCCTGGTTTGGCGGAAATGTTGGATTGCGTTTCGTGCGGCCAAAAATAAAGCCGCAGCCGATGCAGATCAAGTTGAACTGCGTCCGGCAGCGGCTGAATCCAAAATTTTCTCGAATCTACGCCACGCTTCAATTATCGGCCTTGCCGCTTTTCCGCGCCGATCAGGCCACCGCCAATTCCAGTTGACCCGAACCTTGCAGAATCATTGACGCCGCGTCCGACAGTAAATCAACTTCGTGGCGCTTGCCGAATTGATTGCACAAGGATGATTTTGCTTCTTCCAGCAAATCCCCAGCCAGCCGATGCGCGCCGTCAACGCCGAGTTCGGTGACGAAATTTGAACGCGAATGTCGCAAATCCTGTCTGGCCGGTTTGCCCAGCAGTTCTGTGTCGGCCAGTTCATCGAGCAGATCGTCGCAAATCTGATAAGCCATCCCCAGCGATTCGCCGAAATCCGCCAAAACTTTGGCGTCTGCTTCATTCGCGCCGCAAGACACCGCTCCGGCAATCATGGTCAAGCGCATCAGCGCGGTAGTTTTCAAATTTCGACTGACCAAAGTCTCTGTTCCCTGCTCAGCGCCGCGCAATTCCAGGTCAACCATTTGTCCGCCGATCATTCCGTCCGCGCCGATACAGCGCGCGGCTTCCGCAACCAGCCAGGCGGCTGCTTCGCAATCGCCAAATTGCCGGGCAGTCCGCGCCAGCAGCGAATAGGATTCGTTGAGCAAGGCAAGCCCAGCAAGCAAGGCAACGCTTTCGCCGAACTCGCGATGCAGCGAAGCGCGCCCGCGTCGCAAATTCGCGTCGTCCATCGCCGGCAGGTCGTCGAAGATGATCGAACTGGTGTGTAGAAATTCCATCGCGCAGGCGACAGGCAGAGCGGCTCTTTCCGGCGCGCCCGCCAGCTTTGCGCCGAGCAAGGTGAGCATCGGACGCCAGCGTTTGCCGCCGGGGAACATCGAATATCGCAAAGCTTCATTGAGCCGTTCGGCTCGCGATTGAGAACTGTACGGCAGATGATTTTCCAACGCCGTTTCCAGCGATCGGCGTTGCGATGCGATGTATTGGCAAAGTCGTTCTGTCATAGTTTCGATTTATGAAAGGAAAATGATACGGCTCAGCTCATCGGTTGATTCTTCAATTGGCAGATGTCCGGCGTTTGCCAATTCGTGAGTTACCGCCTGCGGCCAGATGCTGCGCCACATCTCGACGGATTTTTTGATCGCTGCGAATGATCGCGCTCCGTATACGATGTCTATCGGATGTCGAACGCCCGCCCAGCGATTGATGCCTTCAATCGCCGTCATCAATTCCAGGTAACGATACGAAACCGAATGATCAACTCCGCGAAATGAACCGGTCAGATCGCTTTCTTCGGTGCGATGTTTTTTCAACGACTGGTTGGTGATCCAACGGCCAAGCGGGTTGGCGAAGGTCGAAAAATAAGCGTAACGGCCAATCGGCGGAGTGACGAACAATTTGAAATACCACGGCGCAAAAGCGAAAGGATCAATCAAAACCAGACGATTGATTCGATGACCAAGCTGCGGCCTGATTTCAATTGCGCTCAAACCAAACAAAGCGCCGGAGCAATTGCCGATCAAGGTCACAGGCGAATCCAGCTTTTCAATCTCTTCCGAGACTTCATCCGCGATGGCTTCAATGGTCCATTTTCGGGGAGGCGGCGATTGACCGTATCCGGGGAAATCGGCGCTGAACAACGTCGCGCCGGGCGGCAGGTGATTCGCCAGCGGAGCAAACGTGGTGTGATCGCCGCTCCAACCGTGCAAGCCGAAAAACAATCGTTCACCTTGTCCGTAACGTTTAATGAACATTTGCCGCGCGGTTAATAATTCGATCAGCCGTCAACTTACCGCCCAGCGTCACCATTGGCATTCCGGTTCCGGGCGTAGTGCTGGCGCCGACGTAAAACAAACCTTCGACTTCGCTGGAATAGTTACGGTCGCGAAACGGGCCGACTTGAAACAGCGTGTGCGCCGCCCCGAAAGCCGATCCGTCAAACAACCCGAACCGGCGACGCCATTCGACGGGAGTGAAAACTTCCTCGACGGCGATTCGTTCAGGATCGAGATCAACTCCCTGTTGCCACAATCGCTCCAACACCTGTCGTTTGACCTGAGCGGCGGCGGCGTCCCAATCAAGTCCGTTGACTTCGCTGAGCAACGGCGTTGGCGCCAGCACGAACATCGTCGTATCGCCCGCCGGAGCAAGATCGGGATCCGTTTCTGACGGGACGGAGATGTAAAACGGCAGATTGCGCGGAATCTGTTTGCGAACAAGCAGGTCGTCGAAAGCTCCGGCGAAATCTTCCGGCAGATAGATGGTGTGATGGCCGATGTTTTTCACCTTGCCACGTATGCCCCAGTAAAAAGTCATCACGCCGGGAGTCATCTTCGTCCGCGACAATTTCGACCGCAACGACGAACGCAACGAATAATCGCCGAGCAATTCCGTGTTGGTCGTCGGCAAATCTACGTTGGAAACCACGATGCTTGAATGATGAACCGCGCCGTTCATCAATTCGATTCCGCCGACGCGCCGATCTTTGACGATGATTTGTTTGACTCGCTGGCCGGTGTGAATTTTGACGCCGAGTTCCAGCGCCAGTTTTTCTATGCCTTCGACCAGAGCGTAAATTCCGCCCTTCGGCAACCACAAACCATAAGCCAGTTCGCCGTAGGCCAGAATCGTGAACAAACCCGGCAAATCGTAGGGCGAACCGCCAAGATACATGCCGTATGATCCAAGCGCTTCGCGAATGTAACGGCTTTTGAAAAACCTGCGCAGTTCGCCATCCAGCGACCGCCAGACGCTCAATCGAGACATTTCGCCCAGCTTCAAAACGCCGATCCATTTGACCGGATTGTCTTCGTTGCGATTGACCAGCTTGTCGAAAGAGACTCTGTATTTGATCGCCGCGTCTTCCAGAAAGGCTATGACATTCGGACGCGAACCGGGTTCGATGCGTTCGCATTCGTCCAGCAGCTTTTGCATATTGGATGAAAGCGTGAAGTTCGTACCGTCCGGCCATTCGAAACTGACTGAGGGATCAACCGGAATCAGTTTGACGTAATCGTGAAAGTTGCGCCCGGCGGATTGAAACAACTGCTCGAACACCCACGGGTAATTCAGCAGCGAAGGCCCTGTGTCGAATGTGAAACCATCGCGATTGATGACATTGGCGCGACCGCCGACTCGTTCGTTGGCTTCAAACAACGCGACTTCGTAACCGGCCAATCGCAAATGAATCGCCGCGCTCAATCCGCCCAATCCGCCACCGACGATGATCACGGATTTGCTCGACTTGGTATGGCCGTTCTTTTTATTTGTTCCATTGGTTGTTGTCATTTCATTAACCTTCAAGCTCGGAAATACGCCAGCGGCAATCGCCAGTATTTGCTGCGCGGCAGCACGCGAAACTTTTCGCGCATCGGGACGCTTTCGCGATGTTGAATTCCGTACGGACTGTCGGCGATGCGGCGGTTCAATTGTCGGTAAACGTCAATGCAGGCGCGAATCGCCACCCGGCTGTCGTGATTGAAAGCGTCCAGATTGCCGAGCGAGCTTTCGTAAAATTCTTCGGTCATCGCCGTCAATCGCCGCAGCACGCGATTGAGCGCCGCTTGCTGATCGGGATCGGTCGCATCCATTTCTTCAATGCCTTCCTGGCGCAACATATCCTGCGGCAGGTAAATGCGATTGCGCCGCTGGTCTTCGGCCACGTCGCGCAGAAAGTTCGTCAGTTGCAGCGCAATGCCCAGATCGCGCGCGCTTTTGAGCGCTCGGTCAAAATCACCTGGCTTCGCCGAACCGTAAACGTAAGTCAGAAAGTAGCCGACAACGATGGCGCTGCCGTAAATGTAAGAATCAATCAGATCGTCGAGCGTCGCGAATTTGCGCGGCCAGACATCCAATCGCATGGCGTCCAGAAACGCGTGGTAATGCTCGCTGGGAATTCCGCATTCGCGCACGACTTCGGCAAACCCTGCGACAAAACACTGGACGCCGATTGACAGCGACTCGCGCAATGATTTGCATCGCAATGCGGCGTCGTAACTATCAGCCCAATCGTTGAGCAGTTTCGATTGCTGAACTTTGGTCAGCGGGAACGTGTCAACAACTTCGTCCGGATAACGCACGGCGGCGTAAATGGCTTCGACCTTCGCACGCTTGGCGGTCGGCAAAAACCGCGTGACGATGAAAAAGCTGGTGCTGTAGGTCTTCAACACTGCGCGAGCCTGTTTGACCAGAATCTCCCGGGCTTCGGCATCGTCTTTGGCTGCCAGCGCTCGCCGACGAGCTTCCGATTCGATTTGTTGCCAGCGCCCATGACTCCAAACTTCTTCGGTTTTCTTCTGTGCGGATTGGTTGTTGGAATAATTCATCGGCTCACACTTCAAAAAAGAGTTTGTTGTTCAACCCCTTTGGCCAGCGATTCGACACGGCGAATGTAGGCTTTGACATCGAACTTCCGCTCGCAGCCATTTCTGTTCATATAACGAATCAACCCGAAGATTGGCCGTTCTGGTCCCCACGGACGGTCGTGTTTGCCGCCGATTGACCAGGCGACGCCGGTGTAACCATTCGGATCGCGACCATCCAGTTCGTACCGGTCGTTCAATCGGACGGCGATGTCGAAAGCTTCTTCCGGCGATTTCGTCCATTCCAGAATTTTCTTTGCCCAATACATTCTCAGATAACCGTGCATGCGTCCGGTGACGACCATTTCGGTTTGAGCGGCGTTCCACAATTCGTCGTGCGTTTCGGCGTTTTCAAATTGCGCGTCGGTGTATAGGTATTCGCGTTCGTCGCGACTGTGTTCGCGCAAAGTTTTCAGCGCCCATTCGTGACAGCCTTCAAGTTTGTCGTAATTCGGATTTCGCGCGACGAAGTTGATCGCCAACTCTCGCCGGACGATCAATTCTTCCAGATAAGCTTCCTTCGCCTTCGTCGGCGCGTCCGAATCTCGCACGGCCAGAGCGACGGTGTGCGGCCCCAATTGGCCGAAGTGCAAATACGCCGAAAGCATGCTGGTTCCGGACAAATGCGGCAGATTGCGGTCGGTGTCGTAATTTGTCAGCCGATCGGAAACGAACTGCTTCAACAAATTCAACCCGGCGCTGGTTCCGCCTTTGAACTGTTTGACCGGCTGCACCGAATGGTCAAGCGGCAATTCGCTGAGCAGCTTTTCTTCGTCAATCGGCGCGCTTTCTGGCAAATCGGCTTCGTTCCATTTGTGTCTCGCTTTCGGATTTTCCAGCGGGACGAAAAATCCCGGCAACAACTTATGAATCTTCGGACGAATCGTCCGAGCGGCATATTCTTCTTTTTCCAAAAACTTCGACGGCACAATCGCGTCGGCATCAACCGTCCACAGCGGAACTCTCAACTTCTTCGCTGCGCTTCGCCGCCAGGCTTCAGGTTCGCGCATTGGGTTTTCGTCGCCGACGACCAACGCGGCTTTGACTTCGTCGCAGAATAGAATCAGATCGTGATTGGGGTAAGGTCGAAAAACGAAAGCCGCGCCGCGCGCTTCGATTCGCTTTTTGGTTTCGGCCAAACCTTCGACCAGGAAAGCGTAATGCCGCAGATTTCCGTTCGGATAACCGGGATGCAGTCCGAAAAAAACCGCCAGCGGCTTTTTCAATTCGTTGGCGGCGTTGATGGCGACATCCAGAGCCGGATTGTCCAAACCGCGTTGAGCGCGCTGCATCCAGTAAACGACGCAACGACCATCGGCATCAGGTTCACCTGTTCGCCGTGCGGTCACTCTCGGATCGGATTTCAGTTTGTCAATACCGGTCATTCAGTCTTTCCCCTTCAATCCGCCGCCACCGCGAATTGTCGCAACGACGATCTGCCGCCTTGTGTGGTTCCCAGCAATTCCGCCGTCGCCTTCGCGCGATAATCGAAGATCATTTCCAGACAGCGCCGGACAAACAACCAATGCGCCAATCGCCCGAAAACGCCGAAAGGAATTCTGTACAACACTCGATCTCGCATCAGCGTTCGGTTCGGAGCAATTTCCTCAAAAGTGTGAGTGTGATGCCACAAATCGTATGGCCCGCATAACTGCGTATCAACGAACTTACTGTTCGGCTGCCAGGTTTCGATCATCGTCCGCCAACTGAACGAAATGCCATATAGACCCAACCTGTAATCAATCAATGTCCCTGCCGCCATGTGAATCGGCGATGGCGTGACAATCCGAAATTTCAAAAACGGCGGAGTGATGCGCTCCAGATTGAAGGCATCGCAAAAGAAAGCGAAAGTTTCATCGCGCGAAAGCGGAACAACCTGTTCACGTTCCAAAATGTAAGTGTGCATAACAACTATCAACCTCGTTTTTTTACTTCAGTAAAGATTCCAGCGCCGGTCTCAAATTCGTATGTTTGAATTTGTAACCGGTGTCCAAAGCCACTTTGGGAAACACCCGTTGACTGTTCAGGACGATTTCGGCCATTTCGCCCATCAGCAGTTGAAGGGCGAATTCAGGCACCGGAAAAAATGTCGGGCGGTTCAAAGCGGCGGCGAGTTCTTTGGTGAAATCCGCGTTGGTGACGATTCCCGGAGCGACGCCGTTGATGGGACCGTTGACCTGTTCGCTGATCAGCGAGTGCCGCAAAATACCTACGATGTCGTCCAGATGAATCCACGGAAACCATTGTTCGCCATCGCCCAATCTTCCGCCCAACCCCAGCTTGAAAGGCGTCAACATCTTTTCCAGAGCGCCGCCTTCCTTTTCCAGAACAACTCCTGTTCGAACCAGAACGACTCTCGCTCCAAATTCGCGAGCGCGCTCGGCTTCACGTTCCCACTCGATGCAGATTTCCGGCAAAAACCCTTTGCCCGGAGCGGAGCTTTCATCCAATTGTTCGTCGCCCCGTGTGCCGTAAAAACCGACCGCCGATCCGCAGATCAAAACTTTGGGGCGAGCTTCCGACTTAGCCATTCCATCAACTAAATTTCGCGTGCCTTTCACGCGCGAATCGCGGATGCGTTTTTTCTGTTCGTTTGTCCATCGTGAAGTGGCTATCGGTTCGCCCGCCAGATGAATTACCGCGTCAACTCCGGCAAAGGCTTCGGGCGGCGGCAATTCCGAATCCGCATCCCAGGCAAAGCCCTGCGCTCCGTTGACAACCCTGGCCGGATCAGGACGGCGGGACAAAAAGAAAATCTCGTGGCCTTCGCCAGTCAGCTTCCGGCAAAGTTCGCGACCAATTAATCCCGTAGCGCCTGTAACTAAAACTCTCATCTTTGCTCCTTAATCTTTCAAAACGATCTGGCTACAGAGCCCTGGACAGCAGGCTTAATACTCAAAAAATCTGAAACACGATATGAACCGTGACTCGGATGACAACTTATCACACCAGATCAAATAGATTTTGACCATAACTTTATCTTGACAATATCACGACAGAGAAACGATATTGTCACTGATATGACGGATCAACAAACACCATCCAACGATTATTCCAATATTCCAAAGTATCGAATCGGGACTGTCAGCCGATTGACGGGGCTTTCTGCCGACGTTGTACGCGTTTGGGAACGGCGCTATCAAGCAATTTCTCCGCAACGAAGCGACGGCGGTTCCAGGCTTTATTCCGACGCTGAGATTGCCAGATTGCGCAGACTTCGACAGGCAGTCGAACTCGGTCACGCCATCGGCCAGGTAGCCAAACTGCCGGACTCAGAGCTTGAAAATCTGTCGGGCAAACATCGGGCGACTTTCGCCATTGCCAGTCAGGATGCGACCGATCCGCACGCCATCACGCGCGAACGTTTTCTGGAAGCAATCGCGCGAATGGATGTGGTTGCCGCAGACGAAGAGATAAATCGCGCCGCGACGCTTTATCCGCCGCGAGTGATGGTCAAAAACATTGTCGTACCGCTGTTGGCTGAAATCGGCGACCGATGGGCGCATCGCGATTTTGGAGTCGCGCAGGAACACGTCGCGACAAATTTGATACGCAATTTGCTCAGTTCCCTTTTCAGGCTTTACCCGCCTGACGAAGCGGCTGACACGATCGTGCTGGCTACTCCCGCCGAAGAGCGTCACGAATTCGGAATCCTGATCGCTGCTTTGATCGCAGCCACTCGAGGTTGGCGAGTCGTTTATCTGGGAGCGGATTTGCCTGCGCTGGAAATCGTTCGCACGGTCAAATTGACCAAAGCCCGCGTGTTGTTGCTGAGCGTGCTGAATTCGCAAAACCAGCAAATCGCCATCGAATTGAAGACCATCGCCGATCACATGCCGAATAACACCCGCGTCTGGATTGCCGGGGCCGACGCCCAAAATCATCGCGCACTGATCGAACAGGCCGATTGGATTCTGGTTCATGAGTTTGAAGATTTGGACGACCGGCTCAAACGGTAGAATTGCGCCAGAACAACAATCTCAACCCGAAGGCTCAAAGCTTCAAAACCGCAAAGATGTTTTTCGTGGATGAATGATTCGGTCAGTCACGGAATTGTTATGACCGAGCTTGCGTTGCGACTCTGCCGCCTGGCAGGTTTGCATTACGCGCAAGTCGCAAGTTCATTTTGAAACGCTTCTATCCTGCTCCCCTTCTCAGCTAGAATCGTCAAGTCCAATTCGGGACTGGATTTACTTTCGCTTCAAGTTATAGCTTTTAAGATAATAACTTCCCGCGAATCACGCTGATTACGCGAATGAAAAGGATTTTTTTACCGGTTTTAGAACCGGCTATCTTGTTGGTCAGGTTAAAGCTATTGAATAGCCTTTTCCAAAGTATCTGCGTTAATTCGCGTCATTCGCGGGAAAAACATTTTCTTGAATTCTATAGTTTCGCTCTGCGGTCGCAAAGACCATTGACTGAAACCGTAATTGCAACTCAGCGTCTTCCATGCGCCTTAACTTTCAGAACACTTGCTCATGAAAAGAAGAACCCTCTACCTAATCATTATTGTCGCAATCATCTGTGTTTTCTCGCTCGCGCTTTCAGCGATGGCTCAACGCCATCCGGATCAATCCGATTCGGATGCGAAATCCAGACAACAAACCGACGTTCGCCGCCCACAGCGCATGGAAGATTTCGACGTGCGAGCCAATTTGGATCGCACGCTTCCGGCTCAACCCGAATCGTTAAAAACCGGCGGGAACGCGGGCAGAGCTTTGGTTGCGGCGCGCGATTCGCGTTTGCGGCGCGAACGCGCCAGCGTTCAAATGCAGTTCAGCAGTCTGAGCGGGACTCCCAGTCGCGTTTACAGCTTCACGCAGGATTTGACTCAGCCGACCAATACCGACGCGGAAATTTCCGCCAAACAATTTTTGAAGCGCAACAGCGATCTTTATCTTTTGCAATCCGACGAGGTTGACGGTTTGAACGTGACCAGACGTTATCGAACCGATCACAACGGCGTCACGCATCTGACTTTGGGACAGCGCGTCAATGGCGTGGAAGTTTTCCAGTGCGAATACGCTTTTCATTTCGACCGCAACGGTTCGCTGATCACAGCCGGCGGCGAATTGATTGCTTCGGCGAATGGAGCGGTCAATTCGTCACGACCGCGATTGTCCGTCAATGCCGCATTGCGCAAAGCGGCGGATTATGCCGACACCGAAATCGCTTCGGACGCGACGATCAAAGTTCAACCAACAGGTCGGGCGTTGGCGCAAAAACTTTCGCTCCCGGCAAAATTCGGTCGAGACGTTGAGGCGCGATTGGTTTACTTTCCGCTGGCCGCCAATCAATTGCGGCTGGCCTGGCAATTCGAGCTTTGGTTACAGGAAACGCCGGACGTTTACCTGATGGTCGTTGACGCGGAAGATGGAACTTTGCTTTATCGCGACAACCTGACCTGGTATTGCTTTGAAGACGAATCGGCTCTGAGAAAATATTCGGCGAAGATTGGCGAACCTGTTTCACGGAATTCCACGATTCCTCAACCGCTGGCCGCGATGATTCAAGCGGCGCAGAATCCGCACGGTCTGGTTTTCACCAAAGACAGCCCGCGCACGAATCTGCCATTCGACAACAACCTGAATCCGCCGTTTTTACAGCGAGAGGATTTGCCGTTTCGCGCCACGCCTTTCAACGGCTCAGCGGTTTTCCCGACCAACGATCCGCACAATGATTGGTGGGCCGGGCAATCGCCGACGACTTTCACCAGCAACAACGCCAACGCTTACCTTGACCGCAACGCGGACAATCAACCGGACGACAATCCGCGCCTGACGGTTCCTGACAGCAACTTTTCCTTCCCGGTAGATTTCAACGAACAGCCGACGACCGAAAACAATCAGAAAGCCGCGCTGGCCAATCTGTTTTACTGGACGAATCGTTATCACGACATTTTGTATCTATACGGATTCACCGAAGCCGCCGGAAATTTCCAGGCGAACAATTTCGGTCTTGGCGGATTAGGCAATGACGCCGTTCGCGCCGAAGCTCAGGACGGCAGCGGAACCAACAACGCAAACTTTTCCACGCCCAGCGACGGTTCGCCTCCGCGAATGCAGATGTATCTGTTCACGGGCGGCGCTGTGCAACGCGACGGCGATTTTGATCAGGGCATCATCCTGCACGAATTGACACATGGAACCAGCAACCGATTGATCAGAGGTTTGGGTTTCGCTCAGGGCGGAGGCATGGGCGAAGGTTGGTCGGATTACTTCGGTTTGGTTTTGCTCAGAACCTCAACCGACAATCTGGATGGCAGTTATCCGGTTGGCGGTTTCGCCATCAACGATTTCGCCAACGGCATTCGTCGTTTCCCGTACAGCACCAGCCAATCAGTCTTCCCGCTGAATTTTGGCGATATTAACCGCAGCACCGAAGTTCACAACGTCGGCGAAATCTGGTGCAACGCTTTGCTCGAAGCCCGCGCTGCGCTGATTCGCAAACTCGGTTTTCAGGAAGGCCAGCGGCAAAGCATTCAACTGGTCGTTGACGGCATGAAAATGTCGCCGCAGACGCCGACATTTCTGGACGCTCGCAACGCGATCATGCTGGCTGACAAAGTCAACAACGGCGGCGTAAATCAATGCACGATGTGGCAGGCATTCGCCAAACGGGGAATGGGATTTTCGGCAACCACGCTGGATGCGCGCGACGGAGCGCCGCAGGAAGCTTTCGACCTGCCGCCGTTTTGCAGCGATCTGGGAACGCTTCGCTTCGATCAGAAGGCTTATCTGCCGGGCGAATCAATTCAAATCTCGCTTGGCGACCGCAACGCGACTGGAACCGTCCGCGTGAAAGTTCGCAGCTCAGTGACCGGCGACGAAGAAACAGTGACCGCTTCGCCCGACGGAACTTTCGCCGGAGCTTACAGCCTTAGTTTGCGAGTGGTCATCGGATCGGCTGCGCCGGGCGATGGCGCTTTGCAGGCTTCGGTTGCAGCACGCGACAAGATCGTCGTCACTTACGACGATGCCAACAACGGCAACGGAGCGATGGTTCAAATCACAGGACAGGCGGACGTGGCGGGCGAAAAGATTTTCTTTGACGACACGGTCGAATCAGGCAACGCTGGTTGGAGCGTAACCGGGACGCCAAACACTTCGTGGGCGATCACTGAAACGCGCTCGGCTTCAGGCGCACGGTCGTGGACAGACAGCCCGAACGGAAATTACGTGGCGGGAACGAACGCTTCGCTGGTTTCGCCGCTGTTCGATTTGTCGCAAGCCGCAGGCGTAGTTCTGACTTTCGCTCACAGCCACGCGCTGACCACAGGTTTCGATTACGGCATCGTCGAATTTTCAACCGATGACGGCGTCAATTGGAATCGAGGGGCGGCTTATACCGGATCGCTTACGACGTTCAATCAGGTTGTCTTGAAACTTGACGCGCTGGCGGGGCAATCGCGCGTTCGCGTGCGTTTTCGATTGAGTTCGTCTTCCACCACCACCAGCGACGGTTGGACGATTGACGACATTCGATTGATCGCGCGTTCTTCCGATCCGGCGTTCATTCCTCCGGCAAGTATGTTGTCGCCGATGATTGTCGGATTGACGCCCGCTTTCGGTTTGCCCACCGGCGCCACTTCTGTGACGATCAACGGTTTGAACTTCACCGAAACAAGCGATGTCAAAGTTTTCTTCAACGGCGCGGCGGCCACCAGCGTCAAAGTCCTGGGCGGAACGACATTGACGGCTGTCACTCCGGCTCAACCGGCGGGCAAAGCCAGTTTGCGAATCGAAACCCGTTACGGCGCTGTCACTCTGGCCAATGCCTTCACTTATTATCTGCCCGGCAGCGCCAGCGGATCGCCGGATGTAAGCAGCGTTTTTCCAAACTCTGGGACGACGAACGGGGACACAGTGGTGACGATCAGCGGATCGAACTTTTCGCCGGAAACTCTGGCGCTGTTCGGAACTTTGAACGCCAAGCGAGTGATCTTCGTCAACGCAAACACACTGCAAGTCGTATCGCCTGCGTCAACGACGACTGGGCCTGTTGAATTGACGATCAGAAATTCGTTGACGGCTGAAAAGAAAATCGCCAACGGTTTCAATTACACCGCGCCGACTCCGCCAACCGTCGGCGTGATTTCGCCGAACGGCGGAGATCGAATCTTCACCGGTTCGACCGTCACATTGCGCTGGCAATCGGCGGACAATCGCAAAGTCGTCAAACATCGCATCGCGCTTTATCGCAGCGGGGCCGGCGCTCCGCAATTGTTAGCCAACATCGGCGAAATCGGCGGTGAAGCCCAGTCCTTCAACTGGACAGTTCCACAGTCGGTCGCCACAAACAACGGACGGTTGCGAGTTGTCGCGGTTGACGATGAAGGCGCGGAAACCGAAGTGTTCTCCACTTCCGACTTCACAATCGAAAGCCGCTGGCAGACTCAAACCCAGTTGCCGACAGCGTTGAATCGCGCCGCCATCGCCAACGACAACAAATTCATTTACGCAATCGGCGGACGGTCAACCACTTCCAATACCAGTTCGACCACTGCCGTTCTGCGGTTCGATCCGGCTGCGGCTCAACCGTCCTGGGAAACAGTCGCTTCGTTGCCGGTCGCTTTCAATTCGTCCAAAGCCCTCGCCATCAACAACAAGATTTATGTCCCGGGCGGCATTCGATCCGGCGACGTGATTGAAAACAACTTTTACGTTTACGACATCACCGGAAACAGTTGGACGACGCTGGCCGCGCCAACGCAGGGAGTTCACGCTTACGGTTTGACGGCAAATCCAGCCAACGGAAAGTTGTACCGGACGGGCGGAACCGATGTTGTCGTTCGATTGGGACTGTTTCAGGTTTACGACATTGCAACCAACGCGTGGTCTTCGCTGCCGGATATGAACAACGTGCGCTTCGCTCACGAATCGGTCTTTGCCAACGGCAAGCTTTATGTCGCGGGCGGCATCGGCGCTTCGGGTTCATTGACCAGTTGCGAGGTTTTCGATTTCACCACTCAAAAATGGTCGCCGATTGCCGATCTGCCTCGCACGCGTCAATACGCCACCAACGTTTTGGCGCAGGACGCAAACGGGCGATTGTTGTGGTTGATCATCGGCGGCGAAAACAGCAGCGGCGTGCCGATTGGCGCGGTTGACGCTTACGATTTCGCCAGCGACACATGGTTGTCGTTGGACGGATCGTTCGATTTGCCGACCGGACGAACGCGAATGAGCAGCGCGGCGCTAGGCGGAATGGTTTACGTCGTGGGCGGAATTTCTCCGGTAACTGGCGGAACGACCGTCGCCCGATCGAACGAGCGATTGCAATTGAACGGTTTCAGCATCATTTCGCCGAATCAGCCGCCGCTGGTTACGGTTCCGGCGATTCAGCAGATCGCATTGCCGAACAACGAACTGGCTTTCGCAGTTTCAGCGCAGGATTTGGGTTCGGGCGTGCCGATTTCAATCACCGCCGAAGGATTGCCAAACGGCGCAAGTTTCAATTACACCAACGACACCAACAACAGCGCGCGCGGTGCTTTCCGTTGGACGCCGTCGTCGAACGATGTTGGACGTCGCATCGCCGTCAACTTCATCGCCTCCGACGGAGCCTTGACCGATATCAAATCCGTCGTGGTCAATGTGGTTCAGGCTTCGCCGCTGGCCGCTGTCAACGCGGCAGATTTTCGCGTCGCGCCGTTGGCGGCGGATTCCATCGCCGCCGCATTCGGCGTCAACCTGGCTCAGCGAATAGAAGTCGCTCAGCAATTTCCGCTGCCGATTTCTTTGGCCGATACTGTTCTGACAGTTAACGGCATCCCGGCTCCGTTGTTTTTCGTTTCGCCGACGCAGATCAATTTCGTCGTGCCGTCAACGATTGATCCGGGCACTGCGACGATCATCGTCAGCAATTCGCTCGGCAGTTATGCGTTGGGCAATATTCAGATTGTGGCTGCGGCTCCGGCCATCTTCACCGCCAACGCCACCGGCAATGGCGATGCCGCCGCTCAAGCCACGATTGACGGCGTCAATTTCCAGCAACCGCCGTTCGATGTTTCAATCAATGGCAAACAGAGCGCGCTGGTTCTTTACGGCACCGGCGTCAGACACGTCCAGGCTGCCAATCCCAACGACGCGAACGGAGTGGCCGAATCCGTCGTTGTTAAAATTGACGGACAAACCGCTCAGGTTCTTTACGCAGGAGCGCAAGGCACATTCGCCGGACTGGATCAGATCAACGCCCTGTTCCCGGCAACGCTGGCCAATCAAGGCCAGCGACGGGTCGAGGTGGTCGTAACCGTCGGCGGAGTCGAAGCCAATCGAGTGACAATTCTGATCAGATGAAAAAATCAGCGGGGGACAAGGAAGCAAGGGAACGACTGGCGCTGAAGACAATGGAACAAACCGATTCAAGCTCCGCGCCTGTTGCGACCTCTTCGTCTCCCGCTTCGTCAAACAGCCAGTCGTTTTTCTCCATCGTTCGCCGGGTCTGGGACAAGATTTTCGAGGACGATGTTTTCGGGCGAGCAGCTCAGCTTTCCTATTATTGGCTCTTCTCGCTTTTTCCGTTGATGATTTTTCTGACAGCCTTGCTGGCTTATCTGCCCATTCCTCGCAAACTGGATTTCTGGTTGGGCGCAATGAGGAACGTGCTGCCGTTGGACGCATACAAACTGGTTGACAACACTTTCCACGAAATTGTTTCCTACCAGCGCGGCGGATTGCTCAGCTTCAGCATCATCCTGGCCATCTGGGTTTCGTCTTCTGGAATGGAAGCCATCATCAGTTCGATCAATCGCGCGTACCGAACGACAGCGCCGCGCGCCTGGTGGAAAGAACGTTTGCTGTCAATCGGCCTGACTTTGGGTTTGGCCGTCTTTGTGCTTTCGGCTTTGATGATGGTCTTCTTCGGCGAATACATCGGATTGCGCATCGCCGAGCTTCTTGGCCGTGGCGCGTTATTCCAAACCATCTTCGGCATAGCTCAATGGCCGTTGACCAGCATTCTGGTTCTGATCGGCATTGACCTGATCTATTACTTCGCGCCGAACATCAAACAAAGCTGGAAATGGTTCACGCCCGGAGCCGTTTTCGCCGTCGTCTGCTGGCTGCTGATTTCATTCGGCTTTCGTTATTACGTCTCGCGCTTCGGCAATTACAACGCCACTTACGGCACGCTGGGCGGAGTCATGGTTTTGATGCTGTGGTTTTATCTGACAGGCATGGTGATTTTGATCGGCGGCGAAATCAATTCAGTGACTCGTCCATTCTCACGCAAAAACAAATCTTCCGCGCTTTGAACCAATCCGCCACTTTGCAATCATCCGCATTGTAATAGTTTCGTAATACCTGCCCTAAACCCTCGCTAAATCAACACTTTTCGTTGTAGTTGCAGGTGGTCGCACTTACTATCGCATTGCATATGCGCTTTGAGTGTTTGTGCCCCACTAAACGAGATCTCTGGAGAAATTGAATGCATTTTGATCCAAACGTGATTAAGCCTACGACATCCGCGCCGCGCTGGCAGGATGTCATCAAGAAATACCAAACGCCGGAAAGCTGGCGCGGTATCTGGCAAATTATCAACACGGTCCTTCCATACATTGCGCTGTGGTATTTGATGAGCCTTAGCTTGTCGTATTCGTACTTACTGACTTTGCTACTTGCTTTGCCAGCCGCCGGATTGGTCATGCGTACGTTCATCATCCAGCACGATTGCGGCCACGGTTCGTTTTTCAAATCGCAAAAGGCCAACGACGTGGTTGGAACCGTCTGCGGCTTTTTGACGATGGTTCCCTACTACCAATGGCGGCACGAGCATGCGATTCACCACGCGACTTCAGGCGATCTGGACAGACGCGGAACCGGCGATGTCTCAACCCTGACCGTCAAAGAGTATCAAGCCATGTCAAAATGGCAGAAGTTAAAATACCGTTTTTACCGGAACATGGCGGTCATGCTGATAATCGGGCCGATCTGGACTTTTGTTGTGTCGCATCGTTTCGTCCGCAAAAATTCCGGCAAACGCGAAGCCCGCAATGTTTACCTGACCGATCTGGCTTTGCTGACTATTTGGAGCAGTTTGTGTCTGACCATCGGCGTCAAGGGATTCCTGATGATTTGGATTCCGATCACTATGTTTTCCGGCGTGATGGGAATCTGGCTGTTTTACGTCCAACATCAATACGAAGACACTTACTGGCGTAAAAAAGAAGATTGGGATTACGTGACTTCAGCCGTCATGGGCAGTTCCTACTTCAAATTGCCGCGAGTGATTCAATGGTTTTCGGGCAACATCGGATTCCATCACATCCACCACTTAAGCCCGAAAATTCCCAACTACAAGCTGGAACAATGCCACGTTGAAACGCCAATGTTTCAGGAAGCTGTCGTGCTGGATTTTTGGAGCAGCCTGAAATCCGGTTCGCTGAGGCTGTGGGACGAAGAACAGCAGAAGATGGTCGGCTTCAAACATTTGAAACGCAGTAATGGTTGATTGACTGATAGCATTACCCATCAGCCATTACCCAAACCATTAACGGGCTAACGGTGAATGGCTGATGGCGGCTAATCATTCAACACGCGGCGAATCAGCGGCGACAGCAAATGCGGCTCAGCCAGAAAACCGTCGTGGCCGTGATCGGAATTGATTTCGGCATATTCCGCGTTCGAGCCAGCTTCTCGCATTCGTTCAGCCAACGCCTTTACCTCCGCCGCCGGAAACAACCAATCTGAAGAAATTCCTACCATCAGCATTCTGGCTTTGATTCTTTCCAGCGCTGTTCGTTCCGATTCGTAACCGCAAGCCGGATGAAAATTGTCCATCGCTTTGGTGATCAGCAAATACGAATTGGCGTCGAAACGACGGGTGAATATCTCTCCCTGATAATCCAGATAACCGCCGATGTCGTAACGTTCCGTCATCGAACGCAACGGGTCTTCGCCGCTGCGATTCGGTTTGCGGGCGTAACGATGATCGAAAAGCTTGTCCGATTTATACGACAGCATGGCAATCGCGCGAGCCATCGCAATTCCGGCTTTCGGCGGAGTGTCGGTTGAATATTCTCCGCCTAGCCAGTCCGGGTCGTTGAAGATTGCCTGACGTTGCAGGTGATTCAGCGCCAATCCCATCGCCGTCAACGGAGCGGCTCCGATTGCCACGCATCGCCGAGCGCGATGCGGAAAATCAATCGCCCATTGAATCGTCTGCATTCCGCCAATCGAAGCCCCGATGATCGCTCGCAATTTTTCAATTCCCAGATGATCAATCAACAAAGCCTGAGTCCTGACCCAATCGCGAACCGTGACCAGAGGAAAGTTCGCCCCAAACGCTCGACCGGTCGCCGGATTGATGTGTTGAGGACCGGTTGAACCGTAACAGGAACCGATCAGGTTGACGCAGATGATGCAATCGCTGTCGAGGTCAAAAACTCCGTCGCGATTTTCCGAAGTCGAAAACAATTGCGACCACCAATCGCCAACGCGCGCCGAACCTGACAGAGCGTGACAAACCAGAATCGCATTGTCGCGCCGGTCGTTCAGTTTGCCGTAAATGGCGTAATGCAAATTGACGGGCTGCAATTGCCCGCCGGAGAAAAGCTGAAAAGGCTGGTCAGGGGCAAAGACGACATCGCCTTCGTAAGTTGGCTGGATGAGATCGGACATATGGAGCAAATCAAATCCACGAAGCCGGGTTGAGAATCACGAAGAAGACAAATTCTTTCCTTCGTGATTCTTCGTGTGGCTTCGTGGATTATTTCTTCAGGCTCAAGCCGCAGCTTTCAGCGCCTGATCAATGTCGGCGATGATGTCGCGAATATCTTCGATGCCGATTGACAGGCGAATCAGCCCAGGGGTCACGCCGGTCGAAGCCTGTTCCTCCTCGCTCAATTGCGAATGAGTGGTCGAGGCCGGATGAATGACCAGCGATTTGGCGTCGCCGATATTCGCCAACAAGCTAAGCAATATCGTGGAATTGATGAATTTCTTGCCCGCTTCCAAACCGCCGCGAATGTTGAAGGTCACCAAAGCACCAGCGCCCGTCGGCGAATACTTCTTGGTGCGTTCGTAATACGGGCTGGATTCAAGTCCCGGATAATTGACCGATTCGACCTGCGGGTGTTTTTGCAGGTACTTCGCCACTTCCAGAGCATTCTGCGAATGGCGCTCCATTCTCAAATGCAAGGTTTCGGCTCCCTGCAAAATCAGGAAGGCGTTGAAAGGCGACAGGCAAGCGCCGACATCGCGCAAAGCATGAACGCGGGCTTTCAGTATGAACGACAGCGGGCCGAAGGCGTCAGCGTAAACCAGTCCGTGATACGACGGATCAGGCGTGGTGAAATCAGGGAATCGCCCCGAAGCTTTCCAATCGAATTTTCCGGCGTCAACGATGATGCCGCCGATCGAGTTGCCGTGTCCGCCGACGAATTTGGTCAATGAATGAATGACAATGTCCGCTCCGTGTTCGATCGGACGGCACAAAGCGGGCGACGGCGTGGTGTTGTCAATGATCAACGGCAATCGGTTTTCGTGAGCGATGGCCGCCAGCTTTTCAATGTCAACGATGTCCAGTTTCGGATTGCCTACGGTTTCGGTGTAAACGGCTTTGGTCTTGTCGTTGATCGCCGCGCGCAAACCTTTCTCGTCTTCGGCGTCAACGAAACGAACTGTGATGCCCAGTTTCGGCAACGTGTAATGAAACAGGTTGTAAGTTCCGCCGTACAACGACGTGGTCGAAACGATTTCGTCTCCGGCATTGGCCAGCGTGATGATGGCCAGAGTTTCCGCAGCCTGTCCCGACGAAAAAGCCAAACCGGCGGCTCCGCCTTCCAACGCGGCGATGCGTTTTTCCAGCACATCAACCGTCGGATTCATGATGCGCGAATAGATATTGCCGAATTCCTGCAAACCGAACAGGCTGGCGGCGTGTTCGGCGCTGTCGAATAAATAAGAGGTGGTTTGATAAATCGGGACGGCTCGAGCTTTGGTGGCCGGGTCGCCGTCGTGTCCGCCGTGAACTGCAAGCGTGTTGAATTGATAGTTGGGAGTATCTTCAGCCATTGTCTTCTCCTTGAGTTGGGTTAGTTTTGTGCAAAGCGGCGATCTGAAGTCAAAAATCAAAAGGCAAAAGTAAAAAAGCAAAAATGCGGAACTCATCTTAATTTTTGACTTTTGATTTTTGCCTTTTGATTTTTGAATTGTCCCCAAAACGAAAAAGCCCCGGCGCTAAAGCAACGCCAGGGTTCCCGATGAAGATCGTTGAGAACGTGAACGCTCTTTAGCAGTTTTTTCCGTGGAGCAAGTCGCCTAAATCGCCACGCCACAATTTCAAATTGTCATTGAACTTATTGAACAGTTTCGTAATGACCGGCGCAGTCTAGGTCATTGTCCGCGCCGCTGTCAAAACATCAAACGCCTGAACGTGTCGTCAATGTACGCATTGCGCCTGACAAGCCAGCGAAACTATACTTCGCGGCGTCACGCTGTAAATCCATTCAATCAATTCAATCTTTACACTGTCGTCAGCCCGCCGTTTGCGGGTTTGCCATTGGAGAATAAAGCCTGATGAAAAGCCAGGAACTGATAACCATCCGACTCAGATGCGTTGAATTGCCCGGCAGGAAATTCGACGGAAAAACCGAAGTCAGGCTTGGCGTTCAGAAAGGCCGCGAAGTAATCGAGGACGTTTACGGCGATCAAAAGGAAGTCATCTTTGATTGCCAGATGCGAATCGAAAGGAATGCAGTCACAGGCAAGCCGAACTTTCTTGGCCCTTACGCGCAAGGAACGATTGACGAAAGATTCATTTATCTTTGCTGGGGAGAAAGGCCTGAAGGAATGTGGGAAGGTTTCCGGCGGGCGAAGATTCATTTGAAAGACATTGAGTGGAAATCCGTCGAAAATGCCATTGCCAGCGGGAAAGCAATCGAAGCCGTCATCAAAATGACAGACAAAAAAGGTTTCCCGCTTTGCGCTTCGGTGGGAAAAGACAATATTGAATGGAAGTTCTAATCTCTGAGGAAAATACACATGCGAAAAAAAATTCTCTGGACTCTGTTCATCGCCGCAACAGCCGTCATCGTTTCGCTTCAAATCGCTTCAGGTCAGGGACGAGGCACAGGCGCAAGTCCCGAACTCGCCGCCCAGCGACAAGCGCTTGAAAACGAACTGCAATCCATAGCCATCGTCGAACGCAAGGTCATGGTTACGATGCGCGACGGCAAACGCATGGCCGCGGACGTTTATCGGCCTAAAGACGCGTCGAAGAAATACCCGACGGTTTTTGTGCGGACGCCTTACAACTTCAATTACTGGGATGTTCGCAATCGTGTGCCGAGCGATATGAGCAGGGTGATTGAAGCCGTCAAACGCGGCTACGCTCACGTCACGATGAATGAGCGAGGACATTTTTTCAGCGAAGGCAATTACGACATTCTGGGTCCGCC
>CAYRQB010000020.1:34711-35715 GCA_964426025.1 uncultured Heliomicrobium sp.
TTGACCGACGGAGACGACGCGCTGAAATGGATTTCCAGCCAATCGTGGTCGAACGGTAAAGTCGGAACCATCGGTTGTTCTTCGACAGCCGAATGGCAATTGGCCGTCGCGGCTCAAGGCAATCCGGCTTTTGCCGCAATGATCCCGCAAGGTTTCGGCGCTGGCGTTGGCCGCGTAGGCGAATATTACGAACAAGGCAATTGGTATCGCGGCGGAGCGGTGCAGATGTTGTTCATCGCCTGGCTGTACGGCGAACAGAATCAGGTTCGCCCGATGTTTCCGCCGAACACTTCGCAGGAAGATTTGATTCGAGCGTCAAAGTATTTCGATCTTGCTCCGCAAATGCCGCCGGTTGATTGGTCGAAAGCTCTGCGGCATTTGCCTGTGATGGACATTATGAAAGCCGTTGACGGCCCGCCGGGAATCTTCGCCACTGAAATGCCTGTGGACACGGGTGGCGCGATGATCAAACGCGCTCCGAACGATCCGGCCTGGTACAAAGGCGGTTTGTGGCACGACAACATGCCTATCAACGTTCCCGGTTTCTGGTTTATGTCGTGGTATGACGTTTCGACCGGGCCGAACCTTGCCGCTTACAACCACGTCCGCAAAACCGCGCGCCCTGAAATTGCCAACCAACAATACGCCGTCATCGCTCCTACGCTGCATTGCGCTTACACGCGCGCGACTGAAAACACTGTCGTCGGCGAACGCAGCATGGGAGACGCCCGTTTGAATTACAGCGAATTGACCTGGGGCTGGTTCGATCACTTCCTGAAAGGCGAACAAAACGGCATTCTGGAAAAAATGCCTAAGGTTCGTTACTTCACGATGGGCATCAACAAATGGCAATCGTCCGACACCTGGCCTCCCGCCGGCGCTCAACCGATGACTTACTTCCTTTCCAGCAACGGCAAAGCCAACACCGGAGCTGGCGACGGCATTCTGAGCGCCGAACCTCCGGCGACCGATGCTCCTGACAAATTCGATAACGATCCGATGAA